>NZ_JAEHFP010000075.1 GCF_016446475.1 Paracoccus binzhouensis | reverse complement strand
GCTGTCGGGCGGCATGCGCCAGCGCGCCGCCATCGCCCGGGCGCTGGCCACCGCGCCGCAGGTGCTGCTGCTGGACGAGCCCTTCGGCGCGGTGGACGAACTGACCCGGCGCCAGCTGGCGCTGGACCTGCCGCCGCTCTGGCAGGCGCAGGGCACCACGGCGCTGCTGGTCACCCATTCGCTGGCCGAGGCGGTGCGGCTTGCCGACCGCATCCTGGTCCTGTCGCCCCGCCCGGCGCGCATCATCGCCGACATCGCCGTGCCGCTGCCGCATCCGCGCCGCCCCGGACTGGCCGACAGCCCCGCCTTCCACCGCATCGAGGCCGCGGCGCGGGCAGCGCTCTCCGCCCCCGCCGGCGCGGCATGAGCATGCGGAACGCGCTGGCCGGGGCGGTCCTGCTGCTTGCCCTGTGGCAGGCCGCGGCGCCGGCCCTCTCGGGCCGCTACCTGATCGCCGGCCCGGCCGAGGTCGCGCAATGGACCGCCGCCCATGCCGGGCTGCTGTCGCGGGCGCTGGCCGTCACCGGGGCCAATGCGGCGGCGGGCTTCCTGCTGGGCAACCTGGCCGCCGTGGCGCTGGCCGGTCTGGCGCTGCTCTGGCCGCGGCTGACCGGGCTGGTCTCGGGCCTGGCGCTGGTGGTCTTCTGCCTGCCGCTGGTGGCGACCGGGCCGATCCTGCGGGTGATGATGGGACCGGGCGAAGGGCCGCAGATCGCGCTGGCGGCGCTGGCGGTCTATTACACCACGCTGATCCCGCTGCTGGCCGGCCTGCGCGCCGTACCCGCCGCCTGGCTGGACCTGATCCGCGTCTATGGCCGCGGCCGCATGGCCGAGCTGCGGCATGTCCGGCTGCGCGCCGCCCTGCCCTATCTGGTCGCCGGCCTGCAGATCTCGGCCCCCGCCGCCTTCCTCGGCGCGCTGGTGGGCGAGTTCACCGGGGCCGAGCGCGGCCTGGGCGTGCTGACCATCCGCTTCACCCGCGCGCTGGACGTTCCCGCGCTCTGGAGCATCGCGGCACTCTCCGCGGCCATCGCGGTCGCCGCCTATGCGCTGATCGGCGCCTTGGCCCGCCGCTTTCTGGACGAGTCGCCGCCCGTGCTGCTGGCCCCGCCGGGTGCCGCGCCCGGCTCGCGACGCGCGGCGTTGGCCTCGGCGCTGGCTGTGATCGCGGCGGTGCTTGGCGGGTGGTGGGCGGCGTTGCGGCTGGCCGGGCTCAGCCCGTTCTTCGCCAAGCGGCCGGGCGACGTGCTGGCGGCGCTGGCCTGGGCGCCGGATGCCGCCCAGACCCGGCAGGCCCTGGCGCAGGCGCTAGCACAGACCGGCGCGCATGTGCTGCCGGGCTATGCGGCGGGGCTGGCGGCAGGGGCGGGGCTCGCCGTCCTGCTGGCGCTGCTGCCGGCGCTTTCGGCGCTGCTCACGCCGGTAGCCATCGCTTTGCGCGCCATCCCGATCGTGACCACGGCGCCGCTGATCGTGCTGCTGGTCGGGCGCGGCGCGGCGGGGGTGGTGGTGCTGGTCGCGGTCATGGTGTTCTTCCCGACCTTCGTCGCCTGCCAGCACGGGCTGCGGCAAGCGCCCGGCCAGATCCTCGACGTGTTCCGCAGCTATGCCGCCGGCCGCTGGCGGCAGATGATCCATGTCCGCATCCCGGCCATGCTGCCCGCGCTTTTCGCCTCGGCCCGGATGAGCGTGCCGGCGGCGGTGCTGGCCGTCACCGTGGTCGAATGGCTGGCGACCGGCGGCGGCATTGGCGGGCTGATGGCGCTGTCGGCCTCGGTCTCGGATTACGACATGCTCTGGTCCGCGGTGGTGCTGGTGACGGCGCTGTCCTGGCTGGGCCATGCTGGTGTCGGCGCGGCCGAGCGCCGGGTGCTGGCCCGCTACGCCCCCGAACAGGTGCGCCCATGACCCGACCCTGCGACGCCGCCTTCGCCATCCCCGGCGACATCGCCACGCTGACCGGCGGCTATATCTATGAACGCCGCCTGCTGGAGGGGCTGCGCGCCCTAGGCCACGACATGCGTCACCTGCAGCTGCCCGCCAGCTTCCCCGCCCCGACGCCGGCCGAGATGGCGGCGGCCGTGGCGGCGCTGGCGGCCGAGGACCGGCCGCTGATCATCGACGGGCTGGTCTTCGGCGCCATCGACACGGCCGGTCTCGCCCGGGTCCGCGCGCCCGTCGTGGCGATGATTCACCACCCGCTGGCGATGGAGACCGGCCTGGACCCGGCGCGGCGCGCGCATCTCTACCGGACCGAGCGCGACAACCTGCAGCTGGCCCGGCATGTGCTGGTCCCCAGCCGCCATGCCCGCGCCATGCTGACCGACCGCTACGGCGTGCCCGCCTGCCGCATCACCATCGCCCGGCCGGGGGTGGATCCGGCGCGGCTTGCCCCGTCGCCGGCCAGCTCGCCGGCCAGCTCGCCGCTGATCCTGTCGGTCGGCATCCTGCATCCGCGCAAGGGCCACGACCTGCTGCTGACCGCGCTGGCGGAACTGGCCGATCTGGACTGGCAGGCGGTGATCGTCGGCAATCCCTGGGACCGGACCCATGCCGCCGCGCTGGCCCGGCAGCTGGCCGAAAGCCCGGTCGCGGACCGGGTCACGCTGGCGGGCCGCGTCGATGCCGGGCGGCTGGAGCGGCTTTACGCAAGCGCCGCGATCTTCGCGCTGGCGACGCGATACGAGGGTCATGGCCTGGTCTTCGACGAGGCCTTGGCGCATGGCCTGCCGATCGTCAGCTGCGCGACCGGCGCCGTCCCCGACACCGTGCCCGCCGCCGCCGGTCTGCTGGTGCCACCCGAGGATGCGCCGGCCTTCGCCGCTGCGCTGCGCCGGCTGCTGGACGACGAAACGCTGCGGACGCGGATGCGCGATGCGGCGGCCCGGGCCGGCGCCGCCCTGCCCGGCTGGCCAGAAACCGCGGCCGTCGCCAGCCGCGTGCTGCAGGATCTCGCCGGGCGTTGAAGGCAGGATGCCGCCGAGCCGCGCAAGGCAATGGGCGGATTGCCGCACCCGGCCCGGAGCCAAGGGTGGGCGCGGCCGCAAAACACGATAAGGTTGCAACCCCGGCCACCGTTTCACCCAAGGTTCCGCCATGTCCTTTGCATCCGCGAACGAGCGCTATTTCGCCAGCCTGCTCAACCAGTCGCGCCGGGCCGAGGGCCTGCCGGCCCTGGCGCTGGAAAAGCGCCTGAACGATTCGGCCGAGGGCCACAGCCGCTGGATGCTGAACACCGACGTGTTCTCGCATACCGGCCAGGGCGGCTCGTCCTCGCGCGAGCGGATGGAGGCGGCGGGCTTCGACCTGGCCGGGAACTGGATGACCGCCGAGAACATCGCCTATGTCAGCATCCAGGGCGAATCCGACCTGCGCGACGAGATCCGGCAGCTGCACCAGAACCTGATGAACAGCCCCGGCCACCGCGCCAACATCCTGAGCGACGCGGCCTTCGTCGGCATCGGGCTCGAGGTCGGCTATCTCGAGGTGGACGGCCGCCAGTACAAGGTGCTGATGGCGACGCAGAACTTCGCCGACACCGACGGACAGGTGCGCGTCGATACCGGCACCTTCATGCGGGTCGCCAATCCGGGCGCCGACCTGTCGATGCAAAGCCGCGCCAGCTGGCTTGAGACCTTCAACGGTCAGGTCTTCGTTGCTCCCGGCCCGGCGCAGAACACGCCGCGCAACGACGATTACCGGCTGACGGCCAAGAACGACGCGGCCATGGCCGGAAACGGCAACGACTGGATGGACGGCAAGGGCGGCCACGACACGCTGAACGGCGCGGCCGGCAATGACCGCATCCTGGGCGGCGACGGCTTCGATTCGCTGTTTGGCGGGTTGGGCCGCGACACGTTGCAGGGCGGGAACGGCAACGACACCCTGGCCGGCGCCGACGGCAACGACCAGCTGCGGGGCGAGGTCGGCAACGACCAGCTGCGCGGCGGCACCGGCCAGGACAGCATCCTGGGCGGGCTGGGCGCCGACCTGCTGGACGGCGGCGCCGGCCATGACTGGCTGCGCGGCGAGGTCGGCAACGACCGGCTGCTGGGCGGCGACGGCAGCGACACGCTGCATGGCGGCTATGGCAACGACCTGCTGAACGGCGGCGCCGGGGCGGATGCCTTCGTGTTCCAGGACGGCCACGGCGCCGATACGATCAACGGCTACCAGCGCGGCATCGACCGGCTGCTGATCGAGGATGCGCTGCTGGATGCGAACCCGGCCGCCTTCATCCGCGATCACATGCGCAAGACCGCGACCGGCGTGGTCATCGACTTCGGCGACGGCGACCGGATCGTCGTCAACGGCCAGGGCCTGACCGTCGCCGGGCTGGCGGACGACATCTTCGCGATCTGACCGGCGGCCCGCAGAAAAGCCCGGATGGCCGGGAACTTTTCCCCGATGCCGCATCCAATCCGGCATGGGCCCGACAAGCGGGCTCGGATCGGAAAGGGCAAGACATGCGCATCGCCGCCCCGTTATGCTGGTTCCGCTGGCCGCCGCCGGCATGGCGCAGGCCCGATGCCCTTCCTTCGCCACATCGGGCCCGAGAGGTATCTTCATGTGCCTCCCCCCCGTTCCATCGCGCACCGGGCAGCCTTCCCCCGCCGTCCTCACCCTGACAGCGATTCATCGCAGAGCCCGATCAGCGGTCAGGTCAGGCGTCGGGACCGGGGGGATCTGCACCCCGAGCCATCGCGGTCGGTCAGCATGACACCCATCCCCGGTCCCCTGCCAAGACACAGGATCGCGCCAGGGCGCAGATCCCGAAAGGCAGACGTCGCAGCGCAGAAGAACGGCCGGGCGGCATGATCCGCACCCGCCCGCTGGCCGTCGCGCAGGACGATGGAGGCGTGGCTTCGACGGTACGCACTGCACCCGCATGGTGGATCGGCTGCGCGCGGGCCTTGCGCAGCCGGCCGTGACCGCCGCACCCGGCCCGAGGCCGGCCAGCCCGCGCTCAATCCTCGCTGGCGGCGTCGGCCGGGTTGACCATGGCGTCCAGGATCGCCGGCAGGTCGATGGTCCCGACCAGCCCGCCATCCGCGTCGCGGATCTGCGCCTCGGAGACGCCGGCCCTGGTCATGCGCCGCGCGACCAGGTCCAGCTTCGACCGCGCCTTGACCGTGAAGCCGGGCAGTTCCGCCCCTTGGACAGCGGGCGCGGCGATGGTCCGCGCCTCGATGATGCGGCCGCGATTCACCTCGCGCACGAATTCGGCGACATAGTCGTTGGCCGGGCGCAGCACGATGTCCTGGCCGGTGCCGACCTGCTCCATGGCACCGTCGCGCAGGATGGCGATCTTGTCGCCCAGCCGCAGCGCCTCGTCGAGGTCATGGGTGATGAAGATGATGGTCTTGCGCAATTCCTGCTGCAGTTCCAGCAGGATCGCCTGCATGTCCATGCGGATCAGCGGGTCCAGCGCCGAGAAGGCCTCGTCCATCAGCAGGATCTCGGCATCGTTGGTCAGCGCCCGCGCCAGCCCGACGCGCTGCTGCATGCCGCCGGAGAGCTGGCGGGGATAATAATCCTCGTATCCCTGCAGGCCGACGCGGCCGATCCAGTGCCGGGCGCGGTCCTCGGCCTCGGCGACGCCGCGGACGGTCAGCCCATAGGCGGCATTGCGCAGCACCGTGCGATGCGGCAGCAGCGCGAATTTCTGGAACACCATCGCCGTCTTCTGCCGGCGGAAATCGCGCAGCTGTGCCGGCGTCATCGTCACCACGTCCTGCCCGTCATACAGCACCTGCCCCGCCGTCGGCCGGATCAGCCCGTTGATATGGCGGATCAGCGTCGACTTGCCGGAACCCGACAGCCCCATGATCACGGTGATCCGGCCATGGGGGATGGTCAGGTTGATGTCCTGAAGGCCCAGGACGTGGTTGTGGCGGTCGTTCAGCTCGGCCTTGCCCAGCCCGGCCTTGACCGCCTCGACATGGCGCGCGGCCTCGGGGCCGAAGATCTTGTAAAGGTCGCGGATCTCGATGTCGTGCTTGCCCGCCTGGGTCATTTGCCGGCCTCCGCGTGCTTTTGCAGCCGCTTGCCATAGGCTTGCGTGGTGCGGTCCATGATGATGGCGATGGCGACGATGGCCAGGCCGTTCATCACCCCCATGGTGAAATATTGCTGGTTGATCGCCTGCAGCACCGGCTGGCCCAGGCCACGCACCCCGATCATCGAGGCGACCACCACCATGGCCAGGCTCATCATGATGGTCTGGTTCACCCCGGCCATGATCGTCGGCAGGGCCAGCGGCAGCTGCACCTCGCGCAGCTTCTGCCAGCTGGACGAGCCGAAGGCCTCGGCCGCCTCCAGCACGTCGGGCGCCACCTGCCGGATGCCCAGGTTGGTCAGCCGGATCACCGGCGGGATGGCATAGATCACCACCGCGATCACCCCCGGCACCTTGCCCAGGCCGAAGATCATCACCACCGGGATCAGGTAGACGAAGCTGGGCATGGTCTGCATCATGTCCAGGATCGGCGTCACCAGCCCGTTCATGCGGTTCGACTGCGCCATCAGGATGCCGACGGGAATGCCCAGCACCACGGCGACGAGGGTGCAGACCGCAACCATGGCGATGGTGCGCATCGTGTCCTCCCACATGCCGAAATAGCCGACCACCAGCAGCGCCAGCACCGAACCCAGCGCGATCTTCCAGCTGCGGCTGGCCAGCCAGATCGCCGCCGCCAGCACCGCCAGCACCGCCAGCCAGGGCGAGCGGATCAGCAGGTTCTCGATGAAGGTCAGCAGATCCTGCAGCGGCGCGAAGGCGGCTTCCAGCGTGTCGCCCCAGGCGCGGGTGAAGTCGCGAAAGGCGCCGTCGACGGTCTGGCGCAGGGCGCGCAGGTTCCCGCGGCTCATTTCCGGGAAGCGGATCAGGTCCATGTCTTTCGTCCTTTGGAAACGGAAATGGGCAAGGCCGCGACCCGCGACCTTGCCCGTCAGGCGCGAGAGCGCGGCTTACAGCGCGGCCTTGACCTTCTCGGCCACCTCGGCGGGAACCCACTTGCCCCAGACATCCTCGCGGGTCTCGAGGAATTCATAGGCGGCGTCCTCGTTGCTGGCCTGGTTCTCGACCATCCAGGCCAGCATGGTGTTCACGGTCTCGTTGCTCCAGGCGCGGGTCTTGACGTAATCCATGGCCACGCCGGCCTTGTCGGCGAATTCCTTCGTCACGGCGGTATAGACGTCCGAGACCGGCCATTCCGTCACCTGCGGATCGGCACAATCGGGCTTGACCATGCACTCATCCCAGCGCTCGCGGTCGAACTCGGCCTGAAGGTCCAGCCGGGTCATGTCGTACTGGCCCAGGATGGCGGTGGGCGCCCAGTAATAGCCCAGCCAGCCCTCCTTGCGGTTGAAGGCCCGGGCGATCGAGCCGTCCAGCGCCGCGGCCGAGCCGGAATCGACCAGTTCGAAGCCCTTCTCCTCGGCGCCCGACCCCACGAACTGGTTGCGGTTGATGGCCTGGCAGGCCCAGCCCGAGGGACAGCCGAACCAGGCGCCCTTGCTGTCATCCTCGGCGCCGGGGAACAGCTCGGGATGCGCCAGCGCGTCCTCGAGCGTGCGGATGTTGTGCTCCTCGGCCAGCCAGGTCGGCACCCAGATGCCCTCGACGCCACCGTCCGACAGGATCTTCGAGGCGATGACGATGCGCCCCTCGGCCACCGCCTTGTCCAGCGGCTCCTTGACGGCATTGACCCAAAGCTCGGGCGCCATGTCCGGCTCGGCCTTCTCGTTCATCGAGGCAAAGGTCGGCATGGTATCGCCCACCACCAGCGCCACGTCGCAGCCATAGCCTTCCTCGAGGATGATCTTGTCGACCCAGGCCGCCAGCCCGGCCGAGGCCCAGTTCATCTCGGCCACGGTGATGCTGCCGCATTCCTCCTCTGCCGCCAGGGCGGGAACGGCCAGTGCGAAAAAGGCAAGCGAGGTCGAAGCAAGAAATCTGCCCATCAAACGATATCTCCGGATTGTCAGCGCGCCGGCGCAAGGCGGCGCAAGGGGGGCGAAACCGACCGGCGCCGGGCGCTGGCCACTTCCGCGGGTCTGTCGCGACCCTGTTGCAAGGAACGGGGCGAGGCCCCGATTTCGAGGGCGCCATTATACAGGCTTGCCGGAAAAGTTCAAATGCTTGCCGGCATTTGGCCGGTCGGCGGGTTCGGGGCGGCGCCCGGCGGGACGCGCGCCGGGGCCGGATCGCGGTGGAAAACGTCGGGCCGCGGCGCCTTGGCGCAGGGGGATCCGCCATGCCGGGACGGGCCGAAAACGGCAGCGGAAGGGCGGCGATTGGAAGGGCGGCGCCGGGACGGGTGGAGATAGGGTGGAACAGCGCCAGGGCCATCCGCCGGGAACCAGCCGGGCGGTCGGCCGCCCCCAGCCCTATCGGCCGGTCAACCCCTCGATGGGCCGCGGCGGGATGGGCTGCGTCACCAGGTGGCTCTTGCGCTTCTCGTAGAAGGCATTGCCGCCCGCAACCAGGACATAGTGCATGTTGTCATAGGGGAAGCGGTGCCCGGCGGCGTGGAAGAACATGGCATTGCCGATCAGCGGGTGGCGCTCGCCGCGCAGCACCGAGCGGGCGGCCTCGCGGACCTGGGGCGGCACCCTGTCCATGCGCCGCGTCATCACTCCCGGCGCGAATTGCCCCTTCTGGCCCACGACGCCGCAGACCGTGTTCGGGAACTGGTCCGAGCGGACCCGGTTCATCACCACGCTGCCGACCGCCACCAGCCCGTCGCGGCTCGAGCGGTTGGCCTCGAAATACATCGCCCGCTCCATGCATTCCAGCTCGCTGTGCCGGCGGAAGGAACAGCCGGCCAGGATCAGCAGCGCCGCGGCCAGAAGCGCGCCGGCGCGCCATTTCGGGATCGTCATCATCTGCCCATCCTGCCTTGCATGGCATGTTATTGTCGTTTGCCGGCAGGATAGCAGCAGCCGCCGCGCCGCATCAACCCTGCCCTGCCCCCCGGCCTTCATGCGCTCAGATCGTCGCCCGTGGCGTGTTCATGGCCGCAAAGCGCGTGGTTGCCCAGCACCTCGATCACCCGGCAATCGGCGATCCGCCCCGAGGAGCAATGCGCCAGCATCCGCTCCAACTCGTCGCGCAGCGCCTCGAGCCGGCGCAGGCGAGCGTTCACGGCGGCAAGCTGCCGCCCGGCGATGCGGTCGGCAGCGGCGCAGGACCGTTCGGGATCGTCCGCCAGCGCCAGCAATTCGCGGATATCCTCCAGCGCGAAGCCCAGTTCGCGGGCGTGACGGATGAAGGCCAGCCGTTCCTGCGTGCGGCGCCCGTAAAGCCGCTGATTGCCGCTGCTGCGCTCGGCCTCGGGCAACAGGCCGATCTGTTCGTAATAGCGGATGGTCGGCACCTTCACCCCGGTCGCCCGGCTCAGTTTTCCGATGCTCAGCATGAAATGACCCTTGAAGCTATAGCGACTAGAGATCCTATCGTCCCGAATCGAGGAAGGCAATCGAAGGAAAAGGCGATGGCGGAACGGCTGGAATGGCGGGTGACCGGGATGGATTGCGGCGGCTGCGCGCACAAGCTGACCGATGCCGTGGCCCGGCTCGAAGGGGTCGAGCAGGTCAATGTCGGCCTGATGGCCGGGCGGCTGTCGCTGACCCTGCAGCCCGGGCCGACCAGGGCGCAGGACATCGAGGCCGTGGTGCGCCGGCTGGGCTATGGCATCGCCGCCCCGGCCGAGGCCGCGCTTCCGGCCCGCGACCCCTGTTGCGGCGGCGATCATGCCCCCGCCCGGCCGGAACCGGCGCGGCGCTGGCACCAGACCGCCAAGGGCCGGCTGGTTCTTGGCACCGGCGCGCTGCTGGCCCTGGCCTGGGCGGTCACGCTGTGGGGGCCGGCGCCGGCCGGGCAATGGGCCTTTGCGCTGGCCTGCCTGATCGGCACGGCGCCGGTGGCCTGGCGGGCGGCGCAGGCCCTGCGCATGGGCCAGCCCTTCACCATCGAGGGGCTGATGACCATCGCCGCCATCGGCGCCCTGGCCATCGGCGCGGCCGAGGAGGCGGCGCTGGTGGTCTTCCTGTTCGCCCTGGGCGAGCTTCTGGAGGGTTTCGCCGCCAACCGCGCCCGCGACGGCATCCGGGCGCTGGCCCGGCTGGTGCCGCAGACCGCCCTGCTGATCGAGGGCGAGCGCCTGCGCGAGATCCCCGCCGGCCGGCTGCGCCCCGGTGATCCGGTGCTGGTGCGGCCCGGGGCGCGCATTCCCGCCGATGGCGAGATCGTCGAGGGCCTGGGCGGCATCGACGAAAGCCCGGTGACCGGCGAAAGCCTGCCTGTCACCCGCGGCCCGGGCGATCCGGTCCTTGCCGGCACCGTCAATGCCGAGGCGGCGCTGCGCATCCGCGTGACTCGCGCCGGCGCCGACAACACCATCGCCCGCATCATCCGGCTGGTCGAGGAAGCCGAGGAAGCCCGCGCGCCCACCGAACGCTTCATCGACCGCTTCAGCCGCTGGTACATGCCCGCGGTGGTGCTGCTGGCGGTGCTGGTCATGCTGCTGCCGCCGCTTCTGGCCGGCGCGCCATGGGGCACCTGGATCTATCGCGGCCTCGCGCTTCTGCTGATCGGCTGCCCCTGCGCGCTGGTGATCTCGGTGCCCGCGGCCATCGCCTCGGCGCTGTCCAGCGGCGCGCGGCGCGGCCTGCTGCTGAAGGGCGGCGCGGCGCTGGAGGCGGCGGCAGGGGTGCGGAGCCTTGCCTTCGACAAGACCGGCACGCTGACCGTCGGCCGCCCCGAGGTGACCGGCATCCTGGCCCTGGCCACGACCGAGAAGGAGGAGGTGCTGGCGCTGGCCGCCGCGGTCGAAAGCGCCTCGAGCCATCCGCTGGCGCAGGCGATCCTGCGGCGGGCCGAAACCCTGCCCCTGCCCCAAGCCAGCCAGGCACGCGTCATCCCGGGCAAGGGCGTCGAGGCCGTGGTTGCCGGGCGGCGGCTGACCGTCGCCAGCCCCGGCCATGCCGCGGCGGCGGGGATGCTGGACGCCGCGGCATCCGCCCGCATCGAAGCGCTCGAGGAACAGGGCCAAACCGTCGCGGTGCTTTACGACCGGCAGGCGCTTGGCCTGATCGCCCTGCGCGACGAACCGCGGGCCGATGCGGCCGAGGCGATCCGGCAGATCCGCGCGCTGGACATCGCGCCGGTGATCCTGACCGGGGACAACCCGCGCAGCGCCGCCGCCATCGCCGGCCCCCTGGGCACCGATTGGCGCGCCGGCATGTTACCCGAGGACAAGCTGGCCGCGATCCGCGACCTGGCTGCCCGGGGCGGGGTGATGATGGTGGGCGACGGCATCAACGACGCCCCGGCGCTGAAACAGGCCAGCATCGGCGTGGCGATGGGCTCGGGCACCGACGTGGCGCTGGAGACAGCCGACGCGGCGATCCTGCGCGACCGGGTGACTGACATCGCCGCGCTGATCCGGCTGGCCCGTGCCACCATGGCGAATATCCGCCAGAACGTCGCCATTGCGCTGGGGCTGAAGGCCGTGTTCCTGGTCACCTCGGTCCTGGGGATCACCGGGTTGTGGATCGCCATCCTGGCCGATACCGGCGCCACGGTGCTGGTGACGCTGAACGCGCTGCGCCTGCTGCGGCTGGACCCGACGCGGGAATAGACGGGGCGCGCGCGCTGAGGCCGCCCCGCCGGCGCTCAGCGCGCCTCGTTCACGATGCGGATCTGGGTGAATTCATGCAGCCCCTCCTCGGCGAATTCGACGCCGAGACCGGATTGCTTGGCACCCCCGAAAGGCATGTTGGGCCCGAAATCCAGGTGCTTGTTGATCCAGACCGTGCCGCTTTCCATGCGCTCGGCCACCTGGCGGGCCAGGTCGCGATCCTCGCCCCAGACCGAGCCGCCAAGGCCCAGATCCAGCCCGTTGGCGCTGGCCAGTGCCGATTCCACGTCCTGAAAGCGGATCACCGGCAGGATCGGGCCGAACTGTTCCTCGTCCACGATCCGGTCGCCGTCCTTGACATCGGCGACGATGGTCGGGCGGATGAAATAGCCCGGCCCCTCGGCGATCTCGCCGCCAGCAATGATGCGGCCATCGGCGCGGGCGGAATCGAGGAAGCCCTTGACCTTCTCGAACTGCATGCGGTTCTGCAGCGGGCCGATGGTGGTGCCCTGCTGCAAGCCGTCGCCGACCACGGCGGCCTCGGCCAGCTCGGCCAGGCGGGCGCAGACTTCCTCATAGATCGAATCGTGCACATAGGCGCGCTTGATCGCCAGGCAGACCTGCCCGGCATTCATGAAGGCGCCGGCGAACAGGCCCGGCGCCACTTTGGCGGGGTCAGCGCCCGGCAGCACGATGGCCGCGTCGTTGCCGCCCAGCTCCAGCGTCAGCCGCTTGATGGTGGATGCGGCGCTGGCCATGATCTTCTGCCCGGTCGCGGTCGAGCCGGTGAACGAGATCTTGGCGACATCGGGATGCGCGGTCAGCGCCGCGCCCAGGTCGTTCTGGTCGGTGACGATGTTGACCACGCCCGGCGGCAGGATGCCGGCGATGATCTCGCCCAGGCGCAGCGTGGTCAGCGGCGTGGTCGGGGCGGGCTTGACCACCATGGTATTGCCGGCCAGCAGCGCCAGCGGCAGCTTGAAGGCCACGATCAGCACCGGGAAGTTCCAGGGAATGATCGCGCCGACCACGCCCAGCGGCTTGCGGAACTGCCGCACCAGCCGGCTGTCGCTGTCCTCGATCACCTTCACCGGCAGGTCATAGCTCGCCAGATGGCGGATGAAGGCGCAGGTATAAAGGATCTCGGCCTGCGCCTCGGGCAGCGGCTTGCCCTGTTCCTGCGTCAGCAGCCGGGCAAATGCCTCGGCCCGCGCCTCGAGCGCGTCGGCGATCTGCAGGATCAGCGCGCGGCGCTCCTCGATCGGGCGGGAGGCCCAGGCCGGGAAGGCAGCCTTGGCCGCCGCCACCGCCGCGTCGAGCTGCGCCGCCGAGGCACGGGGGGCTTCGGCCAGCAGCTGTTCGTTGGCCGGGTTCACGACCTCCATGGTCATGTCGCCCGCGACCAGCTGGCCGTCGATCAGCAATTGGTATTCCGTCATTTCATCCCTCCCCAAAAGCGTCGGGCAAGTCTGGGGCAGAAGCCGGGCCGATTCTTGCCATATCCGGCCAATTCGCGGCGCCGGAAGAATGCGGGCGGAAATCTGGCCGGAAATGTCAAATCCGCAACTGCCTGATTTTGTGGCATGATCCGTGAAAGCAGCGGATTTGTAACGGTTTTTCGCAAGCCCCGTCCCAAGGAGCGCGCGGGGCGGGATTCTTGGGGATCGTCCGGCGAATATGCTACACTTTGTCGCAACAGGGAAATAGCCGGGGCAAGGCGCGAGACAGCGGCCACCCGGCGCAGCCACGGGAAATGCCATGCAAGGGTCATGGATTCGCGGAGCCATCGCATTCATGCTGATCGGGTCCGAGGCGGACGGCGCCCCGGCAGCCCCGACGCCGGCGATGCCCCTGCAGACCTTCGTCAACCATCTCGAGCAGGAGCGCGCCGCCAGCAGCGACGGCCTGCGCTCCTGGCGCTCGGGCGAGGCGATGGAGCTTTCCGCCATCGGCATCCTGGGCGATGCCGTCGCCCCGCGCCGCACGCTGGGCGAGGCGCTGCGGATCTTCGCGCGCGGCTTTCCGGTGCTGCAATCGAACAGCCGGATCTCGCTTGAGGTGATCGGCGACGAGGCGCATGTCTGCTACCGGGTGCTCGACCCGCGGATATGGCCGCGGCGGGCGGATGCCGAGCTGACGCTGGGGCTGATCCGCGGCATCTGCGACCGCTACGCCGTGCCGAACAGCGCGATCCAGGACCTGTGCTTCGAGCATCAGCCGGATCGCGACCTGCGGGTCCTGGCGCATCATCTGGGCCGCACGCCGCGCTTCGGCCAGGACGAGAACCGCATCGTGTTTTCCGCGCGCGTGCTGGCCAACACGCTGCGCGCCGAGGCCGGGGGCGATGCCATGGTGCTGTCGAAACGGCTGGACGAGGCGCTGACCGAGCTGCGCCGGCAGACCCCGGTCTCACAGCGGGTGCACGAGCTGATTCTGGCGCAGATGGAGCGCGGGCTGGTCAACCAGGGCCATATCGCCGCGCAGCTCGGCATGTCCGAGCGTTCGCTGCGCCGGGCGCTGGCCATCGAGGGCCAGCCCTTCCACGCGATCCTCGAGGAATGCCGCCGCGCCCACGGTTTCGCGCTGCTGGTGCGCAGCGACCGGCTGTTCGGCGAAATCGCGCTGCTTCTGGGCTATTCCGATCAGACCGCCTTTTCGCGGGCCTTCTCGCGCTGGTATGGCGCCTCGCCGCGCGAGCTGAGGAAGATGGGCGCCGAGGAGGTCAGCGTGATCCGCTGATCGAAGCGCCCCTCGCGCGCCGGGCCGCTATGGGCGATGAAGATGCGCGTGGCATCGGCGCACCGCGCCTCGATGGCGGCCAGGATGTGCCGGCAGGCGGCATCGTCGATCTCCGAGAAGGCCTCGTCGAAGATCAGCACCTCGGCCGGGCGCAGCAGTGCGCGGGCGATGGCAATGCGCTGGCGCAGCCCGCCCGACAGATTGGCGCCGGTTTCGCTGACCGTCGTGGCAAGCCCGGTCTCCGCCCGCGCCCATCCGGCCAGGTCGGCGGCCTCCAGCGCCTGCCAAAGCGCGGCATCCGCCGCATCCGGCGCGGCAAGGCGCAGGTTCTCGGCCAGCGTGCCGCGCAGGATCGCCGGGCGCTGCGCCAGGTGGGTGATGCGCGCGGCAAGCCGCAAGGGGCGCAGATGCGCGACCTCGGCACCGGCAAGCCGGGCCGATCCCTCGGCCAGCGGCGCGTCGCGGGTCAGCACGGCCATCAGCCGCGACTTGCCGATCCCCGACGGTCCGTCCAGCAGCACCCGCTGGCCCGGCGGGATCACGGCGCTCACCGGATGATGCGCGGCGCCCTCGGCCCTGGCCGTGCGCAGGGCGATGGCCAGCCGGACTGCCGGCGGCTCGGCGCCCGCATCCGGGCGGGCCGAGGCGATCACCGCGCCCAGCCGGTCCGCTGCCACCCGCGCCCGGGCCTGTGCATGGTAGAGGCCCAGCAGGTTGCGCAGCGGCCCCGACATCATCCCGGCATAGGCAAGGAACGCGACCAGCGTGCCGATCTGCCAATCCCCGCGCACTACCTGCCAGCCGCCGATCAGCAGGATGGTGCCGCGCAGGATGGCGGTGATGGTCTGGCTGACGGCGCCCACGGTCTCGGACCAGAGCCGCTGGCGGGTCAGCCCGGCGATCTGCGCCTGTTGCGCGGCACCGAAGCTGGCCGCCCGCTGGTCCAGCGCGCCAAGGCCGCGCAAAGTGGCGCGGGCCGACAGCGTCTCGGCCATCTGCGCGGAAAGCGCGCCGCGCTGGCCGCGCACCTCCTCGGCCAGCGCGCGGGTCCGGGGCCGGGCGCGGGACAGGAACCACAGCTCGAAAGGGGCGGCCAAAAGCGGCAGGATCGCCATGCGCCAGTCCAGCGCGATCATCAGCCCCAGCCCGCCGGCCAGCCGGAACAGCGCGCCGACCGCGACCAGGCCGGTGTCGAAGGCGAAACCCTGGATCTCGGCGCAGTCGCCGTCCAGCCGCGCCATCGCCTCGCCCAGCGGCAGGTCGGGGCGGTCGGGATCGCGTGCCAGCGCCGCGCCGAACAGCCGGCCGCGCAGATCGGCCAGCATCCGGGCCGAGGCGCGCAGGTGCAGCATCGAATTCGCCATCCCGAAGCCCACCGCGCCAAGGCCGAGCGCAAAGGACAGTCCGGCCCAGAAGATCAGCGCGCCCATATCCCGCGCCATGATGCCGGCGTCGATCACCTGCCGGGTCAGCATCGGCATCGCCAGCCCCAGCGCCGCCGCGGCAAGCGAGGCCGCCAGCACCACCAGCCCCGAGGGCAGGGCGCGCGCCATCACCGGCGCCAGCCAGCCCGCCGTATCGGGGCCGAAGATCAGCCGGGCAAGGCGGGCGGCCAGCCTATCCATGGCCGCGTTTCCGTTCCGGGCCGCGATGCACCGCCCGCGCCGCCAGCGCCGCGACGGCCGCAGGCCCGTCCAGCCGGCCGGTTTCAACCATGATCGCCGCCAGATGGCCGGCGGTCCGCGCCGCGCCCAGGCTGGCGCCGCCCATGCCGGGCGGGGCGTGCTCGGGCGAGTTGCACCAGGCACCGAACAGCACCGGACCAAGCTGCGACAGATCCTGCCAGCCGCAGCGCGCATCGCCGGTGGCGGCGATGACGCCGGGATATGCGGCGGGAAAGCAGGGTGCGCCCCGGGCCGGATGCGCCGCGACCAGAACCGCGCCATCCGCGACCAGCGCCTCGCAGGCCCGGCGCAGCGGCGCGCGGTCGGCGCTCAGGCCCAGGCTCATGCAGATCACCTCGGGCCGCGCCTCGCCCATGGCGGCGAACCAGCGCAGCGCGGCGGCGACGCGCAGCGCGCTGGTGACGGGCCGGTCGTCGAAGACCTGCGCATGGATGATTGCCGCGCCCGGACAGGCGCGGCGGATGATCGCGGCGACGGCGGTGCCGTGGCCCAGCCGGTCCGGCCCGGCCGCGATGGCCGCGCCGTCGGCCATGAAGGCGCGGGCGTCCTCGGCCCGGTCCTCGGGACCGGGGCCGCTGTCGATCACCCCCACCCGCAGCATGTCATTCGTCTCGCGTGAACAGCCGCACCGAGGCCAGCGACATCGAGGCATTGCCGGGCAGGTCGACCTGGCCCTTCTTCTCCAGCGTCTCGGAGTCATAGGCGGCAAGGTCGCCAAGCGCGCCGCCCAACCAGACCGTGCTGCCGTCGGTCGAGACGTTCACCGAATAATAGCTGTGCGGCAGCGGCACCCGCTTGATCGAGGCGTTCTTTTCCAGGTCGAAGCTTTCCAGTACGTTATAGGCGCCGAAGGCGCGGGTCTTGGCCGGGTTCACCGCGGTCGAGAAATAGAACACGTCCATGATGCGGACCTCGCGCATCGCCATCTCGCCGGTTTCCAGGTCCATGGTCAGCAGCCCGGTGCGATAGGCTGTCGGGTCGGCCGGGTCGATGTCCTTGCGCGCGGTGTAGAAGGGCGCCGCCATCACCCCCGAGCTTTCGTGCTGGCTCCAGACCGCCAGCACGTCGGGCTGGGCATAGGTCTCGGCCTCCCAGCTCTGGATCGGCTTGTCCTCGATCGGCGTGCCGGTCTCGGGATCCATGACATGCAGGTTGCGCCCCAGCCCGTAGAGTTTCGAGCCGTCGCGGGCCCAGGCCAGCATGGTGACCTGGCGCGGCGCCTCGAAGACCTTGCGCCGTTCCAGCGTCTCGGCATCGTAAAGCGCGATGCGGGTGGGCTGGACCTCGAAATGCGTCAGTTCCAGCTTCACCGGGCTTTCATAGATCGCCAGCGTCTTGCCGTCGGGGGAAAGCGCGGCGCCGAACAGGCTTTTCACCCGTTCCTCGGGGGTGGACAGGTCGATGCGGCCCAGCGTCTCGCCGGTCACGAGGTCGACCTTGACCAGGCTTTCGGACTTGTTGACCGTGGCATAGGCGATCCTGCCGCCCGGCGCGACCATCGGCACCATGGGCGTGGGGCCGGCGTCGTCGATCTCGATCACCTTCTCGACCGCCATTGTCTGGGTATCGACCACGACCAGCTTGTTGGGCCGCGCCGGGGCCAGGATATAGTCATGCGCGGCGGCCGGGCCGGCCAGCAGCGCCGCGGCGGAGGCCAGGAGCAGAAGCGATTTGCGCATCAGGACGAGCCTTTCGTTTCCGGGAACACCGATTGCAGCTTGCGCCAGTCCTGCATGACGTCGTCAGCGCCGGCGCTCCAGTTCGGATAGGTGTTCAGCGTGTCGGCCACCTGCGCCGGCCACCAGCAGGGATCGGCGCAGCCGTACAGGTCGGCCTCCATCGGCTGGCACAGGTTCGAGACGGCGCCGAAGGCGTCCACCTCCCAGCCGGGGTCGAAGGAGGTGGTGCAGCCGACCAGCGAATTCATCGCCACGACCTCCTCCTCGCGGCCCTCGGCCTCGGCTTCGACGAAGGCCTTCGCCTTGGCGTTGGCGGGGATCAGATGCTTCATTGGAGAACCTCCCTTGCTGGGCCGGACCGGGTGATCCGGGGTTCCAATTGGCTGCGGAAGAAGGACGGGTTGGCCTGCATGATGCGGACATAGGATTCGATGCCGAAATCGACCCAGTCCCGCATCAGGTCGCAGTAATGCCAGACCGGCGCGAAGGGATCGCCTTGTCGGGCATAGCTTTCGTGATAGCAGCCGCCGGCGCAGATGCTGCGGATGCGGCAGGTCTTGCAGCCGAAGGCGCTGCGGTCCTGCGCGGTCTCGATGAAGCCGGCGAGCTTGGGGATGTCGATGCCGGTCTCGACATTGCCGTAGGTCGGCTGGTTCGAACCGACGAAGCGGTGGCAGAGGTGCAGTTCGCCCTCCTTGTCCACGGCGAGCATCCCCAGCCCGGCGCCGCAGGGCACGGCCTTCTTGGTGCCCTGGGCGATATCGGTCAGCAGTTGGTGCATGTTGGAAAAGCCGATGTTCTCGCCCCGGCAGGCGGCCTCGACATAGCGCCGGCCGAGGGTCTTCATGTCCTCGAAGGCGCGCTTCAGCGCCTCCTGGTCCAGGTTGAACACCGCGATCGGCCCCGAGGTCGCCGGGCCGAAGCCGACCTCGTGAAAGCCCAGCTCGTTCTTCAGGTGGTCGTGGATGCCGATGACGTCGGTCACGCCGCGCGTCAGCGTCACCCGCACGCCGACCGGGCGCGAGCGATAGCGCGAAAGCAGCATCCGCACATTGCGCGCCACCAGGTCATAGGTGCCCTTGCCGCCCACCGTCTTGCGGTTCGCGTCATGCAGCGCCTTTGGCCCGTCCATGCTGACCGTCAGCGCAAAGCGATGCGCGTCGAACCAGTCGACCAGTTCCGGCGTCAAGAGCGTGGCATTGGTGGTCAGCGAAAAATCGACCGTCTTGCCCAGCTCGGCCGCGCGCGGCAGGGCATAGGCCACCACCTCGCGGATCAGCGGCATGTTCGACAGCGGCTCGCCGCCGAAGAACACCACGTTCACCCGGTCGCGGGCATGGGCCTGCTTCAGCAGCAGCTCGAAACTGGCGCGCGCCGTCTGAAAGCCCATCTTCTGGCCCTTGGCGGGGGTGGTCAGGTCTTCCTTGTAGCAATAGGTGCAGGCCAAGTTGCAGCCGGTGTTCACGTTCAGGATGATCGTGGACAGCGGGATTTCCTCGACCTTCGCGATGGGGCGCGGGGTGTCCGCCGCATCGGCGTCGCGCAGGATGTCGAGCGCCAGGAAGCTTTGCAGGCAGTCGGCCAGGGTGTCGGGGGCGTGATGCGCGCCCAGTTCGGCGCGCATCACATCGGGATCGACGGCGGGCGAGCGGCGGAACAGGTCGTAGACGTCGCGCGCCACGCCATCGAGCTCGAACAGGCTGGTCGTCGGAACATGCATCAGCATGGCGTGGCCGTCGACATCGACGCGGTGGGCATTGTGGCGGATCAGGGTCAGGGCTCCCATGGCGTCACCGGATCGGCGCGTCGACGAAGCGCTGGACTGTGGCGTAGAGATGCGCCTCGGCCCGCAGCGGCTCGCCTCCGGCATCGACGATGGCGATGACCTTCAGGTTGCCGGCATTGTTGGTCTGCATCGGCCGTTCCGGGTTCGGCCCGGCATCGGCGGGCGTGAACAGGCCGGTATCGTCAATGGAACCGGCATATTTCGCGTCCTGCATCTTTTCCGCCTCCTCGTCGAAATCGTCGGTGGCCCAGCTGGCCGGAAAGGCGCCCAGGGCGATGTCGTCGTCGGTCCCGGCTTCGCCGTCGGGACCGTTCAGCCAACCCATCGCCTCGAACTGCGCGGGCACCTTGGGGATCGGGCCGCCATTGCCGCCGATGCGGGCGATGGTCAGCTCGGGCACGATGCTGATGCGGTCGGGCCGGTCATAGGCCACCAGCTCGACCTTCTGCCCGCCCAGATCCAGGCTGACCGGGCCGGGCGCGCCGCTGGCGGTCAGCTTCAGCACCGTCACGCCGTCCCCGGCGCTTTCCACGCTGCCGGTAACGCCTTCGGGCAGGGTCAACGCATCGCCCAGGCCGGTGCCCGCGACGCGGACCCGCGTTTCCTCGCCGATCTTCAGCCGCGCGGGGGCCGCCGCCAGCACCTGCGGCGCGCCGTCCGCCTTCACCGCCGCCAGCCTTCCGCCGATCACGTCGCTGTCGGCATGATACCAGCGGCCCGAGAAGCGGCCGTCCTGAAAGGCGAGGACTTGGCGGATGGTGGCCTTGCCGTCGCTCAGCGTCGCCCGCCATTCGCCGGCGCCGAGGATGCGGCCGGTGCCGGAAAAGCTTCGGCTGCCATCGGCGAAGTCGAGGGTCATGGTCACCTCGTAATCCTCGCCCGCCTTCTTCAGCGCCAGCCGGCCGGTATAGTCGCCGCGCCCCGGCTGCCGCCCGGCCAGAACGTAATCGCCCGAGGCGTCGCCGGCAAAGGCGGCCGGCGCCTCGCCCAGCGGATAGGTCTTGGCGAGGAAGGGGATGATCTCGGCCTGGGCGATGCCCCACCAGTCGCGGTCCCGCGCCAACGCCTGGTATTCCAGCGTCGGGAACTGGCCGAGGTGAAAGTTGACCAGGTGCTTCCAGTCCTCGGGCGTGCGGCGCTGCAGGGCCACGCGGGCATAGGAATGGCAGCGGCCGCAGGTCTGGGTCATCAGCGTGTCTGGGCCCTCGTCGAAGGCCACCGGCTCGCGTTCGAGAATGTAGCGGCGTTCTTCGGTCTCGGCCAGGGTCAGGCCGCGCGTGTCGGAGAGATAGCGCACCACGGCCGCGCGCTCATCGGGTTCCAGCGCGACGCCGTGGTTGCGGATCATCCGCGTCACGGTCATGTCCCAGCCCTCGGGCGTCTTGCGCGCGGCGTCGATCCGCTCCCATAGGCCGTCCTCGTGCCTGACATGGCAGGCGGCGCAGGCGTTCTCCAGCACCTCCTCGCCCGTCACCGCCAGCGCCGGGGCGGCGGCAAGGGCGGTGACAGAGACCAGCGCGGTTCGGGTAAGTGGCTTCATCTGGCGGCTTCCTCCGGCTCGTCGGGATGGGTGGCCCGATTGCGTTGACCTTCAGAAAAGCGCCGGGGGGCGGCAGGATTCTTGTCATTCCCGGCCAGAGTCGCGGCAGATCGCCGCGCCGCCCGCCTTTGGCCGCAAATGTCAGGTTCGCGGGCCGGCAGCGGGCGCAGACTGCCGGATATCCGGGCGAACGGAAGGGAAAGCGCATGGGGGCGGATGCCGATCTGATCGTGCTGGGCGGCGGGCCAGCGGGCGCGGTCTCGGCCTGGCTCGCTGCGCGCGACGGGCTGCGGGTGCTGCTGGTTGATTCCGCCCGCAGCCGGCCAAGGCTCGAGGGGCTCAGCCCGCGCCTGCACCGCTGGCTGGCGGGCCAGGGCCTGCTCGACGGCTTCGACGGCATCTACGGCCCGCTGCGGCGGCAGGTGGACTGGGCCGGGATCAGCGAAAGCAATGCCGAGCATGTGGTCGAGCGCGCGGCGCTGGACGCGCATCTGCGCCGCTGCGCCGAAACCGCCGGCGCCCGGCTGGTGATCGGCAGCGGCCGGCCGGAACCGGGTGGGGCGCTGCTTGGCAGCGGAGGGCTGCGCGCGCCCATGGTGATCGACGCCAGGGGCCGCCGGTCGCGCGCCGCAGGCGGCAAGGCACCTGCCACCCTGGCGCTGTCCGGCTGGGTCGGGGCCACCCTGCCCCCGGGCATCCGGCTGGTCGCGCTGGCTCAGGGCTGGCTTTGGCGCGTGGCGCTGCCCGACGGCCGGGTCTGGGTGCAGGCCATGCTGGATGCCGTTGGCGAAGGCAGGCCGGCCGACCGGCTGCGGGCCGGCATGGCCGCGGCCGAGCCCGCGCTGGCCGATGCACCGCTGACGGGCCCGCCGCTGCTGCACGAGGCC
>NZ_JAEHFP010000074.1 GCF_016446475.1 Paracoccus binzhouensis | reverse complement strand
GACGGCATGGTCGCGGCCAGCCCGCGGGGGGCGCGGCCGCTGCATGGGCCGGGCGCGGCCCCGGCGCGGGGCGCGCGCAACCTCATCGAGATCCTGGACCAGGGCGAGCTTCACGCCATCTCGCCCGGGCTTGCCGCGCGGGCCGAGATCGTCATGGTCGACGCCACCGGCCAGAAGCCGCAGCAGACCGAGACCCGCGGCATGGTCGTCCAATCGGTCGTCGCGGCCAGCCACCCCGATACCGGCGCGCCGGCGATCATGGTGGGCGGCATCCTGCTGAACCGCAACCTGTCCATCATCGACCGCATCAACGAGCTGATCTATCGCCCCGGCACCCTGCCGGCGGGCACCCATGCCACGGTCTCGCTGTTCCTGGGCGACATGCGCATTTCGACCAATGTCACGGTGGCGGGCGGGGCGCGGGCGCTGGGGACCCGGGCCTCGGCCATCGTGCGCGACCGGGTGCTCGGCCAGGGCCAGGTCTGGCTGGCCCGGGCGCAGGTGCTGCAGGACCGCTATATCTCGGCCTATGCCCCGGTCGAGGACAGCGCGCGCCAGCGCATCGGCATGATCTATGTCGGCATCCTCGAGCGCCCCTTCGCCGAGGCCAAGCGCCGCACGGTGCTGCTGGTCCTGGCCGCCTTCCTGCTGGTGGCGCTGGTCACGGTGCCGGTGTTCCTGCGATGGGCGGGCAGCATCTTCCGCCCGCTCGAAAAGATCGCCGAGACCTTTGCCCGGCTGCGCGGCGGCGATCTTTCCGCCCGCACCGGCGTCACCCGGGGCGCGGACGAGATCGCCGGCCTTGCCATGCTGCTGGACAGGCTGCTGGCGCAGCTGCAGGATCGCGACCGGCAGCTTTGCGCCTGGAACGACGCGCTGAACCAGCGGGTCGAGGAACGCACCGCCGCCCTGCGCCAGGCGGTGCGCGAACTCGAGGTCGCCACGCATCAGCTGGTGCAATCGGAAAAGCTGGCCGCCCTGGGCGAGATCTCGGCCGGGATCGCGCATGAGATCAACAACCCGCTGGCGGTGATCCAGGGCAACCTGGACGTGCTGCGCGAGATCCTGGGCACGGCGGCCCGGCCGGCGGAAACCGAGCTGCGGCTGATCGATGAACAGATCCACCGCATCTCGCAGATCGTGACGCGGCTTCTGGATTTCGCCCGCATGGACGAGCCGGGCGAGGGCGAGCCCGCAACCGATCCGGTGCAGGCGGTCGCGGAATGCGAGCCGCTGGTCCGGCACATGCTGGCGCGCGGCACCGTCGCCATGCGCCACGACCTGCGCTCGACGCAGAGGGTGCGGATCGGCCGGGTCGCGTTGCAGCAGGTGCTGGTGAACCTGATCGCCAACGCCATCCACGCCATGCCCGAGGGCGGCGAGATCCGCATCGCCAGCCGCGACGCGTCCCGCGATGGTACCCCCGGCGTGCTGCTGCAGCTTGCCGACACCGGCACTGGCATCCCGGCCGAGATCCTGGGGCAGATCTTCGAGCCCTTCGTCACCAGCCGCGGCCGCAAGGGCGGCACCGGGCTGGGCCTGTCGATCTGCCGCCGGCTGATCGAGCGCCAGGGCGGCAGCATCGCCGTGACGAGCGCCGCCACCGGCAGCCGCTTCCGCATCTGGCTGCCCGCGGCGTGATCCCGGCGCGATCCGGGCGGGCGGTCGCGGCGGCCGGAAAAACAAAATGCCGGACCCGTAGGCCCGGCCATTGACGACTCGGTAACGCAGCACCAGTTGATTGACTCATCAATTAACACAATACCCATCGCGGGGCGAGTTGCCCTTTTCGGCAGACCGCCCGCCACCGCCCGGTCCCGCGGCCCGCGGCGATCGGTCATGCAAGGCGCCGGCCCCGGGCGTGATCGACCTTGCCGGCCGCAGGCGCTATCCTGTGCCGGCCGGCCTTCGCTCCCAAAGGAAATGCAAGACGTGACCATCCCCACCCGCCGCCCGACCGGCACTTCCGCCGAGCCCGTCCTTGGCTCGACGGTGCAATATGTCATCGACACCCTGGCCATGCGCATCGTGTCGCAGGAATACGACACCGACGAGCGCCTGCCCTCCGAGCGGCAGCTGGCGCAGGATCTTGGGGTGGCGCGGAACACGGTGCGCGAGGCGCTGGACCAGCTCGAGGCCCGGGGCATGATCCGGCGCCGCGCCGGGTCGGGCTCCTTCGTCACCTACGATCCCGGCGGCAGCAGCGAATCGCTGAGCCCGGTGGCTGCCGAGACCGGGCCGCTGCACCTGCAGGTGGTGCGCAGCATCCTCGAGCCCGAAATGGTGCGGCTGGCGATCATCAACATGTCGCCGCGCCGGATCGAGGCGCTGGGCGAGACCCTGTCGCAGATGGAGGTGGTGCAGACCGATGCCAACGCCTTCGTGCGGCTGGAGGAGGAGTTCCACCGCCAGATCGCCGATGGCACCGACAATCCGCTGCTGATTGCCTGCTACAACCTGGTGCTCGACGCCCGCCGTCAGGCCTTCCGCGCCGCCATGTATCGCCGGCACCTGACCCCCAACCGCATCGCCGTCTATCAGCGCAGCTACAACGCCCTGTTCAACGCCATCGCCGCCCGCGACATCGAGGAGGCGACCGAGTTCATGAAGCTCGCGCTCATCGAGGACCAGAAGCTTCTGCTGCAGGAGGACTGAGCGCCACCGCTAGGTCGGGAGGCGAGTCGGGGGCCGGATCGAGAGCCGGGACGGGGCGCTGATACCACATCTGCCCCAGCTGCTCCAGATGATGGCGCAGCAGCGGCGTATGGCGTTCCAGCCAGCCCAGCACCGAGCCGAATTCGATGATCCGCGCCCTGCCGTCGCGGATGCCGACCACCGGCCAGTCGCCGACCAGGGCATTGTCGATGCCGAACAGCGCGCTGCCCCACCAGCGTGCGGTGCCGAAGACATGCGGCATCTGCTGGTGGCGCTTCATCGCCGCCAGAACGGTGACCGGCGCCACCGTGTCGGCGCTTTCCACCGCGCTCTGCCACAGGTCCAGGATCGAGGCGTATTCCCAGCTCACCGCGCTCCATTCGCCGGGGAAGCGGGCGTTGTAGGCGTCGAAGAAGGCTCTGGGGCGGCGAAAGAAGAATGCCTTGTCGGCCAGCAGCGGGTCGTCGAAATCCGGGAACTGGAAGACATAGCGCGCCATGAATTCGGCCGAGGTGCTGGCAATCAGCCGCGGATAGTCGTCGCCGGTGCAGGCCAGGATCGGGCCACGCCAGCCCAGCTCGTGCGCGGCCTCGGTCAGGGCGGTGGTCATCGGCGCGGGCGAGGTGCACCAGCACAGCAGGTCCGGCCCCGCCTCCATGAGCGCCCGCACGATCGAGCGCGCGTCGGTCTCGCCGGGATCGTAGCGGATTTCCTTGACCACTGGCCGGCCCGCCGCCTCGAAGGCGGCGCGATAGACGGCCAGCGAGGGCAGGCCCAGCCGGTCGGACTGGCTGCACAGCGCCACCCGCCGCATGTCGGGCCGGCTGCGGGTCAGCCATTCGACGCCGGTGACGTTGAACAGCGGATGCAGCTCGGCCGGTGCGATCAGGCTGGGCGTGTCGGGCGACAGGTCCGAGGGCAGCAGCGTCGCCACCAGCACGCGGCGCGCCATCAGCCAGGGCAGGGCCGGGGCGAAACTGTCGCCGCCCAGCGTCAGCACCAGGCGCACGCGCTGGCGCTCGACCATGTCGCGCGCCGCCTCCAGCGTGGCGGCGGGATCGGCGGCGCTGTCATGGGCGACGATCTCCAGCCGGTGGCGCTTGCCCGCCACCATCAGCCCGCCATGGTCGTTGATCCAGTCCGCCCAGATCCGGCATCCGCCCAGCCCGGGCGCCCCCCAGCGCTCCTCGGGACCCGACAGCGGCGCCAGGAATCCGACTCGCAGCGGCGATCGATTCTCGGCGTTCAGCCGCGGAATCGAGCCGGTGACGATCAGTTGCTGGGCAAGGGATGGCGCGCGCATGAGCCCTCTATAGCGGAAAAATGCCGGTTCTGGCGTCAGAAAACCGCGGAAACGGTATTCCGGTGAAGAAAAAATATTGACCTGTGAGCGCAACCGGCTCTTACTTGGTCCAGTCCGATGGAACCAGTTTTGAAAATTGGTCCATACCGACGAACAGGGAGCCAATAGCATGAAGAAGCGCGTTGCCATCATTGGCGCGGGTCCTTCGGGGCTTGCGCAGCTGAGAGCCTTTCAGTCGGCGGCCCAAAAGGGGGCCGAGATCCCCGACATCGTCTGCTTCGAGAAGCAGTCGAACTGGGGCGGGCTGTGGAACTATACTTGGCGCACCGGCTTGGACGAATATGGCGAGCCGGTGCATTGCTCGATGTATCGCTATCTGTGGACCAACGGCCCCAAGGAGGGGCTGGAATTCGCCGACTATTCCTTCGAGGAGCATTTCGGCAAGCAGATCGCCTCCTATCCGCCGCGGGCGGTGATGTTCGACTATATCGAGGGGCGGGTGGTCAAGGCCGGGGTCCGCGACTGGATCCGCTTCTCGACCGTGGTGCGGCATGTCGAATATGACGAGGACCGCGAGATCTTCACCGTCACCGTCCATGATCTGGTCAAGGACCACATGTATGCCGAGGAATTCGACCATGTGATCGTGGCCTCGGGGCATTTCTCGACCCCGAACGTGCCGGAATACGAGGGGTTCTCGACCTTCAATGGCCGCATCGTCCATGCCCACGACTTCCGCGACGCCCGCGAATTCGCCGGCAAGGACGTGCTGGTCATGGGATCGTCCTATTCGGCCGAGGATATCGGCTCGCAATGCTGGAAATACGGCGCGAAATCCGTCACCTCCTGCTATCGCAGCGCGCCCATGGGCTTCAAATGGCCCGACAACTGGCAGGAAAAGCCGGCGCTGGTCCGGGTCGAGGGCAAGGAGGCCGTGTTCAAGGACGGCTCGCGCAAGGAGGTGGACGCGATCATCCTGTGCACCGGCTACAAGCATTATTTCCCGTTCCTGCCCGACGATCTGCGGCTCAAGACCGCGAACCGGCTGGCGGCGGCGGATCTCTACAAGGGGGTGGTCTGGGTCCACAATCCGCGCCTGTTCTACCTGGGCATGCAGGACCAGTGGTTTACCTTCAACATGTTCGACGCCCAGGCCTGGTATGTGCGCGACATCGTCATGGGCCGAATCGAGGTGCCGCAGGACAAGCAGGTGCTGATGGCCGATGTGCGCGAGCGCGAAGAACGCGAGGAAGCCTCGGACGACGTCAAATACGCGATCCGCTATCAGGCCGATTACGTCAAGGAACTGATCGCCGAGACCGACTATCCCAGCTTCGACGTGGATGGCGCCTGCGCCGCCTTCTACGAATGGAAGAAGCACAAGGCCGAGGACATCATGGCCTTCCGCAACCATTCCTATCGCTCGGTCATCACCGGCACCATGGCGCCCAGGCATCACACGCCCTGGAAGGATGCGCTGGACGATTCGATGGAAGCCTATCTGATGAACTGAGCAGGGTTTTCCCCCCGACTGGGGCCGGGCATCCGGCCCCACCTTTTCCCTCCTGGGAGGTCCAGATGCTCCAGCTGCCGCCAGAAAGCCTGCTCCGGCCCGGCCCGCCGCGCGCGACCCATGTGCGCCGCGCCGCCGGCTTCACCCTGCCGCCCGGTGTCGAACGCTATGCCGTTCCCGGCGCCGGCGCCGTCGCGGTGCAGATCGCGACCGGCGACCGGATCGAGATCATCAACGACGAGGGCGGCCAGCGTTGCGAACTGCTGGCCGCGCATGCCGACGGCCGGCTGGACGCGGCGATCCTTGGCGCCGCCGCCGACACCCCGGCCGATGGGCTGCGCGCGCTGCTGTCCTCGGACGGGGCGGGGCTGAAATCGCTGCGCCGCCGGCTGGCCGAGCTTGGCATCCCGCTGGCCGAGGCCCGCGCCATCGGCCTGTTCGGGGCAGAGACGCGGCCGGGCGAGACCGTGGCGCTGACCGCCGCCGCACCCGGCTGGCTGATCGCCGCCGCACCGGGCGGCGTCATGGATTTCGAGGCGCAGGACACCGCGACCCCGCTGACCCTGCGCATCACCCGCGCCAATCCGCGCCGCCAGGGCCAGTTCGCCCTGCCCACGCCGCTGGCCGATCCGATCCTGGACCTGCGGGTCAAATCCGCCACCGCCGAGGCCTATACCGTCAAGGCCGGGGACTTCATCCAGATCATCGACGTGGACGGCCGGCAATGCACCGATTTCCAGTGCTTCGACGCGCGCAAGCTGGACCGCGGCGTCGTGCATCCGCTGGACGTGACCACCACCCGCACCATCCAGGGCCATGCCTATCCGATGCCGGGGCTGCACGCGAAATATTTCGACCACGCCCTGACGCCGCTGGTCGAGGTGGTGCAGGACACCTGCGGGCGGCACGACGCCTTCGCGCTGGCCTGTTCGGCGAAATATTACGACGATATCGGCTATCCCGGCCATGCCAACTGCACGGACAATTTCAACGCCGTCCTGGCGCCCTATGGGGTCGAGGCCCGCGCCGGCTGGATGGCGGCGAATTTCTTCTTCAACACCGGCATCGATGCGCATGGCGTGATGTATGCCGACGAGCCCTGGTCGCGGCCCGGCGACTATGTGCTGCTGCGGGCGCTGACCGATCTGGTCTGCGTCTCCTCGGCCTGTCCCGACGACACCACCGCCGCCAATGGCTGGCACCTGACCGATATCCATGTCCGCAGCTATGGCGCGCAGGAACGGTTCAGCCGTGCCACCGCCTGGCGCGCCACCCCCGACGCGGAGCCGATCATGACCCGTGAGACCGCCTTCCACAAGAATTTCGCCGCCCTGACCCGCGACTTTGTCGAGTATCGGGGCTTCTGGCTGCCGAATTCCTTCCCGGAATGCGACCCGGTCGAAAGCTACTGGGCCTGCCGCGAGGGCGTGGTGGTCATGGACCTGTCGGCGCTGCGCAAGTTCGAGGTGACCGGCCCCGATGCCGAGGCGCTGATGAACTGGGTGCTGACCCGCGACGTGGCCAAGCTGGGGCATGGGCAGGTGGTCTATTCGGCGATGTGCTATCCGCATGGCGGCATGATCGACGACGGCACGCTGTTCCGGCTGGGCGAGCACAACTTCCGCTGGATCGGCGGCAGCGACGAGGGCGGGGTCTGGATGCGCGAGCAGGCCGAGAAGCTGGGGCTGAACGTGATGATCCGCTCCTCGACCGACCAGATGCACAACCTGGCCGTGCAGGGGCCGAAATCGCGCGAGCTGGTGGCCGGGATCGTCTGGACGCCGCCGCATCAGCCCGCGGTGGCCGATCTAGGCTGGTTCCGCTTTACCGTCGGCCGCATCGGCGGCGAGCGCGGCGTGCCGGTGGTCGTGTCGCGCACCGGCTACACCGGCGAGTTGGGCTACGAGATCTTCTGCCATCCCAAGCATGGCGACGTGGTCTTCGAGGCAGTCTGGAACGCCGGCCAGCCGCTGGGGCTCAAGCCGATGGGCCTTGCCGGGCTGGACCTGGTGCGCATCGAGGCCGGTCTGGTCTTTGCAGGCTACGACTTCAACGACCAGACCGACCCGTTCGAGGCGGGCGTCGGCTTCACCGTGCCGCTCAAGTCCAAGAACGCTGATTTCCTCGGCCGCGAGGCGCTGCTCCGGCGCAAGGACCACCCCACGCGCAAATTCGTCGGGCTGGAGATCGACGGCCAGGACGCGGTGGGCCATGGCGATTGCATCCGCATCGGCCGGGCGCAGGTGGGCGAGGTCTGTTCGGCCATGCGCTCGCCGCGCACGGGGCAGATGATCGCGCTGGCGCGGATCGACGTCGCCCATGCCGAACTCGGCACCGCGGTCGAGGTCGGCCGGCTGGACGGGCATATCAAGCGCATCGCGGCGAAGGTCGCGGCCTTTCCGCATTACGACCCGAAGAAGGAACGCCCCCGCGCCTGAGGCGCGGGCCGGCAGCCGGAAGAAGGCCGCCGGGATTCCCCGGCGGAACAGCAAGAAGAACGGAATATCACCGCCCCTTCCACAACCGACAGGGAACTGACAGGTGGAACAGGATCTTGCGACCAGGACCGGACGGCAACCCCGGGCAGGGGCCTGTGATGGCCCGCTTGCGCCGATCCTGCGCGTGCACGCGGCCCGGCTTCGCGCCCGCCCCCTGCCTTGCGGGACGGGGAGCGCGCATCGGAAAACCGCTTGCCGCATCCATCAGCCGGGCAGGCAGGCATCGGGCGCGCGATTGCGCGCCCTTTTGCTGTCTTTGGGACAGATCTGGGGGCGGGCGCCGTCCCCTGCCTCGAATGCAAGGGCATCGCCAAGAGCGGCCCGGCCGTCCCACCGGCAGGATGCGCGGACAAGGGCGGTCCAGGCCCTGCATCCGATCCACGCCATTCCTTGACGCGCCTTGGCGGCGCGCCGGAAGGCCGAATCCGCCGATCCATCCGCCATTGCACGATCCATTTCCGACCAGATCCGTTTCAGACAAGGGCCTTCTCATCTCTCCGACCGGCAGGAGATTTCCGCCTGTCATGACGCGCGACCAGCGCCGCAAGGCGTTTTCCGGGCCGGAAGCCCCGGAGCAGTGACAAAAACAGGGAGAACGACAATGGAACCAACGACGACCATCCTTTACCCGGACCAGGTGACGCTCAGTTCGCTGGTGCAGAACCTGATCTATGCCTCGGGCACCGCGGGGGCGATCCTCGTCGTGGTCGGGCTGCTGATGATCGACGCAGGCACGACCCGCAACGGCAGCCTGTTCAATTCGACGATCGAGAAGACCATCGGCTTCTTCCTCGGCTTCGCTGCCTATTTCGTCATCGGCTTCGGCTTCTGGGCCGGGCAGTATTACGTCATGGCGGGCGCGAGCCTGGCGGATTCGCTGAAAGACTGGTGGCTGGGCGGGGCGCTGGCCAATGGCGTGGCGCAGCATGTCGATCCGGCGGTGTTTCCCGGGCTGAACACCTTCCAGATCTTCGTGTTCTTCCTGGCCTGCTTTGCCGGCATCATCAACGTGCTGCTGCATTTCGCCGTGTCCGAGCGGATGAAGCCGCTGGCCTATTACATCACCTCGGTGGTGGCGGCGGTGGTGTCCTCGGCGCTCAGCTTCGCGGTCTGGGGCTCGGTCGGGCCGCTGACCAATGCCGGTTTCCACGACTTCTTCGGCGTCGGCTTCGTCTACCTGTTCCCGGCCGGCATGGCGCTGGTGCTGGTGCCGATGCTGGGCCGGCGCCCGGGCATGTTCGAGCCGCATCCCAAGGTGAGCTCCTATGACGCGCCCAGCATCGGCCTGGCGGCGACCGGGCTGATGACGATCTTTTCCGGCCTGCCGCTGGTGATCCTGTCCTGCCTGTTCTTCTTCGAGCCGCAGGCGCTGGCAGTCAGCGTCACCATGGCCGATACCAGCGTGGGCATCGTCTTCAACAATTACGGCCTGGCCTGGGCGGGCGGCGCGGTCACCGGCGCGATCATCGGTTACGGCAAGCGCTCTTACGCCTATCTGCTGCTGGGGCCACTGGCCGGCTATGTGGCCTGCGCGCCGGGCTTCGACGTCTATGCGCCCTGGCAGACCTTTCTGGTCGGCCTGACGGCGCCGGTGATCGCCTGGATCGTCTACGAATTCACGCAAAGGCGCGGCATCGACGAGCACAAGCTGTTCCCGCTGTTCCTGGGCGCCGGGGTCTATGGGCTGATCATGGTCGGGCTGATCAAGGCCGGCACCCCGCATGGCGGCTATTTCGGCATCGAGGAAGGGCCCTATGCCTTCCAGCACAACCGGATCGGCGTGACCATGCAGGTGGTGGGTGCCCTGGTCTGCGTCGGCGCCGGCATGCTGACTGCAGCGGTGCTGACCTTCATCCTGAAGCAGACGGTGGGTCTGCGCGTGGACGAGGAAGACCAGGCGACCGGTCTCGATCAGATCTATTGGGGGATGAAGCCCATTCCGGCCTCGCTGCCGGACCGGCCGCTCTGAACCGGGCGCAAAGATCAGGCCCCGGCATCGCGCCGGGGCCGCTCCAGGCGCCGCGGCCCGCGGCGCCGCAATCCTGCCAGGGCACGCGGATGGCGAAGGTCTTGCGCACGGTTTCCTCGGTCTTCCAGATGCCGTCGAAACCGGCCTCGATGACGAAACTGTCGCCGGCCGAGAAGCTGCGCGGTTCCTGGCCGTTGTCAGTCTGCGTCACCCGGCCCTCGAACAGGTGGATGAACTCGTCCGCCGCGTAGCGCACCCGGTAGCTGCCGGGCGTGGCCTCCCAATAGCCGGTCAGGAACCTGCCGTCCTCGGACTGGTGCTCGATCCAGGTCTTCATGCGGGGCGAGCCTTCGACGGGATGCCACCAGCCCAGGTCCTCGGTGATCGGTTGCACCAGGGGGCATTGCGGGTGCCGAGCTTCCTGATCGCCATGAGCGTCTCCTCTGTTGGTGGATTGTCGAGGCCGGACCGGCGCGGCGCGTCAGTCCATGTTGCGGCTGCTTTCGGCGGCGGTGGTGAAATGCCGCATCAGCACCGCCGCCAGTTCGGTCTCGATGCCGCGCCGGTCGATGGCCCTGGCCATGCAGCGCAGCCACAGGTCGCGCATCCGCGTCCCGATGGGGACATGGGCATGGATCTCTCTCAGCCGCGCGTGGCGGTGCCGCATGACGTAATATTGCGGCCCGCCGAAGAAGCCGCAGAGATAGTTGAACTGCTCCTCGCGCGAATGGGCGACGCCGGCGCCCTGCAGGTGCAGCATGTGCAGCTCTTTCGCGTCCTCGTCCCGTTCGACGATGTCGTAGAATTCCTTGACCAGGGCGCGGATGCCCTCGTCGCCTCCCAGCTGCTCGTAGATCGACTGCTTTCGTTGCGCAGCAAGATACATGGCTTGCCTCCCCGGAAACGTATCAATATTAACAGGAAATAAATTATTCTATCAAGAAAATTTCTGCAGCCGATCCGACGGGCCGGAGCGCCCGGCCGGGCTGACGCGGCGGCAACGCGCATGGTGCTTCAACGGATGCGGCCTGTCGTATAGGCTTTTGCGTGAAAATCCGCCAACCTGCCTGACCGGGACAAACATAAGGAAGACGTGAAATGGTAAGCCAGACGGCAAAGATTGACGGCTCGCTGACGCAGAACCCGCATGCGGTGCGCGAGGGCCGCGAGAAGAATCTCGAGGTTGCCATCGGCCGGCAGGTGCGGGAATTGCGCAAGCGGCAGCGGATGACCGGCTCGAAGCTGGCCAGCCAGGCCGGGCTGTCGGTCGGCATGCTGTCCAAGATCGAAAACGGCGTGATCTCGCCCTCGCTGACCACGCTGCAGACGTTGGCCGATGCGCTGCGCGTGCCGCTGATCCAGCTTTTCTCGGGCTATGAGGAGCCGCGCGGCGCCATGCATGTCAAGGCGGGCACCGCCGTCGAGGTCGAGCGCGCTGGCACCCGCGCCGGCCACCAGTATCACCTGCTGGGCCATATCGGCTCGAACAACAGCGGCGTGGTGGTCGAGCCCTACCTGATCGTGCTCAGCACCGAAAGCGACCATTTCCCCACCTTCCAGCATGAAGGTATCGAGCTGCTCTACATGCTCGAGGGCAGAATCGGGTATCGCCATGGTGAGCAGATCTATGACCTGGAGCCCGGCGACAGCCTGATTTTCGACGCCGACGCCCCGCATGGACCCGAGCTGCTGAGCGAGCTGCCGGCCCGTTACCTGTCGGTGATATGCTACCCGCAGGCAAAGTAGATCCTTGATAGGAAATGCCATTCTCAGGACTCCCGGGCCGGGATCCACCAACAGAATTTTCTGTAAGGTAAAAAAAATATCTTGATAGGCAATCAATTTTGCTCTTAGCTGATCCGTGACGGCTTCAACGCCAGCTGAACGGAGGTTGCTAATGTGTGGCATCGTTGGCCTGTTCCTGAAAAAAGATGATCTGCGGCCCCAACTGGGGGACCTGCTGACCGACATGCTGATTTCCATGACGGATCGCGGGCCCGACAGCGCGGGGATCGCCATCTACGGGGACGAGTCCCAGGGACTCAAGATGACGATCCAGTCCGATACGCCCGAGGAAACCTTCAAGGGCCTCGAGGACAATCTGAACGCGCTTCTGGGCGCGCCGGTGCGGATGCGGGTGGTCGATACCCATGCGGTGCTGAGCCTGCCCGAGGGCTCCGAGGCCGAGGTCCGCGCCTATATGGCCGAAAAGGGCATCCGCGTCATGGGCGCCGGCCAGTCGATGGAGATCTTCAAGGAGGTCGGGCTGCCCAGGGACGTGGCCGCGCGCTTCGGCATCCGGCAGATGGCCGGCAGCCACGGCATCGGCCATACCCGCATGGCCACCGAAAGCGCCGTGACCACGCTGGGCGCGCATCCGTTCTCGACCGACGGCGACCAGTGCCTGGTGCATAACGGCTCGCTCTCGAACCACAACCGGGTGCGGCGCGAACTGGCCCGCAAGGGCTTCGTCCCGCAGACCCAGAACGACACCGAGGTCGCCGCCTGCTACATCTCGTCCCGGCTGGCCGAAGGCGCCAATCTGGGCGAGGCGCTGGAAGGCACGCTCGCGGATCTGGACGGGTTCTTCACCTTCGTGGTCGGCACCAGGAACGGCTTCGGCGTGGTGCGCGATCCCATCGCCTGCAAGCCGGCGGTGATGGCCGAGACCGACAGCTACGTCGCCTTCGGCTCGGAATACCGGGCCTTCGCGAACCTGCCGGGCATCGAGAATGCCCGCATCTGGGAGCCGGAGCCCGCCACCGTGTATTTCTGGGAGCGCTGACATGACCACCATGGCCAATACGCAAATCCGCGAAGACCTCGACATCGGCGTGCAGCCCCGGACCATTGACATGGCCTGGACCGAGCTGCGCGATCTCAACAGCACGCTTCAGGCGCAGGCCGGGGGCGAATGGGTGATCGAGAACCCGCGCGGCGCCCATGCGCTGGCCGTCGGGCTGCAGGCGCCGCTGGAGGTCACGATCAAGGGATCCACCGGCTATTACTGCGCCGGCATGAACAAGGAGGCGCATGTGCATGTGACCGGCTCGGTCGGGCCGGGGGTTGCCGAGAACATGATCTCGGGCAGCGTCGTGGTCGAGGGCGATGCCAGCCAATATGCCGGCGCCACCGGCCATGGCGGGCTTCTGGTCATCAAGGGCAATGCCAGCTCGCGCTGCGGCATCTCGATGAAGGGCATCGACATCGTCGTGCACGGCAATATCGGCCATATGTCGGCCTTCATGGCGCAATCGGGCAATCTGGTGGTGCTGGGCGATGCGGGCGACGCGCTTGGCGACAGCCTTTACGAGGCGCGGCTGTTCGTGCGCGGCAAGGTCAAGTCGCTGGGGGCTGACTGCATCGAGAAGGAGATGCGCCCCGAGCATCTGGAAATCCTGGCCGACCTGCTGCAGCGCGCCGGGGCGGATGCCGATCCGTCCGAGTTCCGCCGCTATGGCTCGGCCCGCAAGCTCTACAATTTCCACGTCGATCACGCCGGCGATTACTGAGGATCACACGATGGACCAAACCCCTCGCACCCTGCCGCGCCAGAGCTGGACCTTCTCGAACGAGATCAATTCGGAAATCCGCCGCGCCGCTGCCACCGGCATCTATGACATCCGCGGCGGCGGGGCCAAGCGCCGCGTGCCGCATTTCGACGACCTGCTGTTTCTCGGCGCCTCGATCAGCCGCTATCCGCTGGAAGGCTATCGCGAGAAATGCGACACCTCGGTCGTGCTGGGCACGCGCTTTGCCAAGAAGCCGATCGAGCTGAAGATCCCGATCACCATCGCCGGCATGTCCTTCGGCGCGCTTTCGGCCCATGCGAAAGAGGCGCTGGGGCGCGGCGCGACCATGGCGGGCACCTCGACCACCACCGGCGACGGCGGCATGACCAACGAGGAACGCGGCCATTCCGAAAAGCTGGTCTATCAGTATCTGCCCTCGCGCTACGGCATGAACCCGGACGACCTGCGCCGCGCCGACGCGATCGAGGTCGTGGTCGGGCAGGGCGCCAAGCCCGGCGGCGGCGGCATGCTTCTGGGCCAGAAGATCACCGAGCGGGTCGCCAGGATGCGCAACCTGCCCATGGGCATCGACCAGCGCTCGGCCTGCCGTCATCCCGACTGGACCGGCCCCGACGATCTGGAGATCAAGATCCTGGAGCTGCGCGAGATCACCGGCTGGGAAAAGCCGATCTACATCAAGATCGGCGGCGCGCGGCCCTATTATGACACCGCGCTGGCGGTGAAGGCGGGCGCCGACGTGGTGGTGCTGGACGGCATGCAGGGCGGCACCGCGGCCACGCAGGACGTGTTCATCGAGCATGTCGGCCAGCCGACGCTGGCCTGCATCCGCCCGGCCGTGAAGGCGCTGCAGGACCTGGGCATGCATCGCAAGGTGCAGCTGATCGTCTCGGGCGGCATCCGCACCGGCGCGGACGTGGCCAAGGCGCTGGCGCTGGGGGCCGACGCGGTCGCCATCGGCACCGCGGCGCTGGTCGCGCTTGGCGACAACGATCCGCGCTGGGAAGAGGAATACCAGAAGCTCGGCACCACCGCCGGCGCCTATGACGACTGGCACGAGGGCCGCGACCCGGCCGGCATCACCACCCAGGATGCCGAGCTGATGACCCGGTTGAACCCGGTCGAGGCCGGCCGCCGGCTGCGCAACTACCTGGCGGTGATGACGCTGGAATGCCAGACCATCGCCCGCGCCTGCGGCAAGAGCCACGTCCACAATCTCGAGCCCGAGGATCTTTGCGCCCTGACCGTCGAGGCCGCCGCCATGGCCGGCGTGCCGCTGGCCGGCACGAGCTGGGTTCCCGGGCAGGCCGGATACTGACAACATGAAGCCAAAGGGCGGGACGAAGTATCCCGCCCTGGGTCAGACATCCTTCAACAGGGAGATTTCAGAATGACCGACATGGCCACCTTTGCCCGCGAATCCGACATGGTGCAAAAGCGGGACAAGCCCCGCCACGGCGCCTCGACCCCGCAACAGAAAACCGCCGAACCGCTGGACCTGGCCGCCTATGCGCGCGACCGGGGCATCAAGCATTTCATGGTTTCCTTCACCGACCTGTTCGGCAGCCAGCGCGCCAAGCTGGTCCCGGCCGAGGGCATTGCCGAGATGCAGGCCGGCGGCGCAGGCTTTGCCGGTTTCGCCACCTGGCTGGACCTGACGCCCGCCCATCCCGACATGCTGGGTCTGCCCGACGCCTCATCCGTCATCCAGCTGCCCTGGAAGAAGGAGGTGGCCTGGGTCGCCTCGAACTGCGTGATGAGCGGCGGGATCGATCTGGCGCAGGCGCCGCGCAACGTGCTGACCCGGCTTTGTCGCGAAGCCGCCGACATGGGCCTGACCGTCAAGACCGGAGTCGAGCCGGAATTCTTCCTGATGACGCCCGACGGGCTGGCCATCGGCGACCCGGCCGACACCGCGATGAAGCCCTGCTATGACCAGCAGGCGATGTTCCGCCGCCTGGACGTGATCGCCGAGATCTCGGACTACATGCTGGAACTGGGCTGGGAGCCCTATCAGAGCGACCACGAGGACGCCAACGGCCAGTGGGAGATGAACTGGAAATACGACAATGCGCTGGCGACCGCCGACAAGCATTCGTTCTTCAAGTTCATGACCAAGGCCATCGCCGAAAAGCACGGGCTGCGCGCCACCTTCATGCCCAAGCCGATCATGGGGCTGACCGGGAACGGCTGCCACCTGCATATCTCGGTCTGGAATGCCGACGGCACCAACGCCTTCGCCGACGACCGGGACGATCTGGGCCTGTCCCAGCAGGGCTATCACTTCGTCGGCGGCATCATGAAACATGCCTCGGCGCTGGCGCTGCTGAGCTGCCCGACGGTGAACAGCTACAAGCGCATCAACGCGCCGCGCACCACCTCGGGCGCGACCTGGGCGCCGAACAGCGTCACCTGGACCGGCAACAACCGCACCCATATGGTGCGCGTGCCCGGCCCCGGCCGGTTCGAGTTCCGACTGCCCGACGGCGCCGCCAACCCCTATCTGGTGCAGGCGGCGATCATGGCCGCCGGCCTGTCGGGGCTGCGTGCGAAAGCCGATCCCGGCCCGCGGTCCGACATCGACATGTATGCCGAGGGCCACACCATCACCGGCGCGCCGAAACTGCCGCTGAACCTGCTGGACGCGATCCGCGCCTTCGACGAGGACGAGGGGCTCAAGGCCGCCATGGGTGCGGAATTCTCGGCCGCCTATGTCAAGCTCAAGACCCGGGAATGGAACACCTATTGCGCGCATCTGTCGCAATGGGAGCGGGACAACACCCTGGACATCTGAACGGCGGTTCCCTCCCGGATCCGCAAACCCCGGCGGCGTCAGCCTCCGGGGTTTTCTGTTGCCTCCGCCCGCAACGGCCGGCGCGCCGAGGGGCTGGTGCCGAACTGTGCGCGGAAGCTGCGGCTGAAATGGCTGCGGCTGGCAAAGCCGGTCGCCAGCGCGATCTCGGCCAGCGGCAGCCCGGACTGGCTCAGCAGTTCCCGGGCCTTGTCCAGCCGCAGCCGGCGATAGAACTGCATCACGCTTTCGCCCAGCTGCGCCTGGGCCAGCCGTTCCAGGTGCCGCGGGGTGATGTCGCAAAGCTGGCCCAGGTCCTCCAGCCCCAGCGGATCGGCGATATGGCTGGTCATCAGCTCGACCATGGCGACCAGCGCCGGATGGTGCAGGTCGTATTTGCGCGCCGGGTCCAGCTGCTGCGGCGCCTCGGCTTCGCGGATGCCGGTATGGATGAACCAGTCGCTGACCGCCCGCGCCAGCCCGGCCCCATGCGCCGAGGCGATCAGCGCATGCATCATGTCCAAGGGCGCCATGCCCCCGGCGCAGGTGAAGCGGTCGCGGTCGATGACGAAAAGCCGCCTTTCGATCAGCGCCTCGGGCCAGGTCTCGCGCATGGCGTCGAGATGCTGCCAGTGGATGGTGAAGCGCCGCGCCGCCATCACCCCGGCCGCCGCCAGGATCGCTGCGCCGCCCGAGATGCCGCCAAGCGCCACCCCGCGCCGCGCCAGCCGGCGCACGAAGGCCAGCACCCGCGGATCGCGCTGCGCCAGCGGATCGCCCCCCGCCACCACGAAGAGGATGTCCAGGTTCTCGTCGGCGTCAGTCAGCGCGATGGTCTCGAACCCGCCCGCCACCGAGCTGGGCATGAAGCCCCCCTCGGTCGAGATGAATTGCAATTCGTAAAGCGGCCGGCCGCTCAGCAGGTTCGCCGCGCGCAGCGGCTCGACCGCCGAGGCGGTGGACATCAGCGCGTAATCCGGCAGCAGCAGGAAGCCGTAGCGGCGGGGGCGGGAATCGGGGCGCATGGCGGACCTTCGGCTTTCGCCGCCAGCCTGCCATCCATGTCCGGAACAGGCAAGGCAATGTCTCTTTCGGGCGCATCGCCGGCGCGAAGCTGTGCGAGAGTCGAATGGACGAAGGAGAGTATCGCCATGCATTTCTCGGGCTTGCGGGTCATCAGAGAGGCGCTGACCGGACACAAGGGGTGGAAGCCGCTATGGCGCAATCCCGAGCCGCAGCCGGCCTATGACTACATCATCGTCGGCGGCGGCGGGCATGGGCTGGCGACGGCCTATTACCTCGCCAAGACCTTCGGCCGGGCGCGCATCGCCGTGCTGGAGAAAAGCTGGCTCGGCTCGGGCAATATCGGGCGCAATACCACGATCATCCGCTCGAACTACCTGCTGCCGGGCAACGAGCCCTTCTACGAGTTCTCGATGAAGCTCTGGGAGGGGCTGGAGCAGGAGTTCAACTTCAACGCCATGGTCAGCCAGCGCGGCATCCTGAACCTGTGCCATACGGATGCGCAGCGCGATGCCTTCCGCCGGCGCGGCAATGCCATGCTGCTGGCCGGCGCCGATGCCGAGCTGCTGGACCGCGAGCAGGTCCGGGCCATGGCGCCCTTCCTGAACTTCGACAATGCCCGCTTCCCGATCAAGGGCGGGCTGCTGCAGCGCCGGGCCGGGACCGCGCGCCATGACGGCGTGGCCTGGGGCTATGCCCGCGGCGCCGACATGCGCGGCGTGGACCTGATCCAGAATTGCGAGGTCACCGGCTTCCGCATCGACGGCGGCCGCATCAGCGGGGTCGAGACGACGCGCGGCCATATCGCCGCCGGCAAGGTCGGCGTGGCGGTGGCGGGCTCCTCCAGCCGGGTCATGGCCATGGCGGGCATGCGGCTGCCCATCGAAAGCCACGTGCTGCAGGCCTTCGTCTCCGAGGGGCTGAAGCCGACCATCCCGGGGGTCATCACCTTCGGCGCCGGGCATTTCTACGTCAGCCAGTCCGACAAGGGCGGCCTGGTCTTCGGCGGCGACATCGACGGCTACAACTCCTATGCGCAGCGCGGCAACCTGCCGGTGATCGAGGACGTGGCCGAGGGCGGCATGGCGCTGATGCCGATGATCGGCCGGGCGCGGCTGCTGCGCGTCTGGGGCGGCATCATGGACATGTCCATGGACGGCAGCCCGATCATCGACCGCACGCCCGTCGAGGGGCTCTATCTGAATGCCGGCTGGTGCTATGGCGGCTTCAAGGCGACGCCCGCCAGCGGCTATGCCTTCGCCCATCTGCTGGCCACCGGCCGCCCGCACGAAACCGCAAGCGCCTATCGCCTGGACCGTTTCGCGCGCGGCCATGTCATCGACGAAAAGGGCGTGGGCGCCCAACCGAACCTGCATTGAGGCCGCCATGCTGATCCCCCATCCCCTTCTTGGCCTGCGCGACGCCCAGGAATTCACCTATCTGGGCGATGCCGCGCTGCTGAACCGCCCCGACGGCATGGCCGAGGGCGCCGAGGCCGCATTCGCCGAATACGTCTATCTGCGCGACAACCCGGCGGGCGTGCATCGCGAGCTGTGGTTCCACGAGCAGGGCGACCGCTCCTGGCTGGTGGTGACCCGCGACACCACCACGCACGAGATCCTGGGCGCCGAACTGGCGCGCGACGTCAAGCTGAAGGGCGGTGCCGCATGACCCGCCTGACCGGAGGGCTGATCGACCGCGCCCGCGACTTGCGCTTCACCTTCGACGGCCGCAGCTATTCCGGCCATCCCGGCGACACGCTGGCCTCGGCGCTGCTGGCGAACGGCGTGCGGCTGACGGGCCGCAGCTTCAAGTATCACCGGCCGCGCGGCGTCTTTTCGGCCGGGTCCGAGGAGCCGAATGCGCTGGTGGAACTGCGCAGCGGCGCCCGCAAGGAGCCGAACACCCGCGCTACCGTGGCCGAGCTTTACGACGGGCTGGAAGCCGCCAGCCAGAACCATGTCGGGCCGCTGGGCTTCGACCTGCTGGCGGTGAACGACCTGTTCTCGTCCTTCTTCGCGGCGGGCTTCTATTACAAGACCTTCATGTGGCCGCGCGCCTTCTGGGAAAAGCTCTACGAGCCGGCGATCCGCCGGGCGGCGGGCCTGGGCAGCCTGTCGATGCAGCCCGATCCCGATGCCTATGACAAGGGCTTCCTGCATTGCGACCTGCTGGTCATCGGCGGCGGCGCGGCGGGTCTGGCGGCGGCGCTGACCGCCGGCCGGGCCGGGGCGCGGGTCATCCTGGCCGACGAGGATTTCCGCCTGGGCGGCCGGCTGCTGGCGGAATCCCACCCGCTGGACGACGCCCCGGCGACCGAATGGGTGGCGCGGGCCGAGGCCGAGCTGGCGGCGCTGCCCAATATCCGCATCCTGCGCCGCTGCACGGTCTTCGGCGCCTTCGACCACGGCATCTATGGCGCCGTCGAGCGGGTCGCCGATCACCTGCCCGAGCCGGGGCAGCAGGTGCGCCAGACGCTCTGGCGGATCACCGCGCGTCGCGCCGTGCTGGCCGCCGGCGCCATCGAGCGGCATATCCCGTTCCGGAACAACGACCGCCCCGGCATCATGCTGGCCGGCGCCATGCGCGCCTATGCCAACCGCTGGGCGGTCAGCCCCGCGAAGCGCGTGGCGATCTTCACCAATAACGACGACGGCCACCGCACCGCGCTGGACCTTGCCGCCAAGGGGGTCGAGGTCGCGGCGGTGATCGACAGCCGCCCGGATGCGCGGGCGCAGGGCCAGTACCGGCTGGTCCACGGCATGGTCAGCGATGCCAGGGGCCGTCTGGGCCTGCGCGGGGTCCAGATCGACAGCGGCGGCCGCAGGGAATGGCTGGATTGCGGTGCGCTCGGCGTCGCGGGTGGCTGGAACCCGAATGTGCATCTGGCCTCGCATCACCGCGGCCGCCCGGTCTGGGACGAGGCGCTGCAAGCCTTCGTCCCCGGCGAGGGCGGGCTGTGCGGCCTGATCGCCGCCGGGGCCGCCAAGGGGCAGGGCAGCACCGCTGCCGCTTTGCGCTCGGGTGCCGAAGCGGCGGTCGAGGCGCTGGCCCAGCTCGGCATCGAGGCCCGGCCTGCCGAGCTGCCGGCGGCCGAGGATGCGTCGGCCGGTCTGCGCCCGCTCTGGCATGTGCCGGGCAAGGGTCGCGCCTGGGTCGATTTCCAGAACGACGTGACCGTCAAGGACATCAAGCTGGCGCATCAGGAGAACATGCGCCCGGTCGAGCACCTGAAACGCTGGACCACGCTGGGCATGGCCACCGACCAGGGCAAGACCGCCAACGTCACCGCCCTGGCGGTCATGTCGGAGCTGACCGGCAAGCCGATCCCGGAAACCGGCACGACGATCTTTCGCCCGCCCTATAGCGGCGTGTCGCTCTCGGTGCTGGGCGGCGGCGACACCGGCGCGCATTTCCGCCCGCGCCGCCTGACGCCGACGCATGAATGGGCGCGCGCGCAGGGTGCCGTCTTCGTCGAGGTCGGCCCCTGGATGCGGGCGCAATATTTCCCCCGCCCGGGCGAGACGCATTGGCGCCAGACCGTGGACCGCGAGGTGCTGGCCACCCGCAAGGGCGTCGGCATCTGCGACGTGACCACGCTGGGCAAGGTGGACGTGCAGGGGGCGGATGCCGGCGAATTTCTCGACCGGATCTATGCCAATGCCATGAAAAGCCTCAAGGTCGGGATGGTGCGCTATGGCCTGATGTTGCGCGAGGACGGCTCGGCCTGGGACGACGGCACCTGCGCCCGGCTGGCCGAGGATCATTACGTCGTCACCACCACCACCGCCCAGGCGGGGCCGGTCTACCGGCAGATGGAATTTGCCCGCCAATGCCTCTGGCCCGAGCTGGACGTGCAGTTGATCTCGACCACCGACGCCTGGGCGCAGATCGCCGTGGCCGGCCCCAATGCCCGCCGGCTGCTGGAGCGGATCGTGGACGGGTTCGACCTGTCGAACGAGGCTTTCCCCTTCATGGCCTGCGCCGGGCTGACGGTCTGCGGCGGGCTCAAGGCGCGGCTTTTCCGCATCAGCTTCTCGGGCGAGCTGGCCTATGAGATCGCGGTGCCCGCCCGCTACGGCCAGGCGCTGGTCGAGCGGCTGATGGAGCAGGGCGCCGATCTGGGCGCGACCCCCTACGGCACCGAGGCGCTTGGCGTGATGCGCATCGAAAAGGGCCATGCCGCCGGCAACGAGTTGAACGGCCAGACCACGGCGCAGATGCTGGGGCTGGGCCGCATGGTCAGCAGCAAAAAGGACGGCATCGGCGCGGTGATGTCCCGGCGCGAGGGGCTGGCGGCCGAGACCCGGGTGCTGGTCGGGCTGCAGCCCGTCGATCCGGCGCAGACGGTGCTGGCCGGCATGCATCTTTTCGCCGAAGGCGCGCCGCACCGGACCGAGACCGACCAGGGCTGGATCACCTCGGCCTGCCATTCGCCGCATGTCGGGTCGAGCATCGGGCTGGGCTTCCTGGCCGATGGCGGCGCCCGCATGGGCGAGACGGTGATCGCCGCCAACCCGCTGCAAGGCCAGAAGGTGGCGCTGCGCGTCGTCCCGCCGCATTTCGTCGACCCGGAAGGAGGGCGCCTGCGTGACTGACCTGACCCCCATCACCGCTCTGGGCGCGCGCGCCCCCGCCCGGCACGCCTTCGGTGCCCTGACCATCGCCGAGAATGCCGGCCTGGCGCTGGCTTCGCTGGCGCTGCGCCGGGGCGCGGCGCAGCCCGCGCCGCTGGGCCTGGCGCTGCCGGGTCCGGGCGCCTGGCA
>NZ_JAEHFP010000073.1 GCF_016446475.1 Paracoccus binzhouensis | reverse complement strand
GGCGCCAGCAGCCGGGGCGCCTCGTCCGGCCCGGCCGGTTCCGGCGCGCTGACGCCGCGCTCGGACGCGTTGCGGCGGCGCGCCGCGAATCGCTCGATCCAGCTGACCGACTTGACCAGCTCGGCCACCTGCCAGAAACAGCCCAGCACCCCCATGACGAAGACGGCCAGGATCAGCCCGTTCAGCGCTTCGTTCGAGGAAAAGATCGACAGGATCCGGCCATAGGCGAACCAGGCCCCGGCCACGACCAGCGCCAGCACGATCAGCATCAGCACGATCTGCCGGACGGGTTGCGAGAATTGCGGCTGGGAGGGACCGCTCACCCCCGGTCCGGCACCTCGCGTTGCCGCCAGCCGGGCGGCGCGGGATCGGCGGCCTTCCGGGGCGGCGGGCGGCGCCGGGGTCGGCTCAGCATCAGATCGGGACAAGTCACACTTCCTTCCCTGCTTCCGGCCCCGACTGTAGTGGCCCGATCCGGCCCTGCCAAGCGCTGCTAAGGGCCGAGCCCCGATCCGCCGCCGGGGCTGAGCAGCCCGCGCACCCGGTCGGCCAGCTCGGCCAGCGCCAGGTCCTCGATGCCCATCTGTGCCAGATGCGTGGTGGTGTTGAACAGGTATTCCGCGTTCGGTCCACGCCCGCCCTCGGCCCGGGCGATGATCTCGGCCTGCTCGCGCGCGTCCAGCAGACCGGCATATTGGTCATGGTCGCGGCGGATCACATAGGCGATCGCCTCGACCCTGCGGCCGTCCTGCAGGGCCAGCGGCAGCGAGAGTTCGGCATAGGCGTTGGTGGTCAGCTCGCGCGCGCGCAGCCCGGCCAGCGCCTCGGGCCAGTCGGGCTCGGCCACGCGCAGCGCCAGGCCGATGCAATGCGCCCCCGGCTCGGCATCCAGGCCCAGCACCAGGCCGGGGGATTCGGCGGTGCCGCGATAGACGAGCGAGCGCAGGCAGAAGCTGCGCGCATAGCCGTCCAGCCGCGCCGTCGCCATCTCGGCCACGGGAAAGCCCGGATCCCACATGAGCGAGCCATAGGCAAAGACCCAATGCTCCGGCCGTTCACCCATTCTTTACCCCGGTACCCTAGATAATTCGGTCAGGAAAAACTTAGGACAGGCTGGCCGGCGTTCCAAGACGCCACGACCAGCCCCGAGGAACCGATGCGCCGACTGCTTGCCCTTCTTGTCCTGCTTGCCCTGATTCTGGGCGGGCTTTGGCTGGGCGGCGAAAGCCTGATGGCGCAGCAGCTGCGCCGGATCGCGGCCGAACAGCCCATGGTCGACCTGGGCGCGGTGCGGGAACTGCGCGATCCGCGGCGGATCGGCGTGCAGGCCGCGGCGCTGCAGCTGCGGACGGATGCCGGCACGCTGGCGCTGCCGCAGGCCGAACTGTGGCTGGCCCCCCTGCGCCCGACCGAGCTGCGGCTGGACCTGCCGCCCCGCGCCACGCTGGATCCCGGCGCGGGCCCGCTGCAGCTGGGCCTTGCCGACGCCTCGGCGCGGCTGCGGCTGCAGCCGCTGAACGGCTTGGCAATGGCCTCGGCCGGGGTCGCGGCCGGGCCGCTGACGGTCGAGGGGCGGGATCTGGCCCGCAGCCTGCATGCCGATGCCCGGCTGGCCGCGCTTGGGGCGGATGCGCCGCCGTCGGCCACCGCGGCCTATGATCTGCAACTGGCCGTGGACGAACTGGAGCCCGCGCTGTTCGCGACCCTGCCCCTGCCCGGCCGGCTGAGCCTGAGCGCCAAGGGCCAGGTCTGGCTGGACGCCTTGCCCCGCCCCGCGACCCTGTCGCCCGGGCTGGCGCCGCTGCCGGTGGGCCTGCGCCTGGACGATGCCGAACTGCAGCTGGGGGCGCTGCGGACGCGCGTCCTCGGCCAGGTCCAGGCCGATGCCCAGGGCCGCGCCCAGGGCCAGGTGGCGCTTTATACCCGGGATGCCGAGCCGCTCTTGCAGGCCGCGGCGGCGGCCGGGCTGATCCCGCCGAAGCTGGTGACGCTGGCCGGGACCATGCTGAAGACCATCTCGGCGCAGCCGCTGCCCGAGGATGCCGGTTTCCGCTTCCCGCCCCCGGCGGCGGGCGAATTGCGCCTGCCGCTGACCTTCGCCGACGGCAAGATGAGCCTGGGGCCGCTGACCCTGGGCCCGGCGCCGGTCTTCCCGCGCCGCTAGGGCTTCGGCGTCTCGCCCGCGGTCAGGCTGCGGCCGAAATCCGGCGCCGCGGTATCCTGCCCGGCCTCGATGATGCCGCGGCGGATCGCCCGGGTGCGGGTGAAATAGTCGTGCAGATGCGGGCCGTCGCCCATGCGGATGGCGCGCTGCAGCACGAACAGCTCCTCAGTAAAGCGGCCCAGGATGTCCAGCACCGCCTCCTTGTTCTGCAGGAACACGTCGCGCCACATGGTCGGGTCCGAAGCGGCGATGCGGGTGAAGTCCCGGAAACCCGCGGCGGAATACTTGATGACCTCGCTTTCGGTGACGCGTTTGAGGTGGTCGGCCACCCCCACCATGGTATAGGCGATCAGATGCGGCGTGTGGCTGGTCACCGCCAGCACCAGATCGTGATGCGCGGCATCCATTTCCTCGACATTGGCGCCCATCGCCTGCACCAGCGCCGAAAGCCGCGCCACCGCCGCAGGATCGCTGCCCTCGACGGGGGTCAGCAGCCACCAGCGGTTGCGAAACAGCGTCGCAAAACCCGAGCGCGGCCCGGAATGCTCGGTCCCGGCCAGCGGGTGGCCGGGGACGAAATGCACGCCCTCGGGGATATGCGGCGCCACCGCCTCGATCACCGCCTGCTTGACCGAGCCGACATCGGTGACGGTCGCGCCCGGCTTCAGATGCGGCGCGATCTCGGCCGCGACCGCGCCCATGGCGCCGACCGGCACCGCCAGCACCACCAGGTCGGCCCCCTTGACCGCCTCGGCGGCACTCTCGGCCACGCGATCGACCAGCCCGATCTCGCGCGCGGTCTCGCGGGTCTCGGGACTGCGGGCATGGCCCACCACCTCGCGCGCCAGCCCGGCCTCGCGCATGGCCAGCGACATCGAGCCGGCGATCAGCCCCAGCCCGATCAGCGCCACCCGGTCATAGATCGCGGCCATCAGCGGCTTCCCGCGCGCTCGGCCATGAACTGGCCGATGACATGGGCGACCCGCCGGCAGGACGCCTCGTCGCCCACCGTGATGCGCAGGCATTGCGGCAGCCCGTAGCCGGCGACGCGGCGCACGATCAGCCCCTGGCTCTTCAGGTATTCGTCGCAAGCCCCGGCGGTTTCGGCATCGGCGAAACGCGCCAGGATGAAATTCGCGCAGGAGGTGTCCGAGGGCACCCCCTTCTCGGCCAGCGCCTCGGCCAGCCAGGCGCGCATGCGGGCGTTCTCGGCCAGGCAGCGGGCGATATGCTCGCGGTCGCGCATGGCGGCCTCGGCGCCTTCCAGCGCGACATTGGACAGGTTGAAGGGGCCGCGGATGCGGTTCAGCACATCGACGATCTGCCGCGGCCCGTAGCCCCAGCCGACGCGCAAGCCCCCCAGCCCGTAGATCTTGGAAAAGGTCCGGGTCATGAACACGTTCGGCAGCCGTGTCGCCAGCTCGGCGCCGCCGTCGTAATCCTCGACATATTCGGCATAGGCGGCATCGACCACCAGGATCGCCTGCGGCACGGCGCGGGCCAGCCGCTCCAGTTCCGGCAGGCCGATCATCGTGCCGGTCGGGTTGTTCGGGTTGGCGACGAAGATCAGCCGCGTGCGCGGGGTCGCCCCGGCGATCAGCGCGTCGACATCGGTCACCCGGTCGCGCTCGGCCACCTGCACCGGGGTCGCGCCGGCGGCATGGGCCGAGATGCGATACATCAGGAAGCCGTGCTCGGTGAACAGCACCTCGGTCCCCGGCCCGGCATAGGCCTGGCAGAGGAAATGGATGATCTCATCCGACCCCACGCCGCAGATGATGCGGTCCGGGTCCAGCCCATGCACCTCGCCGATGGCGGCGCGCAGCCCGGCATGGTCGGTATCGGGATAGCGATGCAGGCTGTGGGCGGCCCGGATCACCGCCTCGCGCGCCTTGTCGGAAGGCCCGAAGGGGTTCTCGTTCGAGGAAAGCTTCACGACATTCTCGACCCCCGCCACCTTCGAGGCCCCGCCTTCGTAAAGCGCGATCTCCATGATGCCGGGTTGCGGAGCGATGGTCGTCTGGTTCTGCGACATGGCGGCCCTCTTGCAAGCCCAGCCGTCTTAGCGCCCGCCGCCCGGCTTGGAAAGCCTTACACCGCGCCGCTGCCTTCACCGCTACCCGAAGCCCCTGCGACAGCGCGCAGGCTGCATCGGCATCGCCGTCACCTCCTGGCTTCTTCGTTCCGAAAATACCCAAGCAAGGCCGCAGCCAAGCCGGCGCCGCCATCACTCGGCCGCCAGCGCCTTCTCCAGCTCGGGCAGGAAGCGGTTGGCGTAGTCCTCGCGTACCAGCGGGCCGGCATGGCGATAGAGGATGCGGCCCGAGCCGTCGATGATGAAGGTCTCGGGCGGCGCGGTGACCCCCCAGTCGATCGCCACCCGGCCGCGCGGATCGGTGGCCAGCGCGTGGAACGGGTCGCCATGCTCGGACAGGAATCCCAGCGCCGCGGATTCGGGGTCCTTCAGGTCGACGCCATAGACCGGCAGCCGGGCCGAAAGCTCGGTCAGCGTCGGATGCTCGGCGCGGCAGGGCGGGCACCAGCTGGCCCAGAAATTCACCAGCTTCACCCCCGGCTGGCGCAGCATCGCGTCGGTCAGCTGCGCCTTGCCGGGCAAGGTCGTCTCGCCGACCGCAGGCGCCTCGCGCCCGACCATGGCCGAGGGCAGCGCGTCGGGATCGTCGCGCAGCAAGGCCCAGCCGGCCAGAGCGGCGAAGCCGGCGAAGATCGCCACCGGCAGCAGCATCATGGGCGAGATCCTAGCCACGGCGTTCATGCTCCTGCAATTCGCGGCGGGCCCGGGCATTGGCCAGCACGGTCTGGACGATGATGCCGACCAGCAGCACCAGACTCGCGCCATAGGCGGCCAGGACGGTGGTGGCGTATTTGCCAAGCTCGGTCATGCGAGGTTCTCCCTTGCCAGCAGCGCCGCCAGGCGGCGGCGGCGGATCTCGGTGCGGGTGCGGATCAGCAGCAGCGCCAGGAACAGCAGGAAAAAGCCCAGCATGGTCAGATAGAGCGGATAGCGATAGACCGCCGCCATCCGCTCGCCCGGCGCCAGCGACAGCGAGGCGCCCTGGTGCAGGCCCTGGTTCCAGAAATTCACCGCATAGCGCGACAGAAGCGCGAAGACCGAACCGACGAGGCACAGCACCCCGGTCAGGTCGGCGGCGCTGTCCGGGTTCTCGACCGCGCCCCACAGCGCCATGTAGCCCAGATAGAACAGGAACAGGATCAGGAACGAGGTCAGCCGCGGATCCCATTCCCACCAGGTTCCCCACATCGGCTGGCCCCAGATCGCCCCGGTGATCAGCGCGATCAGCGTCATCACCGCCCCCACCGGCGCCGCGGCCTTGGCGGCCAGCGCGCTGACATGGTGGCGCCGCACCAGCCAGATCAGCGAGGTGACCAGCATCATCAGCCAGATGTTGATCGCCATCAGCGCGGCGGGCACATGCAGGAAGATGATCTTGACCGTCGAACCCTGTTTGTAGTCCTGGGGCGTCAGGAAGCCCCAGACCAGCCCGGCGACGGTGCAGATCGCCGCCCCCGCCACCACCCATGGCAGGATCGCGCCCGAGATGCGCATGAACTTGACGGGGTTGGCATATTCCCAGATCGACATGATTGCTCCGTAAACCGGGCGCGCCGCCCGCTCAAGTGGCCAGAGGTCGCAGTCACCGCAGATTGACGCGCAGGGCGGCGGCGGCGGCAAAGGGCGCCAGCGCCAGGGTGGCCAGCGTGATCGCGGCCAGGAAGACCAGCGGCACCACCGGGTCGGCGCCCGCGGCACCGCGCCGCACCGCCTCGGCGCCGAAGATCAGCGTCGGCACGTAAAGCGGCAGCACCAAGAGCGACAGCAGCAGGCCGCCGCGCCGCAGCCCCACCGTCACCGCGGCGCCGAAGGCGCCCAGCATCGACAGCGCCGGCGTGCCCAGCACCAGCGAGGCCACCAGCCAGGGATAGGCCGGCCCCGGCAGGTGCAGCAGCAGCCCGAAGACTGGCGCCGACAGCGCCAGCGGCAGGCCGGTCACCAGCCAATGCGCGAAAGCCTTGATCGCCACCGCGCCCTCCAGCGGCAGCGGCGCGGTCGCCAGAAGGTCCAGGCTGCCATCCTCGAAATCCAGCGCGAAGATGCGATCGAGCGACAGCAGGCAGGACAGCAGCGCCCCGACCCAGAGGATGCCGGGCGCGATGCGCGACAGCGTGCCCCCTTCCGGGCCGACGCCGAAGGGCACCAGCGTGCAGACGATCAGGAAGAAGGCCAGCGCCAGCCCGAAGCCGCCCCCGGCGCGCGTGGCCAGCCGCAGGTCGCGGATCAGCAGCGCCTTCATCCCAACGCCCTCATCCGAACGCCTCGTTGAAACCGGCGGGGCGCGATTCGCGGCGGGCCTGCGTGGCGCGATGGAGGCCAAGGTCGAGGGTCTCGGCCTCGGGCATGCCCAGGTCGATATGGGTGGCGATCACCGCCGCGCCGCCGCGGCCCAGATGGGCGCGCAGCATGGCGGCGCACAGCGCCACCGAATCGCGGTCCAGCGACACCGTCGGCTCGTCGAGCAGCCAGACCGGCCGTCCCGTCACCATCAGCCGGGCCAGCCCCAGCCGCCGCTTCTGCCCGGCGGACAGCGCATGGGCCGGCCGCGCGGCCAGCTCGCGCAGGTTCATCGCTTCCAAGACGGCGGCGATGTCATGGCCGCCGAAGATCTCGGCCCAGAAGCGCAGGTTCTCGGTCACGGTCAGCGCCGGCTTCAGCCCGTCGGAATGGCCGGCATAGGCGATGGCCTCCGGCGCCGCCTCAACCGTCCCCGCCACCGCCGGCTGCAGCCCGGCCAAGGTGCGCAGCAGCGTGGTCTTGCCGATGCCGTTCGGCCCGCGCAGCACCAGCGCCCGGCCGGGATCGAGGCTGAAGGAAACCCCCTCGACGACACGCAGCCCGCCCCGCGCCACGGCAAGGTCGCGGACTGCGAGCAGGCTCATAGCGGGATCAGCGCACAGGCCACGCGCCGGCCCTCGGACAGCGTGACATTGTAGCTGCGCGCGGCCGAGGCCGAACTCATCGGCTCGGCCATCACCCCGGCGGCGTCCAGCGCCGCGGTCAGGTCGCGCGGCGGAAAGGCGATCTCGGCGCCCATGCCCAGAAACAGCACGTCGACCTCGCCGGCGAGCGCCAGCAACGCCGCGCGGTCGCCCAGCCCCCCCCAGGCGCGCACGCCCGAGGCGGTGACGATCACCGCGCCGTGATGCACCACGCCGCCGACCCGGAAGAAGCCGGGGCCGTAGCCGTCCACCGGCAAGGCCCCGGAGAATTCCGTGGGGGTCATAACCGCCATCAGGGCGCGTCCCGGAAGGCGGCGGGAATATCCTCGCCCGGCGCCTTCTCCTTGGGACCGGGCTTGGTCCAGTCGCGCTTGACGCCCAGCCACAGCACGATGTTCTTGGCGACATAGATCGTGGAATAGCAGCCGACGAACACGCCCCAGAGCATGGCGAAGACGAAGCCGCGGATCACGTCGCCGCCGAAGATCATCATCGCGCCAAGCGCCAGCGCCGTGGTGACGGCGGTCATGATGGTGCGCGACAGCGTCTCGTTCACCGTCAGGTTCATCACGTCGATCAGCGGCATGGTCTTGAACTTGATCAGGTTCTCGCGCAGCCGGTCGAAGACCACCACGGTGTCGTTCACCGAATAGCCCAGCGTGGTCAGCAGCGCCGCGATGGTGGTCAGGTCGAATTTCAGCTGGAAGAGCGAGAAGATCCCTACCGTCAGCAGCACGTCATGCAGGATCGAGACCACCGCCCCCAGTGCGAACTGCCATTCGAAGCGCAGCCAGATATACAGCATGATGCAGACGGTCGCGGCGCCCACCGCGTAGAAGGCGGTCTTGATCAGCTCGCCCGAGACCTTGGGACCGACCGATTCCACCGCGGCGAAGCGCACCTGCGGGTCCACGGTCCTCAGCGCCGCCTCGACCTCGTTCAGCTGATCGGGCGTGACCGAGCCGGTGTCGTTGGTGGTGCCGATGCGGATCATCGCCACATGCCTGGTCTCGCCGAAGCTGGGGTCGAAGACCTCGGTGATCGAGACGTCGCCCAGGTCCAGCCCGGCCATCGCCTGCCGGTAGTCGCCGACCTCGAAGGCGGTCGGGCTTTCGGTGCGGATGGTGGTGCCGCCCTTGAAGTCGATGCCGAAGTTCAGCCCCATGACCAGCACCACCACCACCGAGGCGACCATCGCCAGGGCCGAGATGCCGAAGGTCAGCCATTGCCAGCGGAAGAAGTCGTAGCTGGTATTGTCGGGAACGAGTTTCAGACGAAATGCCATGGTCCTGCTCCCTTACAAGATCAGCTCTTTGGGTTTGCGCCATTCCAGCCAGAACACGATCATCAGCCGCGTCAGGTAGATCGCCGTGAAGACCGAGGTGACCAGCCCGATGGTCAGCGTGACCGCGAAGCCCTTCACCGGGCCGGAGCCGAGGAAGAACATCACCATGGCGGCGATGAAGCTGGTGACGTTGGCGTCGATGATGGCGCTCATCGCCTCGCTGAATCCGTCGTCGATGGCCTTCACGATGCGCTTTCCGGCGCGCAGTTCCTCGCGGATGCGCTCGTAGATGATGACGTTGGCATCGACCGCGGTGCCGACGGTCAGCACGATGCCGGCGATGCCGGGCAGGGTCAGCGTCGCCCCCATCATCGACATGACAGACAGGATCAGGATGACGTTGATGATCACCGCGACCGAGGCGAAGACGCCGAACAGCCCGTAGCTCGCGATCATGTAGGCCACCACTGCCACCGTGGCGATGATCGAGCTGAGGCGGCCGGCGTCGATCGAATCCTGGCCTAGTTCCGGGCCGATGGTGCGCTCTTCCAGGAAGGTCATCTTGGCCGGAAGGGCGCCGGCGCGCAGCAGCACCGCCAGCCGGGTCGATTCCTCGACATTCATCGCGCCCGAGATCTGGCCCGAGCCGGTGGTGATCGCCTGCCGGATCACCGGCGCCGAGATCACCTGGTTGTCCAGCACGATGGCGAAGGGCTGGCCGATATTGGCCGAGGTATAGGCCCCGAAGCGCTTGGCGCCCGAGGGGCCGAAGCGGAAATCCACCGCCGGCTGGCCGTTCTGGTCGAAGCTGGGCTGGGCGTTGGTCAGGTCCTCGCCGGAAACGACCGGGCGGTCCTCGATGACGTAATAGACGCCCTGCTCGTCCATCGAGGGCAGCAGCACGTTGCCGGTGCCGGGGCGCGCGTTGGCGTCGGTGGTGCGGCCGACCACCGGGTTGAAGGTCAGCTTCGCGGTGGTGCCGATCAGCTGCTTCAGCTCCTCGGCCGAGCCGATGCCGGGCACCTGGATCAGGATGCGGTCCTTGCCCTGGCGCTGGATCGTCGGCTCGCGGGTGCCGACCTCGTCGATGCGGCGGCGGATGATCTCCAGCGACTGCTGCACGGTGCGGTCGTCACTGGCGGCCTTTTCCGCGTCCGAAAGCTGCACGGTCAGCCGGCTGCCCGAGGCTGAGATCGCCAGGTCGCTCTGCCCGGCCCCGGTCAGCGAGGTGACGGGCGTGGCCAGGCCGCGGGCGATCTCGACCGCCCTGGCCATCTGGTCGGGATTGCCGATCTCGACCGCCAGCTCGCCCTCGGGGGCCTGGACGCGGCGCACCGCGCCGATCACGTCGCGCTGCGCCGCCAGCGCGTCGCGCAGTTCCGGCCACAGCGCGTCCATGCGCGCCTTGTAGACATCCTGGACATGCACCTCGCCCAGCAGATGGGCGCCGCCGCGCAGGTCGAGGCCCAGGTTGACCAGCCCCGAGGGCAGCCAGTCCGGCCAGCCGGCGCGGGCCTGGGTCTCTTCCTCGGTTGCGAAACCGTTGCGTTCGGCGGCGGTGACGGCGTCGTTATGCTGCTCGACCCGGCTGTAGAACAGGTTCGGCATCGCGTAGAGCAGGCCCAGGGCAACGAGGCCGAGGATCAGCAGACGCTTCCAGAAGGGGATGTCCAGCATGGTCGGATTGGCAGCCTTCAGTTGTTGGCGGCGGCGGGCTGGGTGCGATTCACCAGCCCGGTGATGGTCGAGCGGATGACGCGGACCTTGACGCCCGGCGCGATCTCGACCTCGAGCTCATTGTCGCGGACCGAGGTGATCTTGCCCACCAGGCCGCCCTGGGTCACGACCTCGTCGCCCTTCTTCAGCGCCTCGATCAGGGCGCGATGTTCCTTCATGCGCTTCTGCTGCGGCCGGATCATCAGGAAATACATGATGACGAAGATCAGGACCAGCGGCAGGAACGAGGCGATGCTGGCGGCCCCCGAGGGCGCTCCGGCGGCCTGGGCGTGGGCGGCGGTCACGAACATGGATGGATCCCTTTGCAAGCGTTCTCCGGGCACTCCCCCGGCGGAATTGGCGCGCACCCTATCCGCGGGACCGCGGGATGGCAAGAAAGCCGGGACGACAAGACGGCCCCGACGAAAGGCCCCGGCGAAAGGCCCCGGCGAAACCGCCCCGGCGGCGTGGACATGCGGGCCGGGCTGTGGCAGGTCGTGCGGGACCCTTTCCGAAAGGCGGCATCATGGCACAGGACACGGCGACACAGGACACGGCCAGCCAGGATACGGCACGGGCGCACCATCCGGCGCTGGCCCGCGAGGAGGGCGACCGCACCGGCATCCGCCGCCTGCTGGCGATCATGGCGGCGCTGCGCGACCCGCAGACCGGCTGCCCCTGGGACATCGAGCAGGACTTCGCCTCGATCGCGCCCTATACCATCGAGGAGGCGCATGAGGTCGCTGACGCCATCGCCCGCGAAGCCTGGGACGAACTGCCGGGCGAGCTGGGCGATTTGCTGCTGCAGGTGATCTTCCATGCCCAGATGGCGCGCGAGGCCGGGATGTTCGACTTCGCCGATGTGGTGGCGAGGATCACGGAGAAGATGATCGACCGTCATCCGCATATCTTCGGCGACGAATCGCGCGACAAGTCGGCCGAGCAGCAGATCCGCGACTGGGAGGCGATCAAGGCCAAGGAGCGTGCCGCCAAGGCGGAAAAGGGCGTGCTGGACGGGGTGGCGCTTGGACTTCCGGCGCTGACCCGCGCGGTCAAGCTGCAGAACCGCGCCGCCCGCGTCGGTTTCGACTGGCCCGGCCCCGCCGATGTGCTGGACAAGATCGTCGAGGAGAGCCGCGAGCTGGTCGAGGCCCGGGACAGCGCCGATCACGCCCATTTGACCGAGGAATTCGGCGACCTGATGTTCGTGATGGCGAATCTGGCCCGACACCTGCAGATTGACCCCGAGGAGGCGCTGCGCGCCGCCAATGCCAAGTTCACCCGCCGCTTCCAGGCCATCGAGACGGCGCTGGCCGCCCAGGGCCGCCGTCCCGAGGAGAGCAGCCTGGCCGAGATGGATGCGCTGTGGGATCGCGCCAAGGCCGCCGAGCGCGGATAGACCGGCCTCGCGCTGCGGTCAGGCCGGAACCATGACCTCGGCCAGCGCGGCGTCGTAGACCGCCAGCGCCTCGGCGCGGTCGCGGGCCCGCGAGGCGCCTTCGGACAGTTGCCGCCGCCAGCCCCGCGCGCCCGGCCGGCCGTGAAACAGCCCCAGCATGTGCCGCGTCACCTGATGCAGCCGCCCGCCCGCGGCCAGATGCGCCTCGACCAGCTCGCGCAGCGCCCGCGCCGCTTCGAGCGGATCGGCAAAGCGCGGCTCCTCGTGCCAGAGCCGGTCGGCCGCGCCCAGCATGTCCCAGGGCTGGTGATAGGCGGCGCGCCCGACCATCACCCCGTCCATCGTCCGCAGGTGCTCGCCCACCGCATCGAGCGAAGCGATGCCGCCGTTCACCGACAGGTGCAGGTCCGGGAAGTCCCGCTTCATGCGATGCACCAGCGGGTAGTCCAGCGGCGGAATCTCGCGATTCTCGCGCGGCGACAGGCCCTGAAGCCAGGCCTTGCGGGCATGGATGGTGATGCGGCGCACGCCGGCCTCGCGCATCCGGCGCAGGAAATCCGGCAGCACCGTCTCGGGGTCCTGCTCGTCCACGCCGATGCGGCATTTCACCGTGACCTCGACCGGGCTCGCCGCGACCATCGCCGCGACGCATTCCGCGACCAGCTCGGGCCGGGTCATCAGCACGGCGCCGAAGCAGCCGGATTGCACGCGGTCGCTGGGACAGCCGACATTCAGGTTGATCTCGTCATAGCCCCAATCGGCGCCGATCCGCGCCGCCTCGGCCAGCTGCGCCGGGTCCGAGCCGCCGAGCTGCAGCGCCAGCGGATGCTCGCCCGCGTCGTGGTCCAGCAGCTTCGCCCGGTCGCCGAAGACCAGCGCCGGGGCGGTTACCATCTCGGTATAAAGCAGGGCGCGGCGTGAGAGCAGGCGGTGGACGCGGCGGCACAGGCTGTCGGTCCAGTCCATCATCGGGGCCACGGAAAGCCGCGCCGCCTCGGCGATGCCGTTCTTTTGGACCGTGGTCATGTGTCTGGACTGCCTGATTGCGGTGGTACCGCCTCCCCGGCTCGAACGGGGGACCTCTAGATCCACAATCTAGCGCTCTAACCAACTGAGCTAAGGCGGCACAGGCGGGTATCTAGCGCCAGCCACCGGCCGGCGCAAGCCCGTCTTGCCGGTTTTTGCCATGCGGGTTAAGGAAAATCCCCACAGCCACAGGCCAGCCGGCAGGAGAGCAGCATGAGCATCAACAGCGAAAGCGATATCGCGGCAAATCTTCAGATCGGCCCCACCGATCGCGGCATGGTCCGCATCTATGTCGAGGCCGAGGGCGTCGACCTGCCGCTGGATTTCGACCCCGACGAGGCCGAGGAGATCGCCGAGGAGCTGCTGGCCGCCGCCGAGGCCGCGCGCGGCATGGGCGCGCCCGGCAAGCCCGGCAAGGGTGGCGGCGGCAAGCCCGGCAAGGAGGTCAGGAAGCCGCGCCGCTGATTCCCAGCGGATCGGTCAGCGCCAGCAGCCGCGTGGTCGAGACCCGGGCGATGTCGCGCAGAAGCCGGCTGCGCCGGGCGCCGGCCAGCCGCGTTTCCGGCCCCATGCGCACCAGTTCCGCGCCCCAGGAATCGGCGCGGATCAGGCCCGAGCCCTCGGGCAGCAGCTCTTCGGGAAAATCCGCGTCCACGGCCCAGAAGAAGCGATCGCAGAATTCCAGATAGCCCTGCCATTTCCGGTCTGCGGTGAAATCGGCCCGGCAGCTCTTGCATTCCACCACCCAGATCTCGCCCCGGGGCGAGACCGAGATTACGTCGACCCGCAGCCCGCCCGCGGGCACGAATTCCGCCAGCGCGGCATGGCCCAGCCCGGACAGCATCCGGGTCACGCCGCGCGCCAGCCGCTGGCCCGGTTTCGCGGGCAGGATCTCGGTCATGGGATCGGGGTTCTGCATGGTCGAAACATGAACGAAGCAGAAACATCTTGCAAGCCCGGCCGCAGGGATCTTGCGGCGCCCGCGCCCCTCGCCTATCTGCGTGACTGGCGGGTTTCTGCTCTTCTCGTGTGTGGCCTCTTTTTCCACTGGCCTATAACTTCACCGAGGGGGCTGGCTCTGTCGGGGCCCTGGTCCCGTTATCCGGCTCCCACCTGGACATCCAGGCTTTCGGGGAAACTAGCGCTGCCACGGTCGCTGCGGTTCCCGCCACCCCTTCCCGACCGCCACCCCTTCCCGACCATCGACGGCTGACCGGACATGGCGCGCCGGGTAAAAAAAGGCGGCCCGAAGGCCGCCCCGAGAGAGAGAGGGATTTGCCGGTCGATCAGAAACCGTAGACCAGCGACACGCCCAGCGTGTTGTCGGTGCGGGTCGCGCGGTCCGAGACATATTCGGTCTTGTAGGACACGCGGGTCGCGAAGGCGTCCGTCATCTTGAAGTTCAGACCCAGTTCGTTGGTCGCGGTATCGTTCGCGTCCGAGGTCAGGTAGTCGGTGTCGTTGGTGATGAAGAACTGGTCGTTGATCTTGTGGTAGAAGCGCGACGACAGCAGGTAACCGACTTCGGTGTTGCTGTTGTATTCATAGGTCTCGGCCACCGGGTCGATCACGTCCACGGCCTTGGTGTAGCGCACGCCGACGGCGGCCTGCACGCGCCAGGCGGTGGTGTCGTTGTTGATCACGCGATAGCCCGGGCCGACGCCGAAATAGGCGTCCCGCTTCAGGCGGCCGTCCAGATCGTCGAAGGTCTCGTCATCGGCCAGCGAAATCGGATCGTCGGCCAGCGCATCGGTGGACAGCCGACCCAGCGCGAAGCCGTAGAAGCGGTCGTTGATGTCATACATGCCTTCGTAGATGACATAGGTCTTTTCGGTGTCGGTGTCGCCGTCGCTGTCTTCGCCGTATTCAAGCAGGATACCGACCGATTGCGAGAAGCGGCCCTGGTTGGCCGACAGGCGGCCGGACAGGCTGAAGTCCTGGTTTTCGCTGTTGCCGGTGCGGCCGACATAGCTCAGCGCGACCGAGCCGAACAGGCCTTCGCGGCGTTCCGGGTTGCCGAAGCGATAGGCGTCGGACGAGCGGTCGAAATCGTCGCGCACCGCCTCTTCGACGTCCTTCATCTGTTCGTTGACCGAGGAGATGCCGGTCGCGTTGGCGCCCGTGGCGATTTCCGACTGCGCGAAGGCGGGGGCCGCGAACGCGGTGGCCAGGGCGGTGGCGCCGGCGAGGTAAGCAAGCGTTTTCATCTTGGATCAGTCCTTTTTTCGAACCGTTTCGTGTCCGCGGCCCCGGCCTTCCGGCGCCACGAGCATCTCTGCTGGGCCAGAGGTAGAACCGGGGCGGCGAGGGATAAAGAGGGGCGGAAAACGCGGCAAGACCTCGCAAAAACGTGAAAAAGGCGGGGAATTCCGCCATCGGCGGAAATCGGATCATCCGAAATCGTGATGAAACCATTTCGCGGGAAGGTTGCACGACGGTTTCCGATACAAGTTCAGAAGGTAACTGGACACCACCGTCCTCACGAAAGGTTAAGACGCTGCAACAGGGGGCTGGCAAAGCGGCACTGCACAAAAATGCGGCAGCGCATCAGCGCCGCTCGGCGGTCCGAAATGTTGCGCCAGGTCCACAGTCGGAGCGCAAAAATGCTGCGCTTTCGTGATCGCTCCGGGCGTCCTCAGCGCGAGGACGAAGCCGCGCGCGCCGAGGCCGGGGTCGCGGCCGGCAGCGGCGCCGGCCGGCGGCGCAAACATTGCCGGAGGCCGCCGCGCGGACCCTCGCCCTGGGCCATCAGCATCACCCGGATGCCGAACTGCACCCCGGAGAACAGGATGGTGTGGAAGACGACCAGCATCAGCACGGCGATCCAGCCGCCGCGCGTCGCGGCGGTCAGGTGCCGCAACCCGGCGACGTCCAGCGCCAGCAGCAGGCCGGTAAAGGCCAAGGCCAGCGCAAAGCCGATGGCGATGCTGACGAGATAAAGCCGGACGAGCTGCGGCATCTGCTTTCCCCGGGGCTGGACGGACCGCGCCATTCTAGCGCGGCCGCGGCGCGGCGGGCAGGAAAAATGCACGGCGCGTCAGAATGCCTCGCATCCGGCAGCGGACCCGGGACTAGAAGGCCTCGGGCCGCGCCTCGCGGGCCATGTGGTCCAGCACGGCGTTGACGAATTTCGACTCGCGCCCCTCGGCGAAGAAGGCCTGCGCCACCCGCACATATTCGGTGATCACCACCCGGGGCGGGGTCTTCGGCGTCACCAGCTCGGCCCCGGCGGCGCGAAAGACCGAGCGCAGCACCGGGTCGATGCGGTCGATCGGCCATTTCGCCACCAGCGCCCGGTCGGTCATCTGGTCGATCCTCGACTGCCAGGTGACGGCATCGTCGATGATACGGGTGAACAGCGCCTGGTCGGCCTCGGCCGAGACGATATCCTCGTCCTCGCCTTCGCGGCCGATGCGCCAGTTCAGGAATTCGCGCTGGACGCGGTCGGCGGAATGGCCGGCGGCCTCCATCTGGAACAGCGCCTGCACGGCATAGAGCCGCGCCGCCGCGGCCCGCGCCTGTCGGGCCTCGCGCTCGGCGGAATTGCGTTTGTCGCCCGTCCTGCTCATGCGCCCCTCGGCCCGTCGATTTCGCCGGCCAGCTTGATCACGTCGCGCGGCGGCCCTGCATCCCCGCGCGGGGATTGCGCCTGCCAGCCGCGTTTCAGCGCGATCAGGTGCAGCGCGGCCGCGGCCGCGCCGCCGCCCTTGTTCTGACCGTCCGGGTCGGCGCGGACCTCGGCCTGCCGGTAATTCTCGACCGTCAGGATGCCGTTGCCGATGCAATGGCCCTGCAGCCCCAGCAGGGTGATCCCGCGCGAGCTGTCGTTGCAGACCGTGTCGTAATGCGTGGTTTCGCCCCGGATCACGCAACCCAGCGCGACATAGCCGTCATAGAGCCCGCGCGCGGCGGCAAGGCCGATGGCGGTCGGAACCTCCAGCGCGCCGGGCACCTCGACCAGATCGACGCTGGCGCCGGCCTCGGCCGCGACCTTGCGCGCCCCGGCGATCAGCTCGTCGGCGATCTGGCGGTAATAGGGCGCGACCACGATCAGCAGGCGCGTGCCGCCCCCGAGACGGGGCAGCGGCAATTGGTAATGTTCGATGCTGGCGGCCATCAGGTCACTCTTGGGGAATCGGACGGCTGGAATGGATCGAAAGCCCGTAGGCGTCAAGCCCGACCACCTTGACCGGCGCCGAATTGGTCAGCAGCACCAGCTCCGACAGGCCGAGCGCCGACAGGATCTGCGCCCCGAGCCCGTATTGCCGGATCACATGCGAGGACACCTCGTCCTGGCGCGGCAGCCGCGGTTCCAGGTCGCGGAACAGCACCACGACCCCCCGCCCCTCCTCGGCGATGACGCGCATGGCGGCGCCCAGGCTGCCGGCGGATTCGCGGCCGATGCCCAGCACGTCGTGCAGCGGGTCCAGCACATGCATGCGCACAGGAACCGGGCCCGGCGCGGTCAGGTCGCCCTTGGTCAGCACGATATGCTCGGCGCCGGTGGTCTCGTCGGCGAAGATGCGCATCATCCAGTCGCCGCCATGCGTCGAATGCACGGCGCGCTGGCCGCGCTCGGCGATCAGGTTGTCGTGGCGGCGGCGATAGGCGATCAGGTCGCTGATGGTGCCGATCTTCAGCCCGTGCTTCTGGGCGAAGGCCACCAGGTCGGGCAGCCGCGCCATGCTGCCGTCCTCGTTCATGATCTCGCAGATCACCCCCGCCGGGTTCAGCCCGGCCAGGCGCGAGATGTCCACCGCCGCCTCGGTATGGCCGGCGCGGACCAGCACGCCGCCGTCGCGGGCCCGCAGCGGGAAGATGTGGCCCGGCGTGGCGATGTCGGCCGCGCCCTTGGTCGGGTCGATGGCGACCGCGATGGTATGGGCGCGGTCATGGGCCGAGATGCCGGTCGTCACGCCCTCGCGCGCCTCGATCGACATGGTGAAGGCGGTCTCGTGGCGGCTGGAATTCTTCGAGCTCATCAGCGGCAGCCCCAGCGCGTCGATGCGCGAGCCGGGCATGGACAGGCAGATCAGCCCGCGGCCATGGGTGGCCATGAAATTGATCGCGTCCGGCGTCGCCATCTGCGCCGGGATCACCAGATCGCCCTCGTTCTCGCGGTCCTCGTGATCGACCAGGATGAACATGCGGCCGTTGCGGGCCTCGTTGATGATCTCCTCGGTCGGAGAGATGGCGCTCGACCAGTCCCGCTCGACCTCACCCGGCTTGTCATACTGCATCCGCAACTCCTGCAAAGAACCGCCGGCCGCCGACGAAACCCGCCAGCCCGCCCGCCGCCATCATCTCACGTTCGTGATCGGTCTCGCCGATCATCAGCACCGCATCCCCGGGCAGGCCCTGGGCCCGCAGCCAGGCCTTCATCCTGTCCCGCATCGCCGACCAGGGGGCGCCGAAATGCGGCAGGTCCTGGACGGATCGCGCCCCGATCTGCACCTGCAGCGCCTCGGGCGCAAGGCCCGGGCCGCAACCCAGATGCGGCACGGCGCCGCTGGCCGCGATGCGGGCGCACTCGCGCGCGCCGACCGGCTGGCCGGGCCGGAACACCCCCAGCGCATTGCTGGAATAAAGGAAGGCCACCAGATCCCGGCCGGTCGTCGCCCGCACCCCGGCATAGGTCTTGTAGTCGAGGCCCAGTTCCCTGGCCCGGCGGACCTGCATGCGCACCACCTCGACCGGCAGGCGCGTGCCCAGAAGCTCGCGCCGCGCCACCGTCCAGGCATGGGCGCGAAAGCCGCTGCCGAGGCTGGGGCCGCGGTTATGGCCGATCCCCGCCATCACCCCGCCTCGGCCAGCCGGGCGACGTAGCGGGCCAGCGTGTCGATTTCCAGGTTGACGCCGTCGCCGACCCGGACCTCGCCCCAGGTGGTCACCGCCTGGGTATGCGGGATGACGTTCACGCCGAAGCGCGCGCCCTCGACCTCGTTCACCGTCAGCGAGGTGCCGTTCAGCGCCACCGAGCCCTTGGGCGCGATGAAGCGGGCCAGCGCCTCCGGGGCGCGGAAGGTGATGCGGGTGCTGTCGCCCTCGTCGCGCATCGCCTCGATCACCGCCACGCCGTCGACATGGCCCGAAACGATATGGCCGCCCAGTTCGTCCCCGACCCGCAGCGCGCGTTCCAGGTTCAGCCGCTTGCCCGGCGCCCAGCCGTTGGCGCCGATATTGGTCTTCGACAGGGTCTCGGCCGAGATGTCGACGTCGAACCAGTCGGCGCCCTTCTCGATCACCGTCAGGCAGACGCCGTCGCAGGCGATCGAGGCGCCGAGCTCGACCCCGGCCATCTCGTAATGGCAGGAAATGCGCGCCCGCATGTCGCCGCGCATCTCGACGCGCGAGACTTCGCCGATATCCGTGATGATGCCGGTAAACATGGCCGTCCCCCTTGTCCGATGCCAGAGAACTAGAGCCTTGTCGCCCGATCTTCAAGCAAAGCCGCAACAGGGGTTGGGCCGCGTTAAGCCAGATTCGGGAAAGGCCGTGACAGCAGCGCGGTTTTCATGCATCAGGGAAGGATGATCCCGGTGGTGCGGCTCCGCCTGTAGCGAAAAGCCGAAACCCATGTTCAGCAGCCCAAGATTCCGACCGCCTGATACCATGACCGGATCCCTGACCATTCGCGCTGCCCCGCAGCCGGCATGCCCGCAACCCGCCCCGCGGCCGGCCGGGCATCTGGTGGCGCCCGTCGCCGCCACCGCCGTCTTGCCGGCGCCCAGGCGCGTCTTCCTGATACTGCAAGGCCCGCATGGCCCGTTCTTCGACCGCGTCGGCCGGCTGCTGCGCGACACCGGGGCGCAGGTCTGGCGCGTCAGCTTCAACGCCGGGGACGAATTCTTCTGGTCCGACCGGCGGCGGCTGATCCGCCATGCCGGCAGCCCAGAGGACTGGCCAGAACACCTGGACCGCATCATCACCGAAAGGGGCGTGACCGACATCGTGCTTTACGGCGACGTGCGGCCGCTCCATGCCGCGGCGCGGGCGGCGGCACAGCGCCACGACCTGGTGCTGCATGTCTTCGAGGAAGGCTACCTGCGCCCGTTCTGGATCACCTATGAGCGCGGCGGCTCGAACGGGCATTCGGCGCTGATGCGCATCCCCCTGCGCGAGATGCGCGCCGCCCTGCGCAACCGGATTGGGGAAATGAACCGCCCGCCGGCGCATTGGGGCGACATGCGCCAGCACAAGTTCTACGGCGCGCTCTACCATTTCCTGGTGCTGGTGGCGAACCGCCGCTATCCCGGCTATCGCACCCATCGCCAGATCGGCGTGTTCCGGGAATTCCGGCTGAACCTGCGCCGCTTCCTGCTGACCCCCTTCGACGCCCTGGCCCGCATGCGCGAGGCCAATGCCGTGCGCCGCGGCGGCTTTCCCTATGTGCTGGTGCTGATGCAGCTCGAACATGATTCGAACTTCGTCGCCCATTCGCCCTATGCCCGCATGTCGGAGTTCACCGACGAGGTGCTGGCCGAATTCGCCCGCTCGGCGCCGCGCCACCACCATATCGTCTTCAAGGCCCACCCGCTTGAGGACGGGCGCGGCGGCATCCGCAAGGCCATCCTGGACATGGCCCGCGCCCTGGGGATCGAGGATCGGGTGCATTTCGTGCGCGGCGGCAAGCTGGCGCGGCTGATGAACCAGGCCCGCGCCGCCATCACCGTCAATTCGACGGCGGCGCAGCAGGCGCTGTGGCGCGGCCTGCCGGTCAAGGCCATGGGCCGGGCGGTCTTCGACAAGCCGGGCCTGGTCTCGGACCAGGACCTGGCCGAGTTCCTGCGCGATCCACGCCCGCCCCGGGCCGTGGCCTATCGGCGCTATCGCGATTTCCTGCTGGAAAGCAGCCAGGTGCCGGGTGGCTATTACGCGGCGCGCTCGCGCGCCCATGCGCTGCGCATCGTCGTCGACATGATGCTGGCGCCTGAGGATCCCTATCAGGCGCTTTTCGCCGGACGCGGCCAGTATCGGCAACAGATGGGCGACAAGGACGATTGAGCGGGCAAAAATATGGAAAAGCCGGGCCTGCTGGGCTAACGTGCCCCAAAAGACGGCGGCGATCCGGGAATCGCACGAGAGGACAGGAGTAACAGTTTGACTCAAGTGAGCTTTTCACCCGTTCGGCACAGACCGGCCATGCCCAGGCCGCGCTCTTTCGCCACCCGCATGGCGCAGGTGGCGCTTCTCGGGATGGCTCTGCTGGTCTCGGCCTGCGGCCTGCCGCGCTCGGGTCCCACCAAGGGCGAGATCCTTTCGGGCTCGGTGGAAAAGGGCGGCAGCTCGCATATCGTGGCCGTCGACGACCGGGTGAACCGGGCGGCGAACTACACCCCCGCCTATGGCTTCTCGGCCGATTTCCGCGCCGCCGGCCAGGTCGGCGCCGACGAGGTCCGGCCCGGCGACGTGCTGGGGCTGCAGATCTGGGAAAACGTCGATGACGGGCTGCTGGCTTCGATGGGACAAAGCTCGACCGCGCTGACCGAGCTGCAGGTGGACAGCCAGGGCTATATCTTCGTGCCCTATGCCGGCCGCATCCGCGCCGCCGGCAACAGCCCCGATGAGCTGCGCCGCATCATCACCCAGAAGCTGGAAACCCAGACCCCCGACCCGCAGGTCATGGTGACCCGCGTCGCCGGCGACGGCGCCACCGTTTCGGTCATGGGCAAGGTCAACGCCCAGGGCGTCTACCCGATCGAGCGCCCGACCCGCTCGCTCTCGGCCATGCTGTCGAAGGCCGGCGGCGTCTCGATCGAGCCCGAGATCGCGGTGGTCACCGTCAAGCGCGGCAATTCCAGTGGCAAGGTCTGGCTGCGCGACCTGTATTCCAACGCCCGCAACGACATCGCCCTGCGCCCCGGCGACGTGATCCTGGTCGAGGAGGACGAGCGCAGCTTCACCGCCCTCGGCGCGCTTGGCGGCCAGACCAAGGTGCCGCTCGGCAACGAGCAGATCAACGCCATCGAGGCGGTGGCCATGGTCGGCGGCCTCAGCACCTCGCTGGCCGATCCGAAGGGCGTCTTCGTGCTGCGCGACGAGCCGCAGACCGTCGCCCGCGCCGTGCTTGGCCGCAGCGACGTCTACGGCACGCAGCGCATCGCCTATGTGCTGGACCTGACCAAGCCGGACGGCATGTTCCTGGCCCGCGACTTCGTGATCCGCGACGGCGACACCGTCTATGTGACCGAGGCGCCCTTCGTGCAGTGGCAGAAGACGCTGAACTCGATCCTGACGCCGGTCGGCCAGGTCGGGTCCGTGGACAGCTCGTTCCGGTAGGCGGATGGATCCTGACGACAAGGCCGCCGGGGATACCCGGCGGCTTTTCGTATTCAACGCCGGTTTCCTGACCCGCCCGCGGCTGCGCCGCATCCTGGAGCTCTCGGGCTGGGCGCCGCGCCTTGGCCTTCCCGGCCCGGGGGACCATGTCGGAATCTGGGGCGCCAGCCCGACCGCCTGGCGCGGCCGGGCCGTGGCCGCCCGGCGCGGCTGCCGGCTGGTGCATGTCGAGGACGCCTTCCTGCGCTCGGTCCTGCCCGGCCGCGCCCGCGGCCCGGTC
>NZ_JAEHFP010000072.1 GCF_016446475.1 Paracoccus binzhouensis | reverse complement strand
CCGTCAGCGTCGTCTTGCCGTGGTCAACGTGACCAATCGTCCCGATGTTGACGTGCGGTTTCGTCCGTTCAAACTTTGCCTTTGCCATGGGCATGGCTCCTTATGTTGACGGTGCGTGCAGGCACGCACCCTACGGGGTTGGTAGGGTGCGCGGTCGCCCACGCACCGCCGGGATTACGCGTATTTCTTCTGGATCTCGTCCGAGATGTTCTGCGGCACGGCCTCGTAATGGTCGAACTGCATCGTGAACACCGCGCGGCCCGAGGACATCGAGCGCAGGTTGTTGATGTAGCCGAACATGTTGGCCAGCGGCACGAAGGCGTCGATGACGTTCGCATTGCCGCGCGAGTCCTGGCCGCGGACCATGCCGCGACGGCTGGTCAGGTCGCCGATGATCGAGCCGGTATATTCCTCCGGCGTGACCACTTCGACGCGCATGATCGGCTCGAGCAGCTTGGCGCCCGCCTTCTTCAGACCTTCGCGCATGGCGGCACGCGCCGCAATCTCGAAGGCCAGGACCGAGGAGTCGACGTCGTGGAAGGCACCGTCGATCAGCGCCACCTTGAAGTCGATCACCGGGAAGCCGGCCAGCGGACCCGAGTCCATGACGGACTTGATGCCCTTCTCGACGCCCGGAATATATTCCTTGGGCACCGCACCGCCGACGATCTTCGATTCGAACGAGTAGCCCTCGCCCGGCTCGGTCGGGGTGATGACCAGCTTGACGCGCGCGAACTGGCCGGTGCCGCCGGTCTGCTTCTTGTGCGTGTAGTCGATCTCGGCCTCGGTCGAGATGGTCTCGCGATAGGCCACCTGCGGGGCGCCGATATTCGCCTCGACCTTGAACTCGCGCTTCATGCGGTCCACGAGGATGTCGAGGTGAAGCTCGCCCATGCCCTTCATGATGGTCTGGCCCGATTCCAGGTCGGTCTCGACGCGGAAGGACGGGTCCTCGGCGGCCAGGCGCTGCAGGGCCAGGCCCATCTTCTCCTGGTCGGCCTTGGACTTCGGCTCGACGGCGATCTCGATCACCGGCTCGGGGAAGGTCATGGTTTCCAGGACCACCGGCTTGGCCGGATCGCAGAGCGTGTCGCCCGTCGTGGTTTCCTTCAGGCCGGCCAGCGCGATGATGTCGCCGGCGAAAGCCTCGTCGATCTCCTCGCGGTTGATGGCGTGCATGATCATCATGCGGCCGACGCGTTCGCGCTTGCCCTTGGTCGAGTTCAGCATCTGGTCGCCCTTGCGGAGCTGACCGGAATAGATCCGCGTGAAGGTCAGCGAGCCGACGAAGGGGTCGTTCATGATCTTGAACGCCAGAGCCGAGAAGGGCTGGTCGTCCGAGGCCGAACGCTCGATGTTGCGGGTCTCGGTCTCGTCGCCCGGCGCGAAGCCCATATAGGCCGGCACGTCGGTCGGGGCCGGCAGGAAGTCGACGACGGCGTTCAGCAGCGGCTGCACGCCCTTGTTCTTGAAGGCCGAACCGGCGGTGACCGGGAAGAAGGACAGCGACAGCGTGCCCTTGCGGATCAGCTTGCGCAGGGTCGCCTCGTCGGGCTCGTTGCCCTCGAGATAGGCTTCCATGGCGTCGTCGTCCTGTTCGACGGCAAGCTCGATCATCTTGCCGCGCCATTCCTCGGCCAGGTCCTGGAGCTCGTCACGGATCGGCTGGCGGACCCAGGAGGCGCCCAGATCCTCGCCCTTCCAGACCCATTCTTCCATCTTGATCAGATCGACGATCCCTTCCAGCTTGTCCTCGGCGCCGATCGGCAGGGCGATCGGGCAGGGGGTGCCGCCGGTGCGGTCCTTGATCATGGCGACGCATTTGAAGAAATCGGCGCCGATCTTGTCCATCTTGTTGACGAAGACGATGCGCGGAACCTTGTAGCGGTCGGCCTGGCGCCAGACGGTCTCGGTCTGCGGCTCGACGCCGGCATTGGCGTCCAGCAGGCAGATCGCGCCGTCCAGCACCGCCAGCGAACGCTCGACCTCGATGGTGAAGTCGACGTGGCCGGGGGTGTCGATGATGTTGAACCGGCAACGCTGCTCGGGATCCTGCGCGTAGTCCGTGTCCTCGTGGCGCTGCCAGAAGGTGGTGGTCGCCGCCGAGGTGATGGTGATGCCGCGCTCGGCTTCCTGTTCCATCCAGTCCATCGTCGCGGCGCCGTCATGGACTTCGCCGATCTTGTGCGACTTGCCGGTGTAGAACAGGATGCGCTCGGTCGTCGTGGTCTTGCCCGCATCGATATGGGCCATGATCCCGAAGTTCCGGTAGCGCTCCAGCGGATATTCGCGTGCCATAAAGGGCCTTCCTTCCGGTTACCAGCGGTAGTGGCTGAACGCCTTGTTGGCGTCGGCCATCTTGTGCGTGTCCTCACGCTTCTTGACGGCGGTGCCGCGGCCGTTCACCGCGTCGGCCAGCTCGCCCGCGAGGCGCTCTTCCATGGTGTGCTCGTTGCGCTTTTTCGACGCGTCGATCAGCCAGCGGATGGCCAGGGCCTCGCGGCGCGACGGACGCACCTCGACCGGAACCTGGTAGGTGGCGCCGCCGACGCGGCGCGAACGCACTTCGACCGAGGGCTTCACGTTGTCGAGGGCTTCGTGGAAGACTTCGATCGGCTCGCGCTTCAGCTTGCCCTGGACGCGGTCCAGCGCGTTGTAGACGATGCGCTCGGCAACCGATTTCTTGCCGTCGATCATCAGGTTGTTCATGAATTTGGTCAGCACGCGATCGCCATATTTGGCGTCGGGCAGGACTTCGCGCTTCTCAGCGGCGTGACGACGGGACATGTGCCTATCTCCTTACTTCGGACGCTTCGCGCCGTATTTCGAACGACGCTGGCGACGGTCTTTGACGCCCTGGGTATCCAGAACACCGCGCAGGATGTGATAGCGGACCCCCGGAAGGTCTTTCACCCGGCCGCCGCGGATCAGCACGACGCTGTGTTCCTGCAGGTTGTGCTTTTCGCCCGGAATGTAGGAGATCACCTCGAAGCCATTGGTCAGGCGGACCTTGGCCACCTTACGCATGGCCGAGTTCGGCTTCTTCGGCGTCGTGGTATAGACGCGCGTGCATACGCCCCGCTTCTGCGGGCAGGATTGCAGGTGCTGCGACTTCGAGCGCTGCACCTTGGGCTGCCGCGGTTTGCGGATCAGCTGTTGGATCGTCGGCATTCGGTTCCCCGTCTTGCTTTCGTCAATACTCGCAGCAGACCTGCTGCGCCACTTCTCGACGGCGAATCACGCCCATCGTGAAACGCCAGAACCCATCCTGTCCCCGCAAGGGGGAGGACGGGTTGATTTCCAGAGGATCGGGGCTATATCCGGCCCGGATCATGACCACAGAGGTTCTGGGCCCCGATCAGATTCCTGACGGGTGTGCGGCGTATATGGGGATTCCACAGGCGAGTCAACAGCCGCCCCCGCCCGGCTCAGCCCGCGCCCGGACCCGCGCCCACCGCGCCCGAGTCGTTGTCGTCGTGCAGCATGCGGACATACCTCGGCTTGCCGGCGAAGGTCACGCCCGGCATGGACAGGTTCACCTTGAAATGCGGGAAATGCAGCACGCAACGCCCGGCACCCGGGGGGCAGATAGATGGTCAGCGCCGCGCTGGCATCGTGGATGATCCGCATCTCGAAGCGGATGCCGCCCGGCCCGCATCACCACCCCGCGCGCAATCGCAGGACACAGCCGGCCGTGCCGACGCCAGAGCGGCTGCATCCGCGCGAAACCGCGCCGCGCGTCGCGGACAGGAAAAGCGACACAGGCCCAGCATCTGCACCCGCATCAGCTTCGTCCCCGCAATCGCCCTTCGCGCAGGATCGTGTAGATCCCCGCCCCCACCACCAGCAGCGAGCCGGCCCAGGTCCAGGGGTCGGGCCAGTCGCCGAACACCGCCAGCCCCAGCAGCACCGCCCAGACCAAGGAGCTGTAGCGGAAGGGCGCCACGAAGGAGATCTCGCCCACCCGCATGGTAGCGACGGCGGTGATGTAGCCGACGGTCAGGAACAGCGCCGCCGCCAGCAGCAGCGCGAACTCGGCCGCGGTCGGGACGCGCCAGCTCTCTCCCGTGCCCAGCACGAAGCCGGTCAGCATCACCGCCAGCGCCGCGTAGAAGGCGATGCCGGACGAGGCGAGCCGGGCCGAGCAGCGCCGCGTCGCGATGTCGCGCAGCACGATCAGCAGCATCGAGACCAGCGCCACCGCCGACCAGCGGTCGAAGGCCCCGGTGCCCGGCCGCAGGATCAGCAGCACGCCCAGGAAGCCGATGCCGATGGCCAGCAGCCGCCGCCAGCCCAGCCTTTCGCCGAAGACCAGCGCCGCGGCCAGCGTCACCGCCAGCGGCAGCGCCTGCATGATCGCCGAGATATCGGCCAGCGCCATCTGCCGCAGCGCCACCAGATAGAGCACGGTCGAGGCGATATCGGCCGCCGTGCGCAACACCAGCGGCCAAAGATCGGCGCGCGGCACCCGCAGCCTGACCCCGCCCCGCCGCCGCGCCACCAGCAGCATCAGCGCCAGCACCATGCCGCCGCGGATGGCGACGGATTCGTAAAGCGGCAGGCTTTGCGTGACCGCCTTCATCAGCGTGTCGTTGCAGATGAAGGCCGCCATGCTGAGCATCATCAGCCCCGCACCGCGCAGGTTGTCTGCCGAGCCCTGCCGCGGATCCGGGACGGGCGGGCGCAGGCCGGTGTCCGGCGCGCTGGCAGAGGGCAGGTCGGGGGTCAGCATGGCGGGGCCTTGCGGCTTGGCGGATGGGAACGGGTTACCAGAGCGCCAGCAGCGACCAGCCGAGGCTCAGCTTCACCTGGTCCACCAGTTCGACGATCGGGATGAAGCTCAGGAAGACCAGGGCGTCGAACAGGTTGCGGCGCAGCGTGGCCGTGTCGAACCGCGCCGTCCGCCCGGTGCGGAACAGCCGCGGATCGGGCAGGAAGAACGGCGTGCGCGCCGCATAGGCATCATATTCCGCGCCGAAGCGCTGCGACAGGAAGCCGGCCTCGCGCCGCGCGGTGATCCACAGGATCAGCCCGACCGTGCCACCGACCAGCAGCGCCAGGCTGACCGCGCCGAACATCAGCCCGATCCCCGTCGCCGCCACGGTCGAGAAGAAATACAGCGGGTTGCGGGTCATTGAATAGGGCCCGTCCTGCATCACCTGCCGGTTCTTGGCGCCTCCGACATAGAGGATCGACCAGAACCGTCCGAGCACCCCCGTCAGCAGCAGCAGGATGCCCAGGGATTCGATGGCCTCGTGTCCGAACCCCTCGAGGCCGAGCACCGGGTGGACCGCCAGGATGGCCGGCAGCAGCGCCAGGCCCGACAGCCGCAGGAGGTTGATGCGGATCTTCTGATTGACTGCCGCGCGCATCAAACCACCCTCGCAAAACGCCCCGACCGCCCCTTGGCCCCTCATCGTTATCCCCTGCCAATGCTTTGCGCAATGGCGACCTGCGGCCGAGAAGGCGCCAAGCAAAAGGCCCGGCGCGATGCCGGGCCTTTCGGTTCGTTTTCAGGGCGCGATCACTCCTCGCCGCCGACCTCGGCCGGGCTGTCCTCGGGCGCGATCAGCGCCGCGGCGGCCTCGGCCTCGGCGCGGCGCGCCTCGATCACCGCGTTGTCGCGCTCGGCGGCGATGCGGCGCACGCGGGCGGTGGCGCCGCCGGTGCCGGCCGGGATCAGCCGGCCGACGATGACGTTCTCCTTGAGCCCGACCAGCTTGTCGCGCTTGCCCTGCACGGCGGCCTCGGTCAGCACGCGGGTCGTCTCCTGGAAGGAAGCGGCCGAGATGAAGCTGCGGGTCTGCAGCGACGCCTTGGTGATGCCCAGCAGCACCGGCTCGCCCACGGCCGGACGGCCACCCTTGGCTTCGATCTTGGCGTTTTCCTCCTCGAACTCGTCGCGGTCGACATGCTCGCCCTTCAGCAGCGTGGTGTCGCCGCTGTCGAGGATCTCGATCTTCTGCAGCATCTGCCGCACGATCACCTCGATATGCTTGTCGTTGATCTTCACGCCCTGCAGCCGGTAGACGTCCTGCACCTCGTCGATCAGGTAATCGGCCAGGGCCTCGATCCCCATGATGCGCAGGATGTCATGCGGCGCCGGGTTGCCGTCCATGATGTAGTCGCCCTTCTGCACGAAGTCGCCTTCCTGCACCGGGATGTGCTTGCCCTTCGGCACCATGTACTCGACCGGAGCCAGCGTGTCGTCGGCAGGCTCGATGGCGATGCGGCGCTTGTTCTTGTAGTCCTTGCCGAAGCGCACATAGCCGTCGATCTCGGCGATGATGGCGTGGTCCTTGGGACGACGGGCCTCGAACAGTTCCGCCACGCGGGGCAGACCCCCGGTGATGTCCTTGGTCTTGGCGCCCTCGCGCGGGATCCGCGCCACCACGTCGCCGGCCTTGATCTCCTGCCCGTCCTCGACCGACAGGATGGCGTCGACAGACATCGGATAGGTGACCGGGTTGCCCTGCTCGTTGCGCACCGGCTCGCCATCCTGATCGACGATGATGATCTCGGGCTTCAGCTCGTTGCCTTTCGGGGCCGAGCGCCAGTCCGTGACGATCTTCTGCGTCATGCCGGTGGCGTCGTCGGTCTCGTCGCGGACCGAGATCCCCGAGACCAGGTCGACATATTTCGCCACGCCCGCCTTCTCGGCGATGATCGGCAGGGTATAGGGATCCCATTCGAACATCTTCTGGCCGCGCGCCACGGCATCGCCTTCGCGCACGAACAGCTTGCTGCCGTAGAACAGCTTGTGGCTGGCCAGGGTCTCGCCCGCAGCCGACTTGATGTGCAGCTGCATGTTGCGACTCATCACGATCAGCTCGCCATTGGCGTTTTCCAGCGTGCTTTCGTTCTCGAAAGCCACCGTGCCCTCCTGCGCCGCGGCGATGAAGGACTGCTGGCCGCCCTGGGCGATGCCGCCGATGTGGAAGGTCCGCATCGTCAGCTGGGTGCCCGGCTCGCCGATGGACTGGGCGGCGATGATGCCGACCGCCTCGCCGATATTGACCAGCGTGCCGCGCGCCAGGTCGCGGCCATAGCAGAGCGCGCAGACGCCGTCGTCCGATTCGCAGGTCAGGGCCGAGCGGATGCGCACGTTCTGCACGCCCGCCGCCTCGATCTCGTCGGCCTTGCGCTCGTCGATCAGCTCGTTCTTGCGGACGATGACCACGTCCTCGCCCGGCACCAGCACGTCCTCGGCGGCGACGCGGCCCAGCACGCGCTCGGAAAGCGGGCTGACCACCTCGCCGTCGTTGACCGCCGCCGAGGCGGTGATCGCCCGGTCGGTGCCGCAATCATGCTCGCGGATGATGCAATCCTGCGCCACGTCCACCAGGCGGCGGGTCAGGTAGCCCGAGTTCGCCGTCTTGAGCGCGGTGTCGGACAGACCCTTCCGGGCGCCGTGGGTCGAGTTGAAGTATTCAAGAACGGTCAGACCTTCCTTGAAGTTCGAGATGATCGGCGTCTCGATGATCTCGCCGTTCGGCTTGGCCATCAGGCCGCGCATGCCGCCCAGCTGCTTCATCTGGCTGACCGAGCCCCGGGCGCCCGAATGCGCCATCATGTAGACCGAGTTCGGCTCCAGTTCGGCGCCGTTCTCGTCCTTCTTGGTGGCCGAGATGGTCTTCATCATGGCGTCGGTGACGCGGTCGTTGCATTTCGACCAGGCATCGACGACCTTGTTGTATTTCTCGCCCTGGGTGATCAGGCCGTCCAGATACTGCTGCTCGAACTGCTTCACCTGGTCCTGGGTTTCCTCGACCAGGTCCCATTTCGTCGGCGGCACGACCATGTCGTCCTTGCCGAAGGAGATGCCGGCGCGGAAGGCCTCGCGGAAGCCCAGGCCCATGATCTGGTCGCAGAAGATCACCGATTCCTTCTGGCCGCAGTAACGGTAAACGGTGTCGATGACGTTCTGGATGTCCTTCTTGCGCAGCAGGCGGTTGACCAGCTCGAAGGGCGCCTTGGCGTTCTTGGGCAAGAGCGCGCCCAGCCGGATCCGGCCCGGCGTGGTCTCGAAGCGCTTGATGACCTCGTTGCCGTTCTCGTCGATCTGCGGCAGGCGGGCGGTGATGCGGGCGTGCAGGTGCACGGAACCCGAGGCCAGGGCATGCTCGACCTCTTCCAGGTTGGCGAAGGCCATGCCCTCGCCCTTCATGCCCTCGCGTTCCATGGTCGTGTAGTAGAGGCCCAGGACCATGTCCTGCGACGGCACGATGATCGGCGCGCCGTTGGCGGGCGACAGCACGTTGTTCGTCGACATCATCAGGACGCGCGCTTCCAGCTGCGCTTCCAGCGACAGCGGGACGTGCACGGCCATCTGGTCGCCGTCGAAGTCGGCGTTGAAGGCGGAACAGACCAGCGGGTGCAGCTGGATCGCCTTGCCCTCGATCAGGATCGGCTCGAACGCCTGGATGCCCAGGCGGTGCAGCGTCGGCGCGCGGTTCAGCAGCACCGGATGCTCGCGGATCACCTCGTCCAGGATGTCCCAGACCTCGGGGCGTTCCTTCTCGACCAGCTTCTTGGCCTGCTTGACGGTGCTGGACAGCCCCTTCGCTTCAAGCCGCGAATAGATGAACGGCTTGAACAGTTCGAGCGCCATCTTCTTCGGCAGCCCGCACTGGTGCAGCTTCAGTTCCGGCCCGGTCACGATCACCGAACGGCCCGAGAAGTCGACTCGTTTCCCCAGAAGGTTCTGGCGGAAGCGGCCCTGCTTGCCCTTCAGCATGTCCGAGAGCGATTTCAGCGGACGCTTGTTGTTGCCGGTGATGACGCGGCCGCGGCGGCCGTTGTCGAACAGCGCATCGACCGATTCCTGCAGCATCCGCTTTTCGTTGCGGACGATGATGTCGGGCGCGCGCAGCTCGATCAGCCGCTTCAGGCGGTTGTTCCGGTTGATGACGCGACGATAGAGGTCGTTCAGGTCCGAGGTCGCGAAGCGGCCGCCATCCAGCGGCACCAGCGGGCGCAGTTCCGGCGGAATGACCGGAATGACCGTCAGCACCATCCACTCGGGCCGGTTGCCCGACTCGAGGAAGGATTCAACGATCTTCAGCCGCTTGATGATCTTCTTCGGCTTCAGCTCGCCGGTCGCTTCCTTCAGCTCCTCGCGGAGCTGCTCGGCGGTGGCGACCAGGTCGATGTTCGACAGCATCTCGCGGATCGCCTCGGCGCCGATATTGGCGGTGAAGGCGTCGGCGCCATACTGGTCCTGCGCGTCGAGGAATTCCTCCTCGGTCAGCAGCTGGCCATAGGAAAGATCCGTCAGACCCGGCTCGATGACGACGTAGTTCTCGAAATACAGGATGCGCTCAAGATCGCGCAGCGTCATGTCCAGCATCAGGCCGATGCGCGAGGGCAGCGACTTCAGGAACCAGATATGCGCGACCGGCGCGGCCAGCTCGATATGGCCCATGCGCTCGCGCCGGACCTTCTGCAGCGTCACCTCGACGCCGCATTTCTCGCAGACCAGGCCGCGATATTTCATGCGCTTGTATTTGCCGCAGAGGCATTCGTAATCCTTGATCGGGCCAAAGATACGCGCGCAGAACAACCCGTCACGCTCGGGCTTGAACGTGCGGTAGTTGATGGTTTCGGGTTTCTTCACCTCGCCATAGGACCAGGCGAGGATTTCCTCGGGCGAGGCCAGCGAGATCTTGATTTCGTCGAACTGCCGCGGCGCAGCCAGCGGGTTCAGGGGATTGGTGGCAAGTTCCTGGTTCATTTTCAAATCCTAATGAGGGGCGCGGTGGGGGAGTTGAGGGGGCACCCCCTCACTCCTCGTCCTCCGCATCCAGGAGTTCCATGTTGAGGCCCAGACCCCGGACCTCCTTGACCAGAACGTTGAACGATTCCGGCACGCCGGCCTCGAAATTGTCCTCGCCCTTGACGATGCTCTCATAGACCTTGGTGCGGCCGGCCACGTCGTCCGACTTGACCGTCAGCATCTCCTGCAGGGTATAGGCGGCGCCATAGGCTTCCAGCGCCCAGACCTCCATCTCACCCAGACGCTGACCGCCGAACTGCGCCTTGCCGCCCAGCGGCTGCTGGGTCACCAGGCTGTAGGGCCCGGTCGAACGCGCGTGCATCTTGTCGTCGACAAGGTGGTGCAGCTTCAGGACGTACTTCATCCCCACGGTGACCGGGCGGGCGAACTGCTCGCCGGTGCGGCCGTCGAAGACGATGGACTGGCCCGAGGTGTCGAAGCCGGCGCGGCGCAGCGCGTCGTTCACATCCGCCTCTTTCGCGCCGTCGAAGACCGGCGTGGCGATCGGAACACCGGCGCGCACGGCATCGGCATGCTCCAGCAAGGACTCGTCATTCATGCCCTCGAAGGTCTCGGCATAGAATTCGTTGCCATAGCCGTTCTTCATCGCCTCGCGCACCGGGCCCATGTCGCCCTTGCGGCGATACTCCTCCAGCGCCTCGTCGATCTTGATGCCGAGGCCGCGCGAGGCCCAGCCCATATGGGTCTCGAGGATCTGGCCCACGTTCATCCGCGAGGGCACGCCCAGCGGGTTCAGCACCAGGTCGACCGGGGTGCCATCGGCCAGGAAGGGCATGTCTTCGATGGGAACCACCTTGGACACCACGCCCTTGTTGCCGTGACGGCCGGCCATCTTGTCGCCCGCCTGCAGCTTGCGCTTCACGGCGACGAAGACCTTGACCATCTTCATCACGCCCGGAGGCAGGTCGTCGCCCTGGCGCACCTTCTCGACCTTGTCGTCGAAACGGTTGTCCAGCGCGCGCTTCAGGCTGTCGAACTGCTGGTTCAGCGCCTCGACTTCCTTGGCGGTGTCCTCGTCGGCGACGGCGAGCTGCCACCACTGGCCGCGCGACAGCTGACCCAGCAGATCGTCATCGACCACGGCGCCGGCGCGGATGCCCTTCGGCCCCTTGACGACTTCCTTGCCCATGATCAGCGACTTGAGGCGCGCATAGATGTTGCGCTCCAGGATCGCCAGCTCGTCGTCGCGGTCCCGCGCCAGGCGCTCGACTTCCTCGCGCTCGATCTGCAGTGCCCGCTCGTCCTTGTCGACGCCGTGGCGGTTGAAGACCCGGACCTCGACCACGGTGCCATAGGCGCCCGGCGGCAGGCGCAGCGAGGTGTCGCGCACGTCGCTGGCCTTTTCGCCGAAGATGGCGCGCAGCAGCTTCTCCTCCGGCGTCATCGGCGATTCCCCTTTCGGGGTGATCTTGCCGACCAGGATGTCGCCCGGACCGACCTCGGCGCCGATATAGACGATGCCAGCCTCGTCGAGATTGCGCAGCGCCTCCTCGCCGACGTTCGGAATGTCGCGGGTGATCTCTTCCGGCCCCAGCTTGGTGTCGCGGGCCGCCACTTCGTATTCGTCGATATGGATCGAGGTGAACACGTCGTCGCGGTGGATCCGCTCGGAAATCAGGATCGAGTCCTCATAGTTGTAGCCGTTCCAGGGCATGAAGGCCACGACCACGTTGCGGCCGATCGCCAGTTCGCCCTGATCGGTCGAGGGACCATCGGCCACGACCTGGCCCTTGACCACCTTGTCGCCCACCTTGACCAGCGGCCGCTGGTTGATGGTCGAGGACTGGTTGGAACGCTTGAACTTGCGCAGACGATAGATGTCCACGCCGGCGTCGCCCGCGCCCAGGTCCTCGGTGGCGCGGATAACGATCCGCTGCGCATCGACCTGGTCGATGATGCCGCCCCGGCGCGCCATGATCGCGGCACCGGAATCGCGCGCCACGGTCGCCTCCATGCCGGTGCCGACGAAAGGCGCCTCGGCCCGCAGCAGCGGAACCGCCTGGCGCTGCATGTTCGAGCCCATCAGCGCGCGGTTGGCGTCGTCGTTTTCCAGGAAGGGGATCAGCGCCGCCGCGACCGAAACCAGCTGTTTCGGCGACACGTCGATCAGGTCCACCGCCTCGACCGGGTTCAGCATGAAGTCGCCGGCCTGCCGGGTCGAGACCAGCTCGTCCACGAAACGGCCCTCGGCGTCCAGCGTCGCGTTCGCCTGGGCGATGGTGTGGCGCATCTCCTCGGTCGCGGACATGTAGACCACCTCGTCGGTGACCTTGCCCTCAACCACCTTGCGATAGGGGGTCTCGATGAAGCCGTATTTGTTCACGCGGGCAAAGGTGGCCAGCGAGTTGATCAGGCCGATGTTCTGACCTTCCGGCGTCTCGATCGGGCACATGCGGCCGTAGTGGGTCGGGTGCACGTCGCGCACCTCGAAGCCGGCGCGCTCGCGGGTCAGGCCGCCCGGGCCAAGCGCCGACAGGCGACGCTTGTGCGTCACCTCGGACAGCGGGTTGGTCTGGTCCATGAACTGCGACAGCTGCGAGGAACCGAAGAACTCGCGCACCGCCGCCGCCGCCGGCTTGGCGTTGATCAGGTCCTGCGGCATGACGGTGTCGATCTCGACGCCGGACATGCGCTCGCGGATCGCCCGCTCCATGCGCAGCAGGCCGATGCGATACTGGTTCTCCATCAGCTCGCCGACCGAGCGCACCCGGCGGTTGCCGAGGTGGTCGATGTCGTCGATCTCGCCCTTGCCGTCGCGCAGTTCCACCAACCCGCGGATACAGGCGATGATGTCTTCCTTGCGCAGGGTGCGCTGGGTGTCCGGCGCATCCAGGTCAAGCCGCATGTTCATCTTGACCCGGCCCACGGCCGAGAGGTCGTAGCGCTCGCTATCGAAGAACAGGCTGTCGAACAGCGCCGAGGCGGCCTCGACGGTCGGCGGCTCGCCCGGACGCATGACGCGGTAGATGTCCATCAGCGCGCCGTCGCGGCTCATGTTCTTGTCGGCCGCCATGGTGTTGCGGATATAGGGACCGACATTCACATGGTCGATGTCCAGGACCGGGATGTCCTCGATGCCATTGTCCAGCAGCACCTTGAGCAGGCCGCCCGAGATCTCGCCGTCGCGGTCGTATTCGACGGTGATCTCGTCGCCGGCCTCGGCATAGATCAGGCCGGTCTGCTCGTTGATGATGTCTTTCGCGACGAAGCGGCCGATGATCTTGTCGAAGGGCAGCAGCAGGTTGATGTCGCCATGCTCGGCCAGCTGCTTGACCAGGCGCGGCGTCACCTTGTCGCCGGCCTTGGTGATGATCTCGCCGGTCTCGGCATTCACCAGGTCGTAGCTGGGACGGGTGCCGCGCACGCGCTCGGGGAAGAACCGGGTGATCCAGCCGGATTCCTTGCCCTTGACGGCACGCTGCAGCTTGTAGTCCACGGTGTCGTAGAAGGCATCCATGATGCCCTCCTGGTCCATGCCAAGCGCATAGAGCAGCGTCGTCACCGGCAGCTTGCGGCGGCGGTCGATGCGCGCGAAGACCAGGTCCTTGGCGTCGAATTCGAAGTCGAGCCACGAGCCACGATAGGGAATGATGCGGCAGGCGAACAGCAGCTTGCCCGAGCTGTGGGTCTTGCCGCGGTCATGGTCGAAGAACACGCCGGGCGAGCGGTGCATCTGGCTGACCACCACGCGCTCGGTGCCGTTCACGATGAAGGTGCCGTTCTGCGTCATCAGGGGCATGTCGCCCATGTAGACGTCCTGCTCCTTGATGTCCTTGACCGACTTGGCGCCGGTGTTCTCGTCGACATCGAACACGATCAGGCGCAGGGTGACCTTCAGCGGCGCGGCATAGGTCATGTCGCGGCTCTGGCACTCGTCCACGTCGTATTTCGGCTTCTCAAGCTCGTATTTCACGAATTCCAGCGTCGCGGTCTCGTTGAAGTCCTTGATCGGGAACACCGACTGGAAGACGCCCTGGATGCCTTCGCCGTCCTGGTGGCCCTCGGCCTCGCCCGACCGCAGGAACAGGTCATAGGAGGATTTCTGAACCTCGATCAGGTTCGGCATCTCCAGAACTTCGCGGATATTGCCATAGTAACGCCGGATGCGTTTCTGGCCGACATAAGCTTGCGCCATAGAGGGTCTTACCTTTCGTCTTTCGCTTGCGGCGGCCGTCGGGGCCCGACCGGCGCAAGGCGGCGAATGAGGGGCGGGGTTCCATTCGTGCCGCGCGTCCCACCGCGCGGCTCCCGAACCCCGAACATGCCCTGAAGGAAGGTCTGGTCATGGCCTGCGGCCGAAAACCGTCCTTCAAGACAGGTTCGGCAGGGACCGGGAGAACCCCCGGACCCTGCCATTTTCTTCCGAAATCAATCGGCACGCACCATCAGGTGCAGGCCCGATTACTTCAGCTCGACCTTGGCGCCAGCCGCTTCGAGCTTCTTCTTCATTTCTTCGGCGTCGGCTTTCGAAGCGCCTTCCTTGACCTTGCCGCCGGCTTCGACCAGGTCCTTGGCTTCTTTCAGGCCCAGGCCGGTGATGCCGCGCACTTCCTTGATCACGTTGATCTTGTTGGCGCCGGCGTCGACCAGGACGACGTCGAATTCGGTCTTCTCTTCGGCGGCTTCAGCCGGGCCAGCGGCCGGGCCGGCAACCATGACGGCGCCACCGGCGGCCGGCTCGATGCCGTATTCGTCTTTCAGGATGGTCTTCAGTTCCTGGGCTTCCAGCAGGGTCAGGCCCACGATTTCTTCGGCGAGTTTTTTCAGGTCAGCCATTTTTCCGTTCTTTCCATTAAGTGTTCCAACGTCGGGGTTTCAACCCCACGACGGGACGGGGATTGCCTCAGGCGGCCTCGCGCTCTTCCAGAGTCGAGAGGATGCCCGCGATGTTGGAAGCAGGTGCGCCGATCGCGCCCGCGATGTTCGCAGCAGGGGCACCGATGCAGGCCACGATCGAAGCGATAAGCTCCTCGCGCGACGGCATCTGGGCCACGGCTTTCACACCGGCCGGGTCGAGCGCCGTGTCGCCCATCGCACCGCCCAGGATCACGAACTTGTCGTTCCCCTTGGCGTATTTGTCCGCGACCTTGGCAGCAGCCACGGGGTCGTCGGAAAAGGCGAGCACGGTCATGCCCGTCAGATAGTCGGCGATGCTGGCGCAAGGCTTTCCATCCAGGGCGATCTTGGCGAGCCTGTTCTTGGCAACGCGGACGGACCCGCCAGCTTCGCGCATCTGCGCGCGCAGGTCCTGCATTTCGGCAACCGTCATCCCCTCGTAGCGGGCAACCACCACGACGCCAGAGGCTTCAAAGATCTGGCCGAGTTCCTCGACCACCGCTTCTTTTTGCGCTCTATCCACGGTTTCACTCCAAGTTGGGGGTTTCCCCCCGGCTCTCACTTTCCAGCCGCCCGAACAGCGACCGGATGGGTCCGTGACGGTGCCAAGATCCCCCGAAGAAACCTTCGGAAAATGGTCTTGATCCCATCTCAGGAAGGATGATTAAGCCGGCCAGATAGCGTATCGGGTCGGCACCCTCCGTCTCGGACAGGACGGGGCATCGCTGCCCCGCCATCCGCCGGCCCCCGTTGAAAGGACGCCGGCGGAATTCTTGCCGCTTACTGCGAAGCGGCCGAAGCCAGGTCCAGCGACACGCCCGGACCCATGGTCGAGCTGATCGAGACCTTCTTCAGATAGGTGCCCTTGGCGCCCGAGGGCTTCGCGCGGTTCACCGCATCGACAAAGGCGCGGATGTTCTCGGCCAGCTTGGCGGCGTCGAACGAGGCCTTGCCGACGCCGGCGTGGACCACGCCCGCCTTCTCGGCCTTGAACTGGACTTCACCGCCCTTGGCGGCTTCGACGGCAGCCTTCACGTCCATGGTCACCGTGCCGACCTTGGGGTTCGGCATCAGGTTGCGCGGGCCCAGGATCTTGCCCAGGCGGCCGACCAGCGGCATCATGTCCGGGGTGGCGATGCAGCGATCGAATTCGATCTTGCCCGACTGGATGGTCTCCAGCAGGTCTTCCGCACCGACGATCTCGGCGCCGGCGGCCTTGGCCTCGTCAGCTTTCGGGCCACGGGCGAAGACGGCGACGCGCACATGCTTGCCGGTGCCGTTGGGCAGGGTCACGACGCCGCGGACCATCTGGTCGGCGTGGCGCGGATCGACGCCCAGGTTCATCGCGATCTCGACGGTCTCGTCGAATTTCGCGCTGGCATTGTCCTTGACCAGCTTGATGGCGTCCTCGACCGAGAGGTTCGCCTTGCCGGCAAAGGCTGCACGGGCGGCGGCTTGCTTTTTCGACAGTTTAGCCATGGCTTAGCCTTTCACCTCGATGCCGATCGAACGCGCCGAGCCGAGGATGATCTGCATCGCGGCTTCCACGTCGTTCGCGGACAGGTCCTTCATCTTGGCTTCAGCGATCTCGCGGACCTGCTTGGCGGTCACGGTGCCGGCGACCTGGCGACCGGGCTTTTCCGAACCCTTGGCGCGGTTGCGCTTGCCGACCGGCTTCAGGCCGGCAGCCTTCTTCAGCAGGAAGGACGCGGGCGGCGTCTTGGTCTCGAAGGTGAAGGACTTGTCGGCGTAATAGGTGATCACGACCGGAACCGGGGCACCCTGTTCCATCTCCTGCGTCTTGGCGTTGAACGCCTTGCAGAATTCCATGATGTTGATGCCGCGCTGACCCAGGGCCGGGCCGACGGGCGGGGACGGGTTCGCCTGACCCGCCTTGATTTGCAGCTTGAGGCTGCCGACAACTTTCTTGGCCATCTGGCCCTCTCCTTATCATCACGCCCCGGAACGGGGCCGACTTAGCGGTGCGGCCTTGCCCCGAGGGACGCAGCCTCCCGCGAACGATCACGCGGTCTTGGCGACCTGCGTGAATTCCAGCTCCACCGGCGTCGGGCGGCCAAAGATGGACACAGTGACCTTGATGCGGTTCGCGGCCTCGTCCACTTCCTCGACCATGCCCGAGAAGCCCTCGAAGGGCCCGTCGGTCACGTTCACCTTTTCGCCGACGTCGAACCGGATCAGGTTGCGCGGCGCCACCTCGGCCCCGCCCTCGCCGGTGCGATGCAGGATCGCGTTCACCTCGTCGTCGCGCATCGGCATCGGCTTGCCCTGGGCGCCCAGGAAACCGGTGACGCGGTTGATCGAGTTCACCAGGTGATAGGTCTTGTCCGACAGCTCCATGCGCACCAGCACATAGCCGGGCATGAAGCGGCGCTCGGACGTGACCTTCTTGCCGCGGCGGATCTCGATCACTTCCTCGGTCGGGACCAGCACCTCGTCGATCTGGTCCTCGAGGCCCTTCTCGGCCACGGCCTGGCGAATCGCCTCGGCGACCTTCTTTTCAAAGTTCGACAGGACGCTGACCGAATACCAACGCTTTGCCATGTCTCGATCGACCCCTGTTTCCTTCGGGCTGGCAGGCCAACCCCTTGAATTCCTTAACCACCCAGGCCGGTTCGCGGGCATTTCCGCGCAGCCTCCGGCCAAATTGAAATCGGCGCGCACGACCGAATCGATGCACGCCGCGTCACGGGCAGGTCGGGCGGACATACCGCCCCCGGCCCCCCAATGCAAGCCCTCAGCTTCCGACGAAGTGAATGACGCCCGACAACCCGGTCTTGATCGCCAGGTCGACTAGGAAGAAGAAGATCGAGGCCAGCGTCGCCATGATGAAGACCATGATGGTCGTGGTCACCACCTCGCGGCGGGTGGGCCAGCTGACCTTGCCGATTTCGGCGCGGACCTGGCTGATGAACTGGACGGGGTTGGCCATGGGATTCCCTTCGGTCTTGCAGCGGGTCAGATAGCCTGCGCAGGCCGGCATTTCAAGCGCGGATCTGGCCACGGGGGCGTCAGGGTTCCAGAAACTCGACCCCCGGCAGCGCGCGCAACTGCCGCAGATCCTCGGCATAGGCCATGGCCGAGCGCCGGTAAGCCGCATCCGGCAGCAGCCGCAGGGGGGCATGGCCGTCGGCACGGCGAAAGCGCAGCCGCGCGCGGTTGGCCAGCACCCGCAGGTCGGCCTCGCTGTCGGCCATCGCGCGGCGCAGGAACCATTCGTAACCCGGCTGGGTCAGGCTCTCGTTCGAGGGCGGCAGCTCGGGCACAAGCGCCGCCAGCCCCGGCGGCAGGATCCGCGCCAGCAGGCGCGGCCGCAGCGCGGGATAATCCTCGTAGCGCCAGACCAGCAGCCGCGCCACGCCGGGGACCGAGGTCAAGCGCTGCGCCAGCCCGCTCCAGCTCAGGGCGGCGGGGTCGCGGCCCTGCAGATAGGCGTCGATCTCGATCTCGTTGCCAAGCGCAAGCTGCAGCGCGAAGGCCGAGACGCTGAACTGCGCCGGATCGCGCACCGCCAGGCACAGCACCGCCGGCCCGCCTCCGGTCAGCGACAGGCAGCGCCGCAGCCGCGCCCGCACGCCAGGATAGATCATGCCCCGGCGGCTGAACAGGCGGCTGCGATGGGTGCCGCCCAGGATGTTTTCGTCGGAAAGCAGGATCTCGGGATAGCAGGCCCGGGCCTCGGCCAGCCTTTCGGAAACGACCCGCGCCGCCCGGCCGCCATGCGTCAGCGCCCGGACCAGCGGCAGGCCGTCATGGCGCAGCACGCCCGGACCGGCATAGAAGATCCCGCCCGCGCGCAATTCGCGCTGCACCAGGCGCAGCGAGACCTGCAGATGCGTCGAGGCGGTCTTGTGCGCCCCCAGATGAAGGGTCAGGGCCATGAAAGCTTCTGATCAGGGCGCGGGCATCGGGCGGGAAAGCGGCGGCCGGGGATGCGGCTGGCAGGGGCAGAGGGACTCGAACCCCCGACCCTCGGTTTTGGAGACCGATGCTCTACCAACTGAGCTATACCCCTAGGCCGCGCTGCTGATTACGGCAGAGGCGGGCTCGGTTCAAGAGGGAATCATTCCGCCTCGAGAAAACCGCCCGACTGCCGCGCCCAGAGCCCGGCATAGATGCCGCCGCGCGCCAGCAGCGCCTCATGCGTGCCCTGCTCGACGATGCGGCCCCGCTCCATCACCACCAGCCGGTCCATGCGGGCGATGGTGGACAGCCGGTGCGCAATGGCGATCACCGTCTTGCCCTGCATCAGCATGTCGAGCTGGCCCTGGATCGCAGCCTCGACCTCGCTGTCCAAGGCGCTCGTCGCCTCGTCCAGCACCAGGATCGGCGCGTCCTTCAGCAGCACCCGGGCGATGGCGATACGCTGGCGCTGGCCGCCCGACAGCTTCACGCCGCGCTCGCCGACATGGGCATCCAGCCCCTGCCGGCCCTGCGAATCGGTCAGGCCGGCGATGAAATCCGCCTCGGCCAGTTCGGCGGCGCGCAGGATCTCGGCTTCCGACGCATCCGGCCGGCCATAGGCGATGTTGTCGCGGATCGAGCGGTGCAGCAGCGACGTGTCCTGCGTCACCACGCCGATGGCGGCGCGCAGGCTCTCCTGCGTGACCTGAGCGATGTCCTGGCCGTCGATCAGGATGCGGCCCGATTCCAGGTCGTGGAAGCGCAGCATCAGGTTCACCAGCGTCGACTTCCCCGCGCCCGAGCGGCCGACCAGCCCGATCCGCTCACCCGGCGCGATGGCCAGGCTCAGGTCGTCCAGCACCGCACCGCGGCCGGGCCGCGCCGCCTCGCCATAGCGGAAGGTGACGCGGTCGAATTCGACCCGGCCCTCGGGCACCGAAAGCGGCCGGGCGCCGCGCGCATCCGTCACCATGCGCGGCAAGGACAGCGAGCCGATGCCGTCGCGCACCGTGCCGATGTTCTCGAAGAGGCCGGCGAATTCCCACATGATCCAATGCGACATATTGCCCAGCCGCAGCGCCAGCGGGATCGCCACGGCGACCGCGCCGACGTCGATCTTGCCGCCGACCCAGAGCCACAGGCCCAGCACCGTGACCGAGAAGGTCAGGAACGAGTTCAGCGTGGACAGCAGGATGTTCTGGATCGAGGCCAGCCGCATCTGCCCGTGCACGGTTTGCAGGAACCCGTCCATGCTTTCGCGAACATAGGCTTCCTCGCGCGAGGAATGCGAGAACAGCTTCACCGTCGAGATATTGGTATAGCTGTCCACCACCCGGCCGGTCATCACCGCGCGGGCATCGGCCTGCGCCTCGCTGATGCGGCCGATGCGCGGGATCAGCCACCACAGCAGAAGCCCGTAGAGGATGCCCCAGCCGGCAAAGGGCAGCGCCAGCCAGCCGTCGGTCGAGGCCGCCAGCACCAGCGCGCCGATGAAATAGACTCCGACATAGACCAGCACGTCCATGAACTTCATCGCCACTTCGCGCACCGCCAGCGCGGTCTGCATCAGCTTGGTGGCGATGCGGCCGGCGAACTCGTCCTGGAAATAGCTCATCGACTGGCGCAGCAGGTAGCGATGCGCCTGCCAGCGGATGCGCTGCGGGAAATTGCCCATCAGCGTCTGGTGCATCAGAAGCGAGAACAGCACCTGCAGCAGCGGCAGGCCGATCACCAGGATCGCGCCCATCAGGATCAGCCGGTTGCCCTCGACCGCCCAGAAATTGGCGCGATCGGCGCCGGCCAGCCGGTTCACCAGCTCGCCCAGATAGCCGAACAGCACCACCTCCGCCACGGCGATCATGGCCGAGCAGGCGGCCATGGACAGCATGTAGCCCTCGGCCCCGCGCGAGAAATGCAGGATGAACCGCCATAGCCCCTGCGGCGGCATCCGCGGCGGATCGGCGGGATAGGGATCAAGCCGGCGCTCGAACCAGCTGAACATGTCGGACCTCATTCGCATCAGCCCGGGCCGTCGCCCGGTTCGTTTCGTCGGGCCGCCTCAGGCGGCCAGTTCCTCAAGCGCCGCGACATCGGCACGGGCCAGCGCGGCGGTGGCGCGGGCGACCCGCTTGGGCGGCCAGTGCCACCATTGCAACGCCATGAGCCGAGCGATGGTGGCATCGTCGAACCGCATCCTCATGACACGGCCGGGATTGCCCGCGACCACGGCGTAATCCGGCACCATGCCGCCCACCACCGCGCCGGCGCCGATGATGACGCCGCTGCCGATCCGCGCGCCCGGCAGGATGGTGGCGCCGTCGCCGATCCAGACGTCATGGCCGATCACCGTATCCGGCAACCCGCTGATCTGGTCGATATAGTCGCCCACCCGCGCATGGTCGAAGATCGCGAAGGGATAGGTCGAGATCCCGGCCATCGGATGATTGGCCGAAGCCGTGACGATCCGCACCCGGTCGGCGATCTGGCAGAACCGCCCGATTACCAGCCGCTCGGGCGCGCCGGCATAGGTATAGGGCGCCAGCCGCGCCGCCCAGTCGCCGGGCGGGTCGAAGCTGCTGGCATAGGTGAAATCGCCGATCTCGATATTCGGATGGTCGATCACCCGGTTCAGATGCACCAGCCCCCGGTTCAGGGTGCCGTCGGGAAAGCGCATGGGATGGGGCGAAGCCGCATCGAGGAAGTGGGCAGTCATGGGAATCCTCTTCAATCCGTCCGTGAAAGGTCAGATTTGCGAGTTGTCCATGACACCGTTCTCCTCTGCTGCGGCGGGCACCATAGCCGGATTTCGCCTCCGAGGCAACCGGGGTTGCGGTCGGGCCTGGACGCGCGGGGCCGGGGGGCTCCGCCCCCGCCCCTGCGGGGCTCCCCCGGGGTATTTGGAAAACGGAAAAGGTGCATTCGGAGCTTGCCGGCATCGCGGCCGGGCTTACAGATGCCGGGTTTCGGGCGCCGGGTTCCACCAGGCGTCATGGGCGCCGTCGGCATGGAAGACCGGGGCGGCGATCAGCTCGGCCTCGGGCACGTCGTCGAGCGCGCTGACGCAGACCTGGACGAAGCGGCCGCCCATCTCCTCGATGTCGCCCTCGGTCCAGAGGCGCGTGCCACAGCGGGCGCAGAACATGTGGTGCATATCGACGCCGTCCTGCTGCCGGCGCGGGGTTTCGGCCAGCATCCCGGCGCCATGGGTGATGCGGAACCGCCCGGGGTCGGGCAGGCGCATCTCCCAATAGCGCATCTTGCGGCAGAAGCTGCAGTTGCAGCGCATGGTGCCCTGCGACAGGTCGCCCTCGGCCTCGAAGCGGACGGCGCCGCAGAAGCAGGAACCGTGATAGGTGGTCATGGCTGGTCTCCGTGGTGAACGGCCTCGATATTGTTGCCGTCGGGGTCGAGGACGAAGGCGCCGTAATAGCCGGGATGGTATTCCGGCCGCGGCCCCGGCGCGCCGTTGTTGCGCCCGCCCGCCGCCAGCGCCGCGGCATGGAAGGCGTCCACGGTCGCCCGGTCCGGCGCGGCGAAGGCGACATGGGTGCCCGGCCCGGCCGGCCTGCCGCTGCCGATCCAGAAGAACGGCTTGCCCTCGCGGCCATAGCCCAGATGCGCGCCGTGGCCGCCGGTCATCGCCTCGGTTACCTCCATCAGCAGGTCGATGCCCAGGGGTGCCAGCGCCCGGTCGTAGAAGGCGCGCGCGCGGGGCAGGTCCGAAACAGGGATTCCGATGTGGTCGATCATCTTCCGTCTCCTTTCCCGGCGATGATCGGCGATCCCTGCTGACAGATCATGTCAGTTTCCCGGCCGGCCCTGCCCTTCCGGCGCCGGTCGCGGCGAGTCAGAGGTAGCGGCCGGCGCGCTGCAGCACCTCGATCTGGTATCCGTCCGGGTCGGCAATGAAGAAGAAACGCGCGATCACCGTGCCGCCGGGGGCGAAATCCACCAACTGGCGCGGCGCGAAACCCTCGGCCTGCAGCCGGGCGTGCAGCCCGTCCAGGTCGTCGACGGAAAAGGCGACATGGCCGTAGCCATCGCCCAGGTCATAGGGTTCGGTGCGACCCTTGTTGATGGTCAGCTCCAGCTCGGTCGGGCTTTCGCCATTGGCCAGGTAGACCAGGGTGAAATCCGGGAAATCCAGCCGCTCGACGACCTGCAGGCCGAAAACCCGCCCGTAGAAGGCGACCGAGCGCGCCTCGTCCAGCACCCGGATCATGGAATGGATGTATTTCGCCATGCGAATCCTCTGCTGCATCTGTGTCTGGGAATCAGACCAGGGCGGGAAGGCCGAAGAGATTAGCGGATTGCGACGGAGCGGACAACTCGGCGCCGCGCGGGGGCGAGGGGGAGGCCGCGCTGGACATGGCCCCGCGCGCGGCGATCCGGCCGAGGATGCGCCGGAAGGCCCGTTCCGGCCAGATCGCGGTCCGGTCGGAACGCGGTGGATTGCCCGTTCGGCCGCGACCGGCGCGCAAGGGATCCGGGGCGTTCGGGATCCCGGCCGGCAGCTTCGCGGCCTCCGCCCCGCTGGCCGCCCCCTGCCTCCCCATGTGCGCGCCCTCTGCCCCCGCGCCCGTGAAAAGCCAAAGGCCGCCCCGGGGGGCG
>NZ_JAEHFP010000071.1 GCF_016446475.1 Paracoccus binzhouensis | reverse complement strand
CTACGACAAAACCGCAGACAGTTTCCTCGGCTTCATCGACATCGCCTGCATCAGGCTCTGGCTTCGCCATTTGTCAACATGACCTAGGACAATTATCCCGAGGGTCGCAACAATTGCTTTCAGCATCAATACCTCCTGAAACACAGACAGCTAATTAGATTACTGTTTGCAGAATGTTGCACCGTCAAGCGCTTTGATGAAGATGGAAGCTCTTACCGCACCGCCTTGATGCCTTCCAGGATCAGCGTGGTCGCCACGTCGGCGTAATCCTCGCGCGTGATGCGGCCGCCGTCGCGGAACCACATATAGACCCAGTTCATCATGCCGAACAGCGACATGGTGACCGGGGTCAGCAGCGGGCGCTGCGGGTCGTCCAGCGCCGGGTTGATCTGATGCAGCACCACGGCGAAACGCTTGACGATGCGCCGCTCGACGGCAAGGATCTCGGCCTTCTGCTCATCCGACAGGGCCGAGGTGGCGTTGAGCTGCACCTTGTGCTGGTTGTCGGCGCCCCGATAGTTTTCCAGCACCACGCCCACCAGCCGGCGCAGGCGCTGCTGCGGCGGCAGCAGCGCGTCGTCGGCGGCCTCGATGGCGGCGTCCAGTTCCTGCAGATGGGTAATGATGATCGCGAAGATCAGCGCATCCTTGCCGGGATAATAATGATAAAGCAGCGCCTTGGAGATCTGGCCATGCGCCGCGATCTGCGACATCGAGGCCTTTTCCATCCCCTGCTCGGCGAAGACCGCGGCCGCGCTGTCAAGGATGCCGCGCCGCTTTTCCTCGAAATCGACCGCTCGGGTGCGAGCCATGGGTTCCTCTTTGCCTGCCCGCCTGACGAATTGACGGGAAAAATCAGGGGGGCTCGCGCCCCCCTTGTTGCGTTTAGCGGTTTTGCGCAGCCCTGTCACGGGCGGCGCCTTGCCGCGCCCGCGTCATTCCTTGGGGCGGTTGTCGATGACGCGCTTGGCCTTGCCCTCGGAGCGGGCGATGGTGTCGGGGTCCTGCACCTCGATGCGGGTCGAGACGCCGACCACGCTCTTGATGTGATGCGCCAGCACCTTGGCCGAGGCGGCGCGGGCATCGGCATCGGCCATCCCGGGCGCGCATTCGACATGGACGGTCATGCTGTCCATGCGCCCGGAGCGGGTCAGCTCGATCTGGAAATGCGGGGCCAGGCCCTCGCATTTCAGGATCTGCTCTTCGATCTGGGTCGGGAAGACGTTGACGCCGCGCAGGATGATCATGTCGTCGCTGCGGCCGGTGATCTTCTCGATCCGGCGCATGGAGCGTGCGGTTCCGGCCAAGAGCCGGGTCAGGTCGCGGGTGCGGTAGCGCACCATCGGCAGCCCTTCCTTGGTCAGCGTGGTGAAGACCAGCTCGCCCAGTTCGCCGTCGGGCAGGACCTCGCCGGTCACCGGGTCGATGATCTCGGGGTAGAAATGGTCCTCCCAGATGTGCAGCCCGTCCTTGGTCTCGACGCATTCCATGGCGACGCCGGGACCCATGACCTCGGAGAGACCGTAGATGTCGACGGCGTGCATGTCGAATGCCTCCTCGATTTCCTGGCGCATGGCGTTGGTCCAGGGCTCGGCACCGAAGATGCCGATCTCCAGCGAGGAGGCGCGCGGGTCGAGGCCCTGGCGGCGGAACTCGTCCAGGATCGACAGCATGTAGCTGGGCGTCACCATGATGATGCGCGGCTTGAAGTCGTCGATCAGCGTCACCTGCCGTTCGGTCATGCCGCCCGAGATCGGCACCACGGTGCAGCCCAGCCGCTCGGCGCCGTAATGCGCGCCCAAGCCTCCGGTGAACAGCCCGTAGCCATAGGCGTTGTGCAGCATGTCGCCGGGACGGCCGCCCGCGGCGCGGATCGAGCGGGCGATCAGGTTCGCCCAATGGTCGATATCGGCCTGGGTATAGCCCACCACCGTCGGCTTGCCGGTGGTGCCGGACGAGCCGTGGATGCGCACCAGTTTCGACTGCGGCACGGCGAACATGCCGAAGGGATAGGTGTCGCGCAGGTCCTGCTTGACCGTGAAGGGGAATTTCGCGATGTCCCCGAGCGACTTCAGGTCTTCGGGATGCACGTCATGCTCGATGAAGCGCTTGCGGTAGAAGGGCGAGTTCTCGAAGGCATGTTTCAGCGAACGCTTCATGCGATGGAACTGCAGCGCCTCGATCTCGTCGCGCGAGGCGGTCTCGATCGGGTCGAGATCCTTTCGGTTGGGGGACAGGTCTTGCATGGTTTCCTCCCTTGCAATGCGGGTCCGGTCAGGCTTCGACCGGCAGGTGGGTGCCTTTGACGGTGCGCGAATGGCCGCGGAATTCGGCCACATGCTCGCCGTCCTGGTTGGTGATGCGGATGTCGTAGATGCCCGAGCGGCCGCGGCGCGACACCTCGCGTGCCTCGGCTCTCAGCCGGTCGCCGATGCGGCCGGGGATCAGATAGGTGATCGAGCAATGCTGGGCCACGACCAGCTGGTTGTAGCTGTTGCAGGCGAAGGCGAAGGCGCTGTCGGCCAGGGTGAAGATATAGCCGCCATGGCAATTGCCGTGCCCGTTCGACATCGCCTCGGTGATGGTCATGGACAGCGTCGCCTGGCCAGGCGCGATGTGGTCCAGGCTCATGCCCAGCCGCTGGCTGGCGGAATCGTCGTTCCACATCGCCTTTGCCGAAGCCTCGGCCAGTTCCTGCGGGGTCATCTGCGAGACGGGTTTCACGGCTGCGTCCTTCATTGTCCCTTGAACTCCGGCTGGCGTTTTTCGAGGAAGGCGGTGACGCCCTCGGCGTAATCGGCGCTGCGGCCGGCCTCGCGCTGGCAGTCGCGCTCCATGTCGAGCTGCTGGTCGAGGCTGTTCGTGGCGGCGGCCTGGATCAGCCGCTTGGTCAGGCCGAGGCCGAGGGTCGGCCCCGCCGCCAGCGACGCGGCCAGCGCCTGGGCCTCGGGCATCAGCTGCTCGTCCTCGACCGCCTTCCAGATCAGGCCCCAGTCGGCAGCCGTTTCGGCCGGTAGCGGCTGGGCCAGCAGGGTCAGCGCCTTGGCGCGCGGCTCGCCCAGGATGCGGGTCAGGTTGAAGCTGCCGCCGGCATCCGGGATCAGGCCGATCTTCGAGAAGGCCTGCACGAACCTGGCCGATTTCGCGGCCAGAACGATGTCGCAGGCAATGGCGATATTGGCGCCAGCCCCGGCGGCCACGCCGTTCACGGCGCAGATCACCGGCTTTTCCAGGCTGCGAATCAGCCGCAGGGTGGGGTTGTAGAAGGTCTCGAGCGTATGGCCCAGGTCGGGTACCGGCCCGCCCTTGCGCGGATCGCGGTCGCCCAGGTCCTGCCCGGCGCAGAAGCCGCGGCCCGCACCGGTCAGCAGAACCGCGCGCACTTGCGAATCGTCACGGGCGCGCTGAAATCCGGCGCGCAGCGCCAGGTGCATTTCCTCGTTGAATGCGTTAAGCTTTTCCGGCCGGTTGAGCGTCAGCGTCAGCACGCCGTCGGCAAGAGACGCAAGCACGGTATCCGTCATTGGTGAACTCCCTTGCCCCAGAATTTTTGGGGTCCTCGAAGATTCATGTTGCATAAACCGACCGGCCGGTCAATGATAATCTCCGATCCAGGGAGGGATAGCATGACCGCGTTTTTCGACCGCCACCGGCCGATGCTCGATGCCGCGCTTCGGGCTTTGCACAGTCGCGCATTCTGGACTCCTTTTCCCGAAATCCCTAGCGGCAAGATCTATGGCGAATCCGCGCGCGAGGACGGGGCTTCCGGCTTCGAGGCCCTGCTGGGCAAGCCTTTCGACCTGCCCGGCCATCCCGAGGAGACCCGGTTGGGCGCCGAGGCATCGCCCTATGGCCGGGCGCTGGGAATCACTTATCCGGCCGCCGCGCCGCAGACGCTGATCGCGGTGGCGCAAGCGGCGGCGCCGGCCTTGGCCGAGGCCGGCGTCGAGGCCCGAATCGGCGCTTGTCTCGAGGCGCTGGTGCGGCTGAACCGGGCAAGCTTCCTGATGGGGAACGCGGTCATGCACACCACCGGCCAGGCCTTTGCCATGGCCTTCCAGGCCGGCGGCCCGCACGCGCAGGATCGCGGGCTGGAAGCCGTCGCCATGGCATGGGAGGAAATGTCGCGCTTTCCGGCCGAGGCGCGCTGGGAGAAGCCGCAGGGCAAGGCCGCGCCGCTGCTGATCGAGAAGCACTGGTCGCTGGTCCCCGCCGGGCTGGCGCTGGCCATCGGCTGCAATACCTTCCCGACCTGGAATTCCTATCCGGGCATCTTCGCCAGCCTGGCGACCGGCAACCCGGTGATCGTGAAGCCGCATCCCGCCGCCATCCTGCCCCTGGCGCTGGCGGTGCGCACCCTGCGCGAGGTCCTGGCCGAGGCCGGGCTGCCTGCCGATTCGGTGCTGCTGGCGGTGGATACGCCGGAAGCCCCGGCCGCCGCGCATCTGGCCACCGATCCGGCGGTACGGCTGATCGACTATACCGGCTCGAACGCCTTCGGCGCCTGGCTGCGCCAGAACGCCCGGCAGGCGCAGCTGTTCACCGAGGAGGCCGGCGTGAACAGCGTCGCCATCGCCGCGACCGAGGATTTCGCCGGCATGTGCGATAACCTGGCCTTTTCGCTGGCGCTGTATTCGGGGCAGATGTGCACCTCGCCGCAGAACATCTACGTGCCGGAGGCCGGGATCGACACCGACCAGGGTCGCAAGAGCTTCGACGAGGTGGCGGCGGCGCTGGCCGCGGCCATCGACGCGCTGCTGGCCGATCCGGCGCGGGCCGCGGGTCTCTGCGGCGCCATCGCCAACCCGGCGACGCTGGACCGGGTCACGCAGGCGCGGGGACTGGGCCGGATCGTCCGCAATTCGGCGCCGCTGGGGCAGGGGCGCAGCGCGACGCCGCTGCTGCTGGCCATGCGCGACGGCGACGCGGCGGTCGAGGGCGAATGGTTCGGCCCCATCGCCTTCCTCGTCGCCGTGCCGGATGCCGCGACCGGCATTGCCCGGGCCGCCGACCTGGCCCGGCGCAAGGGCGCGATCACCGCCGCGCTCTACGACACCGATGCGGCGCGCATCGCGGCGGCCGCGCGCGCCTTTGCGCAGGCCGGCGTCAACCTGTCGGTCAACCTGACCGGCAATATCTTCGTCAACCAGTCGGCGGCGTTCAGCGATTTCCACGTCACCGGGGCCAACCCGGCCGGGAATGCCAGCCTGACCGACACCGCCTTCGTCGCCAGCCGGTTCCGCCGCGCCATGTGGCGGCGCCCCGTGGCGGCCTGACCGTTTCAAGTTCTCTGGGAGGAGGAAAACCATGATCAAGAAAACCCTGACCACCACCGTCCCCGCCGCGCTGGTCGCGCTTGCCTTGGCCTCTGCCGCCAGCGCCGAGATCAGGATCGGCGCCTCGGTTTCGGCGACCGGCCCGGCCGCCTTCCTGGGCGATCCCGAGGCCAAGACACTGGAGATGCTGGTCGAGGACCTGAACGCCAAGGGCGGCATCAACGGCGAAGAGGTCGCGCTGGTGCTTTACGATGACGGCGGCGACGCCAACAAGGCGCGCACCTTCGCCACCCGCCTGATCGAGGATGACGAGGTGCAGGCGATCATCGGCGGCTCAACCACCGGCACCTCGATGGCGATCCTGTCGGTGGCCGAGGATGCCGAGATCCCCTTCATCTCGCTGGCCGGCGCCATCGACATCATCGACCCGGTGAAGCCCTATACCTTCAAGACCCCGCATACCGACCGCATGGCCTGCCAGAAGATCTTCGAGGACATGCAGAAGCGCGGCATCGCGAAGATCGGCATGATCTCGGGCACCGACGGCTTTGGCGCCTCGATGCAGGCGCAATGCAAGGAGGTGGCCGGCGATTACGGCATCGAGATCGCCGCCGACGAGACCTATGATCCGAAGGACGCCGACATGACGGCGCAGCTGACCAAGATCAAGAACGCCGAGGGCGTTCAGGCCGTGCTGAATCCCGGCTTCGGCCAGGGCCCGTCGATCGTGACGCGCAACTACAAGCAGCTGGCGATCGACCTGCCGCTTTATCAGTCGCATGGCGTCGCTTCGGACGGGTTCATCGAACTGGCCGGCAAGGACGCGGCCGAGGGTGTGCGCCTGCCCGGCACCGCGCTGCTGGTCGCGGAACTGCTGCCCGAGGGGGATGCGCAAAAGCCGGTCGTGACCGCCTACAAGGCGGCCTTCGAGGAAAGGACCAAGACCCCGGTCGGCACTTTCGGCGGTTATGCGCATGACGCCTTCCTGATCCTGACCGATGCCATCACCCGCGCCGGCTCCACCGAGCCCGAGGCGATCCGCGACGCCATCGAGGCGACCAAGGGCCTGGCCGGCACCACCGGCGTCTATGCCTTCACGCCCGAGGATCATCTGGGCCTCGATCTCTCGGCCTTCCGCATGCTCGAGATCAAGGGCGGCGAATGGACGCTGGTCGAGTAAGCGACTGAATTCCGGCCCTCGCGCCCGCAGGGGCGCGGGGGAATGCGCCTGCCACCCACGCACAAGACAGACGCCGGGAGAGCACATGTCAGAGTTCTTGCAGTTCCTCTTTTCCGGGGTGACGGTCGGCGCTGTCTATGCGCTGGTCGCCCTTGGCTTCACGATCATCTACAACGCCTCGGACGTGGTGAACTTCGCCCAGGGCGAGTTCGTCATGCTGGGCGGCATGATCACCTGGTTCGCCCATGCCGCCGGCCTGCCGCTGCCGCTGGCGGCGCTGATCGCCATCGTCGCCACCGCGGCGCTGGGGGTCGCCATCAACAAGCTGGCCATCGAGCCGGCGCGCGGCGCGCCCGTCGTCTCGCTGATCATCATCACCATCGGCGCCTCGGTCTTTCTGCAGGGCGCGGCGCAGCTGGTGTTCGACAAGCAGATCCACAGCTTCCCGGCCTTTTCGGGCGACAGGCCGCTGCGCATCGGCGGCGCGACGATCCAGCCGCAAAGCCTGTGGGTGATCGGCGGCGCGCTGGTGGTCTTTGCCGGCCTGTGGCTGTTCTTCACCCGCACGCTTCTGGGCCGGGCGGTGCTGGCGACCTCGAACAACCGTCTTGCGGCGCAGCTTGTCGGCATCAACACCAATTTCGTCATGACGCTGTCCTTTGCGCTGTCGGCCGGGATCGGCGCCTTGGCCGGGGTGCTGGCGACGCCGATCACGCTGACCGCCTATAATGTCGGCATCGGCTTTGCGCTGAAGGGCTTTGCCGGCGCCATGCTGGGCGGCATGGGCAATCCCAAGGGCGCGCTGGCCGGCGGCTTCCTGATCGGGCTGATCGAGGCGCTGACGGCGGGCTACCTCTCCTCGACTTACAAGGAGGCCGCGGCCTTCGTGGTGATCCTGCTGGTGCTGTTCTTCATGCCGCAGGGCTTGTTCGGCCGCAAATCGACGGAGCGGGTGTGATGCCGAAACTCTCCGCCAAATCCGCCACGCTGCTGGTGCTGGCCGCGCTGATCGCGGTGACACCCTTCTTCTTTCCCTCGGGCTATTACTACCGGGTCGGTGCGCTGATCTTCGTCAACGGGCTGGCGGTGACCGGCATCGTGATCCTGACCGGCTATGCCGGGCAGATCAGCCTGGGCCATGCCGGTTTCGCCGGCATCGGCGGCTATGCCTGCGCCTTGGCGCCGACGCATCTGGGCCTGCATCCGTCGCTGGCCGTGGTGCTGGGCGCGGCGATTTCGGCCGTGCTGGCCTGGCTGGTCGGCCGGCCGATCCTGCGGCTCAAGGGCTATTACCTCGCCGTCGCCACGCTGGGCTTCGGCATCCTGGTTGCCATGGTGCTGAACAACGAACGCGCGCTGACCGGCGGCCCCGACGGCATCGCGGTGCCCGACTTGGGCCTGCGCGGGCTGCTGAAGGACTGGGGGCTGGAGCTGACCAACGGCCAGTTCTGGTATTTCTTCTGCGGGCTGGTGCTGCTGGCCGGCGCCTGGATCGCGCTGAACCTGCATCAAAGCCCGACCGGCCGCGCCCTGCGGGCGCTGCATGGCTCGGAAATCGCCGCGCGCACCGTGGGCGTGGACGTGGCGCGGCTCAAGCTGCAGGCTTTCGTCATCTCGGCGGTCTATGCCTCGGTCGCGGGATCGCTGGTGGCGCTGCAGAACAAGTTCATCACCCCCGATGTCGCCGGCTTCATGCATTCGATCGAGATGGTGACCATGGCCGTCCTTGGCGGCGCCGGCTCGGTGCTGGGCGCGATCTTCGGCGCCGGCGTGCTGACGCTGCTGCCGCAGGCGCTGACGGTGCTGGCGGAATACGAGCAGCTGGTCCTCGGTCTGGTGATGATGCTGGTGATGATCTTCCTGCGGGACGGGCTGCTGCCCTCGATCCTGCGCAAGCTGCGGGGGACGGGCGAATGACGCTGCTTTCGGTCGAGGGTCTGGGCATCACCTTCGGCGGCCTCAAGGCTGTGAACGATGTCAGCTTCAAGGTCGAGCCGGGCGAGATCGTCTCGGTCATCGGCCCGAACGGCGCCGGCAAGACCACGCTGTTCAACATGATCTCGGGCATCTACCAGCCCGGCGCCGGCCGGGTGGTGCTGAAGGGCGAGGATGTGACCGGGATGCGCCCCGACTTGCTGGCGCGGCGCGGCATGTCGCGCACCTTCCAGAACCTGCAGATCTTCCAGGCCATGACGGTGCTGGAAAACGCCATCTCGGGCTTTCACCTGCGCGAGAAGGGGCCGGTCCTGGCCGACCTGCTGAACCTGCCCGCCTCGCGCCGCCGCTCGCGCGAGGCGCGCGAGGGGGCGCTGGCGCTGCTGGCCCGCGTGGGCCTGGACCGCGCTGCGGATCGCGAGGCGGGAAACCTGTCCTATGGCTCGCTCAAGCGGCTGGAGATCGCCCGCGCGCTGGCGATGAACCCGGCCGTCCTGCTGCTGGACGAACCGGCGGCCGGCTGCAACGCCGTCGAGACCGAGGAGATCGACCACCTGATCGCCGAGGTCGCCGCATCCGGCACCGCCATCCTGCTGGTCGAGCACGACATGAAGATGGTCATGCGCATCTCGAACCACATCGTGGTGCTGGACCATGGCGAGAAGATCGCCGAGGGCGCGCCCGCCGAGGTCAGCCGCAACCCGGCGGTGATCGCCGCCTATCTCGGAACCGAGGAGGGTGCCGATGCTGACGGTTGAGGGCTTGCGCTCGCGCTACGGGCGCATCGAGGTCTTGCACGGCATCGACCTGCATGTCGATTCCGGCGAGATCGTCACCGTGGTCGGCGCCAACGGCGCGGGCAAGACCACGCTGCTGCGCTGCCTGTCCGGGGTGCAGCCGGTCTCGGCCGGCCAGATCACCTTCCGGGGCGAGCCGCTGTCCGGGGTGCCCGCGCATCGCCGCCCGGCGCGCGGGCTGACGCAATCGCCCGAGGGCCGGCAGATCTTCACCAACCTCACGGTCGAGGAGAACCTGCGCCTTGGCGCCTTCCTCTACAGCGACGACCGGGTGGAAAAGGACATGCAGGACGCCTTTGCCATGTTCCCGATCCTGCGCGAAAAGCGCAACCTGGCGGCCGGCGGGCTGTCGGGCGGCCAGCAGCAGATGCTGGCCATGGCGCGGGCGCTGATGGGCCGGCCGTCCTGCCTGCTGCTGGACGAGCCGTCCATGGGCCTGGCGCCGATCATTGTCCAGCAGATCTTCGACGTGGTCAGCGGCCTCAAGGCGCTTGGCGTCACCGTGCTGCTGGTCGAGCAGAACGCCTTCGGCGCGCTGACGATCGCCGACCGGGGCTATGTCATGGAAACCGGCCGTATCATCATGCAGGGACCGGCGGCGGAACTGATCGCCGATCCGCGCATCCGCGAAGCCTATCTGGGGATCTGAGGACATGACCGTTACCATCGCCCGCCAAGGGGAAATCGCCATCGTCACCGTGGACAACCCGCCCGTCAACGCGCTGAGCCAGGGGCTGCGGCAGGGGCTGTGGGATGCCGTGGGCACGCTGGACGCGGACCCGCAGGTCGCGGCGGTGGTGCTGGTCTGCGCCGGCCGCACCTTCATCGCCGGGGCCGATGTGACGGAATTCGGCAAGCCGCCGCAGCCGCCGCACCTGCCCGATCTGGTGGACCGGATCGAGGCCGCACAAAAGCCCTGGGTCGCTGCCATCCACGGCTCGGCGCTTGGCGGCGGGTTCGAGGTGGCGATGGGCTGCCGCTTCCGGGTGGCCGCGCCCGACGCCTCGGTCGGCCTGCCCGAGGTGGGCCTGGGCATCGTTCCCGGCGCCTCGGGCACGGTGCGCACCCCGCGCCTTGCCGGGGCCGCGCTGGCGGTCGATCTGGTGACCTCGGGCCGGCCCATGCGCGCGGCGAAAGCCGTCGAGGCCGGGTTGGTCGATGCCCTGATCGAGGGCGACCTGCGCGACGGCGCCGCAGCCTTCGTCCGGCAGGCGCTGGCCCGGCCCTTGCCGGCGCCGGTCTCGGCCCGTCCTGTCGCCGCGCCCGATGCAGGTTTCTGGGCCGAGCAGGAGAGGGCCGTGGCCAAATCCGCCAAGGGCGCCGCCGCGCCGCTGCGGGCGCTGGCCTGCCTGCGCAAGGCCGTCGAGGCGCCCTTCGCCGAGGCCATGGCCTTCGAGCGCCAGACCTTCCTGGAACTGCGCGGCTCGGAACAGGCGGCGGCGCTGCGCCATGTCTTCTTCGCCGAGCGCGCCGCGCCGCGCCCGGCCGCGCTGCGCGATGTGGAACCTTTGCCCCTGCGCTACGCCGCGGTGATCGGCGGCGGCACCATGGGTGCCGGCATCGCCGCGGCCCTGCGCGAGGCCGGCCTGCCCGTCACCCTGATCGAGCGCGACGACGAGGCGGTGGCGCGCGGCCTTGCCAATCTGCGCGGCATCTTCGCGGGCGGGGTCAAGCGCGGCAAGCTGACCGGGGCGCAGGCCGAGGCGCTGGCGGCCGTCGTCACCGGGACGACGGATTACGCCAGCCTCGCCGATGCCGATCTGGTGATCGAGGCGGTGTTCGAGGAAATCGGCGTCAAGCGCGCCGTCTTCGACCGGCTGGGCCGGGCCTGCCGGCCGGATGCGGTGCTGGCGACCAACACCTCCTATCTCGACCCGCGCGCCATCGCCGAGAGCCTGCCCAACCCCGAGCGCTTCATCGGCCTGCATTTCTTCAGCCCGGCCAATGTGATGAAGCTCCTGGAGATCGTGCCCGTGCCGGAAACCTCGGAGCGCACCCTGGCCACCGGCTTCGCGCTGGCCCGGGCGCTGAAGAAGATCCCGGTCCGCGCCGGCATCTGCGAGGGCTTCATCGGCAACCGCATCCTGAAACGCTATCGTGCGGCGGCCGAGGCGCTGGTCCGCAAGGGCGTGCCGATTGCCGAAATCGACGCCGCCATGCGCGGCTACGGCTTCGCCATGGGTCCGTTCGAGGCCCAGGACCTTGGCGGGCTCGACATCGCCTTCCTGCAGCGCGAGGGCGCGCGGGCGGCGGGGCAGGACGTGCCCGAGACGCTGGGCGACATCCTGGTCCGGGCCGGCCGCAAGGGCCAGAAGACCGGCGGCGGCTGGTATGACTACGCGCCGGGCGAGCGTCGGCCGCAGCCCTCGGCGGCGGTGGCCGACCTGCTGGCCGGTCATCTCCAGCCCGGCCCGGCGATGAGCCGCGACGAGATCGCCCAAGCCCTTGTCGCCGAGATGGCCGTCGAGGGGCAGGCGATCCTGGACGAAGGCATCGCGCAAACCCCCGCCGACATAGACCTGGTCGAGATCCACGGCTACGGCTTCCCCCGCTGGCGCGGCGGGCCGATGTTCGCCACTGATCGCAAGCGCTGATTCCCCGCCGATTCCGGCTTAAAAGCCGGGCGGATTGCGCTACTCTGCCCCCATCAGTGCAGATGGAGGCAGACAGATGGCAGATCAGGGCATCAGGACGACCCGAGGCCGCGGCCGGCTTTACGACAGCATCCTCGACACGGTGGGCGACACGCCGACCATCCGCATCAACCACCTCGGCCCCAAGGGGGTGCGGCTTTACGTCAAGGCCGAGTTCTTCAATCCCGCCGCCTCGGTCAAGGACCGGCTGGCGCTGAACATCATCGAGGCGGCCGAGCGGTCGGGCGCCTTGAAGCCCGGCCAGACCGTGGTCGAGGCGACCAGCGGCAATACCGGCATCGGCCTGGCCATGGTCTGCGCGCAAAAGGGCTATCCGTTGGTCGTCACCATGGCCGAGACCTTCTCGGTCGAGCGGCGGCGGCTGATGCGTATGCTGGGCGCCAAGGTGGTGCTGACGCCCAAGGCCGAAAAGGGCACCGGCATGTATAACAAGGCCGTCGAACTGGCCGGGAAGCACGGCTGGTTCCTGGCGCATCAGTTCGAGACCCCCGCCAATGCCGATATCCATGAAGCCACCACCGCGCAGGAGATCCTGGGCGATTTCGCCGGCGAGCGGCTGGATTACGTCGTCACCGGCTACGGCACCGGCGGCACCGCGACGGGGCTTGCCCGCGTGCTGCGCCGCGAGCGTCCCGAGACGAAGATCGTCCTGACCGAACCGGCCAACGCGGCGCTGGTCAGCAGCGGCATTGCGCAGGAGCGCACGGCCGACGGCTCGCCCGCCGTCAGCCACCCGGCCTTCGAGCCGCATCCGATCCAGGGCTGGACCCCGGATTTCATCCCGCTGGTGCTGCAAGAGGCGCTGGATGGCGGCGGCTATGATGAATTGATCCCGGTGCCGGGTGCCGAGGGCATGGCATGGGCGCGCAAGCTCGCCGCGCGCGAGGGCATCCTGACCGGGGTTTCCGGTGGTGCGACCTTTGCCGTCGCCATGCAGATCGCCGAGCGCGCCGAGCCCGGCTCGGTGATCCTGGCCATGCTGCCTGACACCGGCGAGCGCTACCTGTCGACGCCGCTGTTCCAGGACATCCCCGAGGGCATGGACGAGGCCGAACTGGAACTCTCGCGCTCGACGCCGGGCTACCAGCTCTAGCGCAGCACGCCGCGCAGCTCGGCCTGCAGCGCCTTCAGACGGGGCAGGTAGCGCTCGGCCAGATCAGCGGTCTCGCCCGCCACGGCGGGCAGGCCCAGGTTCACCGCCGCCACCACGCGGCCATGCGCGTCGATCAGCGGCACGGCCAGCGAGCGCAGGCCCAGCTCGACCTCCTGGTCGATCACCGCATGGCCCTGCGCCCGGACCTCGGCTAGCCGCTGCATCAGCGCCTCGGGATCGGTCACGGTCAGCGGCGTGCGCGGCAGCAGCGGATGGGCGGTCAGCCGGGCGCGCGCCTCGGGTTCGGGCAGCGCGGCCAGCAGCACCCGGCCCATCGAGGTGCAGAAGGCCGGCAGGCGCGAGCCGGGCATCAGTGCGATGGACATGACCTTGCGCTGCGCCGCGCGCGCGACATAGACGATCTCGTCCCCGTCGAGGATCGAGACCGACGAGCTTTCCCCAAGCTCCTCGGACAGCCGGTCCAGCCAGGGCTGCACCAGCTGCGGCAGCGGCATGGTCGCGAGGCAAGCCGTGCCCAGCCGCAGCACCCGTGGGGTCAGCGTGAAGAATTTCCCGTCGTAATCGGCATAGCCCAGCTGCGCCAGCGTCAAGAGGCAGCGCCGCGCCGTCGCCCGGTCCAGCCCGCTGGCCGCCGAGACCTCGGCGATGGACTGGCGCGGCCTCTCGGCGCCGAAACTCTCGATCACGGCCAGCCCCTTGGCAAGGCCGCCCATCATGTCGCGTGCTGCGATGCTCATGGTCATTTCCGTGCGATAATCGAACAAATGCAGCATAGCGCACAAACTGCATGGACGTGAAGCCCCTTCCGGCCGTATTCCCTCGGCCGAGCCGCGTTGCGGCGCTGCAAGGAGGGATGCGGATGGACAAGACAGTCGCCAGCCCGGCCGAGGCCGTGGCGCGGATCGGCGATGGCGCATCGGTGATGATCGGCGGTTTCGGCGGCTCCGGCGCCCCGATCGAGCTGATCCACGCGCTGATCGACAAGGGGCCGAGGAACCTGACGGTCATCAACAACAATGCCGGCAACGGCCATGTCGGCCTTGCCGCGCTGATCGAGGCGGGGCTGGTCGGCAAGCTGATCTGCTCCTTCCCGCGCTCGGCCGACCCGCGGGTCTTTACCGAGGCATACCTGGCCGGCGAGATCGAGCTGGAGCTGGTGCCGCAGGGCACGCTGGCCGAGCGCATCCGCGCCGGCGGGGCGGGCATCCCGGCCTTCTACACGCCGACCAGCTATGGCACCGACCTGGCCAAGGGCAAGAAGGTCGAGGAGTTCGACGGCCGGCCCCATGTGCAGGAGCGCTGGCTCAAGGCCGATTTCGCGCTGGTCAAGGCGCATCGCGGCGATACCCACGGCAACCTGACCTATCGGATGGCGGCGCGGAACTTCAATCCGCTGATGTGCATGGCGGCCGCGCATACCATCGTCCAGGTCTCGGAACTGGTCCAGCCCGGTGCGATCGATCCCGAGGCGGTCGTCACCCCCGGCATCTTCGTGCAATCCGTGGTCGAGGTCGCGAATCCCGCCCAGGAGGAAGTCCTCAACCGCGCCGGAGCCGTCTATCCCCCCGCCCGTCCCCAGGAGGTGCAGGCATGACCCGGAAACTTTCCAACGCCCAGATCGCCTGGCGCGCGGCGCAGGACATCGCCGACGGCGCCTATGTCAACCTGGGCATCGGCTTTCCCGAGATGGTCGCCAAGTTCCAGCCCGAGGGCCGCGAGGCGATCTTCCACACCGAGAACGGCATCCTGAACTTCGGCGAGGCGCCCGAGCCTGGGACCGAGGACTGGGACCTGATCAACGCCGGCAAGAAGGCTGTGACACTGAAGCCGGGCGCGGCCTTCTTCCACCATGCCGACAGCTTCGCCATGGTGCGCGGCGGCCACCTGGATGTGGCGATCCTGGGCGCCTATCAGGTGGCCGAGAACGGCGACCTGGCAAACTGGTCCACCGGCCCCAAGGGCGTGCCCGCCGTGGGCGGCGCCATGGATCTGGTGCATGGCGCCAAGCGCGTCGCCGTCATCACCGACCACGTCACCAAGGACGGCAAGCCCAAGCTGGTGCAGCGCTGCACCCTGCCGCTGACCGGGGTGGGTTGCGTGACGCGGGTCTATACCTCGCTTGCCGTGGTGGACATCGAAGGCGGCCGCTTCGTGCTGCGCGAGAAGCTGGCCACGATTTCCCTTGACGATCTGCAAGCCGTGACCGGCGCGCGGCTGCATCTGGACGGTGCGGTCGCCGACCTGATCGCGCCGGAGCTGTGACATGACCGAAGTCTTCATCTGCGACTATATCCGCACGCCCATCGGCCGCTTCGGCGGCGCATTGTCCAGCGTCCGGGCCGACGACCTGGGCGCCATTCCGCTGAAGGCGCTGATGGCACGCCATGCCGGCCTTAACTGGCAGGCGGTCGACGACGTGATCTATGGCTGCGCCAACCAGGCCGGCGAGGACAACCGCAACGTCGCCCGCATGTCCGCGCTGCTGGCCGGCCTGCCGCTGGAAGTGCCGGGGACCACGATCAACCGGCTCTGCGGCTCGGGCATGGATGCGGTGCTGGTCGCCGCGCGCCAGATCGCCGCGGGCGAGGCCGAGCTGATGATCGCCGGCGGTGTCGAGTCCATGTCGCGTGCGCCCTTCGTTCTGCCCAAGGCCGAGACGGCCTTTTCCCGCCATGCCGAGATCCACGACACCACCATCGGCTGGCGCTTCGTGAACCCGGCGATGCAGGCGGCCCATGGCACCGACTCGATGCCGCAGACCGGCCAGAACGTCGCCGACGATTACGGCATCTCGCGCGAGGCGCAGGACGCCATGGCACTGGCCTCGCAAGCAAAGGCCGCGGCGGCCATCGCCAGCGGGCGGCTGGCGGCTGAGATCACCCCGGTGACGATCCCGCAACGCAAGGGCGATCCGGTGGTGGTCGATACCGACGAGCATCCCCGCGCCACCACGGCCGAGGCGCTGGCCAAGCTGCGCCCGCTGTTCCCGAACGGCTCGGTCACGGCGGGCAATGCCTCGGGGGTGAACGACGGGGCGGCGGCGCTGATCCTGGCCTCGGAGGTTGCGGCGAAGAAGCATGGCCTGACCCCCATCGCCCGGGTGCTGGGCGGGGCGACGGCGGGGGTGCCGCCGCGCATCATGGGCATCGGCCCGGCACCGGCATCGCAGAAGCTGATGGCGCGGCTGGGGCTCACGCAGGCCGATTTCGACGTGATCGAACTGAACGAGGCTTTCGCGGCCCAGGGCCTCGCCACGCTGCGCCAGCTGGGCATTGCCGATGACGACCCGCGGGTGAACCCGAACGGCGGCGCCATCGCGCTGGGGCATCCGCTGGGCATGTCGGGCGCCCGCATCACCGGCACGGCGGCGCTGGAACTGGCGCGGACCGGCGGGCGGCGCTCGCTCTCGACCATGTGCATCGGCGTGGGGCAGGGGATCGCCGTGGCGCTGGAGCGGGTCTGAACGGCGGCGCGCGCGCTCAATGCGCGCCCGGCACCACACCCAGCCAGTCGAGCAGCCGGCCGCGCAGCCGGGCGAAGTCGGGATCGGCCGGGTCGCGGGGCCGATCCAGCGCGATCCTTTCCTGATGGATGATCGCGCCCTGCCGCATCACCAGCACCCGATCGGCCAGCAGTGCCGCCTCTTCGGCGTCGCGGGTGGCTAGCAGGACCGCGCAGCGATGGCGCCGCCACAGCCCGGCCAGCAGCGCCTGTGCCTTGCCGCGGCTCAGCGCGTCCAGGCCGGCGAAGGGCTCGTCCAGCAGCAGCAGGTCCGGGTCGCCCAGCAGGGCATGGGCCAGCGCCGCGCGCTGCGTCTCGGCCTGGGACAGCCGCCGCGGCCAGGCATCGGCGCGATGGGCGATGCCGACCTCGGCCAGCGCCGCCTGTGCCCGGCCGCGGTCGGGACGGCCGGGCAGGTCGCGCAGCACATTGCGCCACAGCCGCTTCCAGGGCGTTAGCCGCGGCGGCGGGAAGGCGATGGCGCGGCGCGAGGCCACCAGTGCCTCGCCCTGGAAACCGCGGTCGAGATCGCCCAGGATGCGCAGCAGCGTGGACTTGCCGCTGCCCGGCGCACCCAGCAGGGCGACGAACTCGCCCGGCCGGATGGTCAGGTCCAGCCGGTCGATGGCCCGGCAGGGGCCGAAGCTGCGGCTGATCTCGCGCAGCTCGACGGCGGCATGGACGTTCAGGTTCCGGTAAAGCTCGGAGGGCATGGAAGGATCCTTTCAAGGCCCCGGCGGGCGTCGGGCGGCCCGCCGGGGGCGCTTCAGTGCAGGCCGAACTTGCCCATCAGCGTCCGGCGCATGGCGACGAATTCCGGTGCGTTGCGGTCCCGCGGCCGCGGCAGGTCCACCGGGATCGTCGTCGGGGCCGAGCCGTCGGTCGACAGCACCAGCACCCGGTCGGCCAGGAAGATCGCCTCCTCGAGGTCATGCGTGACCAGAATCATCGTCACCTTCTGCTCGCGCCAGATGCGGGCCAGCTCCTCCTGCATGGTCAGCTTGGTCATCGCGTCCAGCGCGCCCAGAGGCTCGTCCAGCAGCAGGATCTCGGGCTGCACGGCCAGGGCGCGGGCGATGCCGACGCGCTGCGCCATGCCGCCGGACAGCTGGCGGGGATAGGCCGCCTCGAAGGCGCCCAGCCCGACCAGCTCGATCTGGCGGCGGGCGCGGGCGCGGGCCTCGGCATGGGAGACGCCGCGCAGCTCCAGCCCGAAGGCCACGTTGTCGAGCACGGTCAGCCAGGGCAGCAGCCGCGGCTCCTGATAGATCACCGCGCGCTCGGTGCCGACGCCCGAGATTGGACGGGCGTCGATCAGCACCTCGCCGCGGTCGGGCGTGTCAAGCCCGGCCAGCAGTCGCAGTAGCGTGGTCTTGCCGCAGCCCGAGGGGCCGACGATGGCCAGCGCCTCGCCGGCGCGGATCTCCAGGTCGATGTCGCGCAGCACCGGGCGCAGCCGGCCCTGCAGCGGGAAGGATTTCGACAGGCCGCGCAGAGCGACCTCGCCCCGCACGGTCGGGGCGGCCGGGATGGTCGCTTCTCGGGTCATTTCCTTGCCACCTCCTCGCCGGGGAACAGCAGCACGTCGCGGGCCTTCAACTGGCCGGGCTTCAGCTTGCCTTCGCGTTCCAGCACGCCGATCCAGAAGTCGATGTCGCGATCGACCGCCTTGCCGCCCGGGCGCACGCCATAGCCGGCGAAATAGTGCGCGACCTCGGGGTTCTCGCCGCGCTCTTGCAGGGCCTTGGCCAGCAGCTCGCGGGTCTCCTCGGGATGCTCGCGGGCATAGTCGAGGGCGCGGGCGGATTGCTCGACATAGATGCGGGCGGCCTCGGGATGCGCCTCGACCCAGTCGCGGCGCAGCACGGTGAAGCCGCCGGCGATCTCGCCCAGCACGTCGGTGTCGTCGAAGATCGCCCGCAACCCGCCGGTCTTGCGCGCCGCGCCCTCGAAGGTGGTCTGCCAGTAGCCGAAGGCCGCCACGTCCACCTGGCCCGAGCGCAGCACCTGTTCGAGCTGCGGGCCCGGCACCGTCACCAGGTTGGCGGCATCCTGGGCCAGGCCCTTCTGGTGCAGTGCCTCGCGCACGGTATAGTCCAGATGCGCGCCCAGCGTGTTGACGGCGACGGTCTTGCCGGGCAGGTCCTCGATGCCCTTGATCGGGCTGTCCTCGAGCACGTAGAAGATCGACTGCACCTGGTCGTTGATGCCGTTGGTCGGATAGGCGGCGACGAAGTCGTTGCCGCCGACGATCGAGTTCAGCACCGCCGAAGTTGCGGCGCTGCCGATCTCGACCGAGCCGCCGGCCAGCGCCATCAGCGATTCCGGGCCGCCGCTGGCATAGCCGACATTTTCCAGGGTGATGCCGGTGTCCTTGAAATAGCCCAGCTCCTCGGCCAGTTCATGGGCGCTCAGCCCGCCATGGCTGGTCAGGAAGCGCATGGTCACCTCCTCGGCCTGCGCGGCGGTCGAAAGCAGGGCGGCCAGCGCGGCGGCAAGGCCGAGGCGGGTCGGTTGATGGGTCATGGTCGTGTTCCTTGGATGATGTGCAGAGGGGTCTCAGGCCTGGTCGAGCGACCAGCGGCACAGGCGGCGCTGCAGCCAGACCAGAAGGCCGTTGGCGGCAAGGCCCAAGCCCGCCAGCAAGAAGATCGCCGCGAACATCAGCGGGATCTGGAAGTTGTATTGCGCGTTCATCACCTGGAAGCCGATGCCCTTGTTGGCGCCGATCATCTCGGCCGCGATCAGCAGCAGCAGCGCCGTGGTGGCCGACAGCCGCAGCCCGACGAAGATCGACGGCACCGAGGCCGGCAGAACGACGCGGCGGAAGACCTGCAGCTGGCCGGCGCCATAGCTTTGCGCCATCTCGATCAGCTTGCGGTCCACCTCCTTCACGCCGCCGATGGTCGCCAGCAGGATCGGGAACAGCGTCGCCCAGAAGATCACGAAGACCTTCGAGGTCTCGCCCAGGCCCAGAAGCAGGATGAACACCGGGTAAAGCGCCAGCGCCGAGGTCTGGCGGAACAGCTGCAGCAGCGGGTCCAGAGCCCGCTCTACCGGGCCCAGCTGGCCCATCAGCAGGCCCAGCGGGATGCCCAGGCCCACGGCTGCGGCAAAGGCGATGCCGGCGCGCTGCAGGCTGGCGGCGATGTCGTCCACCAGCGCGCCGCTGGCCAGCCCGTCCCACAGCGCGGCCGCGACCTGCTCCAGCGGCGGCAGCACCGCAGCGCTGACCCAGCCGAGCCGGCTGGCGGCCTCCCACAGCAGCAGGAAGCCGATCACCAGCCCGTAGCGCGACAGGAAGGCCCGCAGCGGCGGGGCCGGGGGCAGGACACGCCGGGAAGCCGGGCGCCTGCGCGGACTGTCGAGGATTTCCAGGGTCATGGCGTCACTCCGCGGCCTGGGCGGCCGCGCGGGCGGCGGCATGGCGGTTGACCGGGAAGGGCAGGCCCAGGTTCTCGCGCAGGGTGCGGCCCTCATAGGCGGTGCGGAACAGCCCGCGGCGCTGCAGTTCGGGGATGACCAGATCGACGAAATCGCTCAGGCCGGTGGGCAGCCAGGGCGGCAGGATGTTGAAGCCGTCGGCGGCCTCGTTCTCGAACCATTCCTGCAGGGTGTCGGCAATCTGGGTGGCGCTGCCAACGATGGTGTAATGCCCGCGCGCCGAGGCCACCCATTGGTAGAGCTGGCGGATGCTGAAGCCGTTCTCGTCGGCGATCTGGCGGATCAGCGCCTGGCGCGACTTCATGCCCTCGGTCGGCGGCGCGGGCGGCAGCGGCCCGTCCAGGTCATAGCCCCTGAGGTCCAGCGTGCCGCCGGTCAGCCCGTTCAGCAGCGACACCCCGTCCTCGGGCAGGATCAGCGATGTCAGGCGCTCGTATTTCTCGCGCGCCTCGGCCTCTGTCCGGCCGACGAAGGGCGAGACGCCGGGCATGACCAGCACGTGATCCGGGTCGCGGCCCAGGCCGCGGGCGCGGGCCTTGATGTCGCGATAGAATTCCTGCGCGGTGTCCAGCCGCTGATGCGCGGTGAAGATCACCTCGGCAGTGGCGGCAGCCAGCGCGCGGCCGTCCTCGGACTGGCCGGCCTGCACGATCACCGGATGGCCCTGCGGCGAACGCGGCACGTTCAGCGGCCCCTCGACCTTGAAGTGCTCGCCCTTGTGATGGGCGCGGTGCAGCTTGTCGCGGTCGTAGAAGCGGCCGCTGTCCTTGTCGCGGATGAAGGCGTCATCCTCGAAACTGTCCCACAGCTTGCGGACCACCTCGACATGTTCGGCGGCGCGGCGATAGCGGAAGGCATGCGGATGCTGCTGGTCCAGGTTGAAGTTCCGCGCCGCCGCCTCGGTCGCCGTGGTCACCACGTTCCAGCCGGCCCGCCCGCCCGAGATCAGGTCGAGCGAGGCGAACTTGCGCGCGGTGTTGAACGGCTCCTCGTAGGTGGTCGAGGCGGTGGCGATGAAGCCCAGATGCGTGGTGAGCGGCGCCAGCGCGGCGAACAGCGTCACCGGCTCGAAACCCGCGATGCGGGCCGGCCCGCCCTCGGAGGTGCCGCCGGTCGAGGTGGCCAGCCCGTCGGCCAGGAAATAGGCGTCGAACAGTCCGCGCTCGGCCTCGCGGGCCAGCTTGACGTGGAAATCGAAATTGACCGCGCCGTCGGCGGGCTGGTCGGGGTGGCGCCACGAGGCGATGTGCTGGCCGCCGCCGGGCAGGAAGGCGCCAAGCCGGATCTTGCGGGTCATGGGGTGCTCCATTTACACGACTGTCTAAGTCGTATTTAGCCGGAGCCGGTCCCGCCGGGCCATTCCAAAGACCCGGGCGGAAAGAGAAGATCCGATGCGTCGCCGGCAGCGGATCGGGAAAATCCTTGTCGCGGCGGGGAAGGCGGCGCTGCGAACGGAATCGGCCGGCACGCGGGATTTGCGTGCCGGCCGGCCGGTATCTTCTGCGGTATCTTCTGCCGTGGCGGGGGGTCAGTCGGCGCGGGCCTCGTTCAGGCGCAGCCCGGCGGGGGCGCCGTGCAGGTCGTGGATCGGATCGACCTCGGCCCCGTCATTGCCGGCCAGCACGCGGTCGAACTGCTCGCGGTCCAGTGCGCCCTCCCAGCGGCTGACCACCACGGTGGCGACCGCATTGCCGATGAAATTGGTGATCGAGCGGCATTCCGACATGAAGCGGTCCACGCCCAGGATCAGCGCCATGCCGGCGACCGGCACCGTGGGCACCACCGACAGCGTCGCGGCCAGGGTGATGAAGCCCGCCCCGGTCACGCCCGCCGCGCCCTTCGAGGACAGCATGGCGACCAGTAAAAGCAGGATCTGCTGTTGCAGCGTCAGGTCGGTATTGGTCGCCTGGGCGATGAACAGCGCCGCCAGCGTCATGTAGATGTTCGTGCCGTCCAGGTTGAAGCTGTAGCCGGTTGGCACCACCAGGCCCACGACCGAGCGCCTGCAGCCGGCCTTCTCCATCTTCTCCATCAGCGCCGGCAGCGCCGATTCCGACGACGAGGTGCCCAGCACCAGCAGGATCTCGGCCTTGAGATAGGAGATCAGCCGGAAGATCGAGAAGCCGTTGAGCATGCAGACCGTGCCCAGGATCACGACCACGAACAGCGCCGAGGTCAGGTAGAAGGTGCCGACCAGCGTCGCCAGGTTCACCACCGAGGCGATGCCGTATTTGCCGATGGTGAAGGCGAAGGCCCCGAAGGCGCCGATGGGCGCGGCCTTCATCAGGATGTCCACCATGCGGAACACGGCGTGGCTGATCGCCTCGAACAGCGCCACGACCGGCTTGCCCTTGTCGCCGATCAGGATCAGGCCGATGCCGAACAGGATGGCGATGAACAGCACCTGCAGGATGTTGCCCTCGACGAAGGCCGAGGTCATCGTGGACGGGATGATGTCCATGACGAAGCCGGTCAGCGAGGTCTCATGCGCCTTGGCGGCGTAATCCGAAACCTTGCTGGCATCCAGCGTCGCCGGGTCGATGTTCATGCCGGCGCCGGGCCGGATGACATTGGCGGTGATCAGCCCGACGATCAGCGCCAGGGTCGAGAAGGTCAGGAAATAGCCGAAGGCCTTGCCCACGACCGAGCCCACGCCCCTGAGCGTGCCCATGCCGGCCAGGCCGGTGACGATGGTCAGGAAGATGACCGGGGCGATGATCATCTTGACCAGCTTGATGAAGGCGTCGCCCAGGGGCTTCAGCGCCTCGCCGGTCTCGGGATAGAAATGGCCGATCAGCGCGCCGGCGACGATGGCGCAAAGAACCTGGAAATACAGATGCCTGTAAAAGGGGCGCGGTGCGTGAGCGACCGGCGCGGCCGAGGTGTCGATTTGCATAGAGGCCTCCTCCGACCTGCGAATGACGGGTATGTGACAGCCATGATAGGATGGCGGGCGCTGCTGCCCAAAAGCGGGGCGCATGGCGGCAATGCGTTGTAATCATGTCTTTTTGCCTCGATCCGGGCCGGCAAACCGTGTGGTTTCCCACACAGCGCCGGCGTGCTAGTGTGGAAATCCACACAGGCGGGTGCGCGGTCCCGCGGGCAGGGGAGAAGCGGCGGCGATGGCTGATTCGGCGGCAGGTCCGGCGGGGGCGGGACTGGCGGGGGCGCGGCGCCTCGTGCTGCTGGCGGCGCTGCTGGCCGCCTGCCTCGGCCTGCTGGCGCTGACCTTCGGGCTGGTGCGCGAAAGCGCGGTCGCGGAACTGACGCAGCGGCTGGAGGTGACGGCGCGCAGCCGGGTGCAGGCGCTGGAAAGCGTGCTGGCCAAGCAGCGCGCGGTCGCGGCTGTGCTTTCGGACGACACGGTGATGCGCGAGGCCTTGGCCGAGCCCAGCCCGGCGCATGTCGCCCGCGCCTCGGTCAAGCTGGACCGGCTGCGCGGCCAGACCGACAGCGCGGTGATCTATCTCTTGGACCGCGACGGGGTCGCCATCGCCGCCTCGAACTGGGACGAGGCGGTCAGCTTCGTCGGTTCGGACTACAGTTTCCGCGACTATTTCAGCCAGGCGCTCTTGCGGGGCGAAGCGACGCAATTCGCCCTGGGCACCGTCAGCAAGCGGCCGGGCCTGTATCTGTCGCATGACGTGCTGCTGGGCGGGCAGCCGCGCGGCGTGATCGTGGTGAAGGTCGAATTCGACCAGACCGAGCGGAACTGGGCGCAGGCGGGCGAGCGCATCTTCGTCACCGATGCCGCCGGGCAGGTGATCCTGACCAGCCAGCCCGAACGGCGCTTCGGCACGCTGCCCGCCGCCGGCGCGGGCGAGGTTGCGGCGGCGCTGCCGGTTCCCGGCGCCGACTGGCGGCTGGTGATCCGCGCCCCCTCGGCCGGGGCCAGCCGGGCCGC
>NZ_JAEHFP010000070.1 GCF_016446475.1 Paracoccus binzhouensis | reverse complement strand
GGTCTGCGATCTGTTCTCCGACGAGGAGTGCTACAACTACTTCAAAACCGCCGGGTATGAGGCCGATTGAGTGCAACAGGCTCTAGGCGGCCTGCGCCATGGCGGCGGCGATGCGCGCCGCCAGCCGGGCATTGTTCAGCACCAGCGCGATATTGGCCTGCAGTGAGCGGCCCTGGGTCAGCTCGAAGATGCGTTGCAGCAGGAAGGGCGTGACCGCCTTGGCGGCGATGCCCTGCGCCTCGGCCTCGGCCAGCGCCTGCTCGACCACCGGGATCATCTCGGCCCGCGGGATCTCGGCCTCGGGCGGGATCGGGTTCACCACCAGCTGCCCGCCGTCCAGGCCGAGGTCGCGGCGCAGCCGGGCGCTGGCCGCGATCTGCGCCGGGTCGTCCATGCGCAAGGGCGCCGGCAGGCCCGATTCCCGCGACCAGAAGGCCGGCAGCTGGTCCTGGCCGAAGGCGATGACCGGCACGCCCAGGGTTTCCAGCACTTCCAGGGTCTTGGGCAGGTCCAGGATGGCCTTGGCCCCGGCCGCGACCACGGTGACCGGGCTTTGCGCCAGTTCCTGCAGGTCGGCCGAGATGTCGAAGCTGGTTTCGGCGCCGCGATGCACGCCGCCGATGCCGCCGGTGGCGAAGACCGCGATCCCGGCCAGACGGGCGCAGATCATCGTGGCGGCGACGGTGGTGGCGCCGGTGCGTCCCAGCGCCAGGCAGGCCGCCAGATCGGCGCGCGAAAGCTTCATCGCCGCGCCCTGCGGCGTTCGGGCGAGCCGTTCCAGCGTCTCGGGGTCGAGGCCGACGCGGATGCGGCCCTCCATGACGGCAATGGTCGCCGGGGTGGCGCCGGCCTCGCGCACAGCGGCCTCGACCCGCTGTGCCATGTCCAGGTTCTGCGGCCAGGGCATGCCATGGGTGATGATGGTCGATTCCAGCGCCACCACCGGGCGGCGGGCAGCGAGCGCTTCTGCGACCTCGGGCGACGGGGTGATCAGCGGGTTCATGGCAGGTCCTTTCCGGAAATATGGGACGAGGCGGCGCGCAGGGCGCAAGCCAGGGCTTCGGCACGGGTCGCGCCGGCGATTTCGGTGGCGAGATGCGCCGCGAGGAAACTGTCGCCCGCGCCGGTGACGCGAATCGCGGCGACCGGCGGCGGCACCGCGTCGAGCGTCGGCGCGTTCCGGGCCGCGTCGGCGACGAGACGCGCGCCATCGGTGACCAGCACGCGATGGGCGCCAAGCGCGGTCACCGCCTCGGCGGCCTCGGCGGCGCTGGCGAAGCCTCGGCCGGCCAGCGCCGCGGCCGCGGTGGCGCCAAGCGCGGTCACCGCCTCGGCGGCCTCGGCGGCGCTGGCGAAGCCTCGGCCGGCCAGCGCCTCGGCCTCGGCGCGGTTCAGGTGGAAGGTGGCGCGGGGATGGGTCAGCAGCGGCCGCAGCCTTGCCGCCTTCTCGGGGCTGGCGGGCACGATGCGCAGCGCGGCGCCGAAGAGGCAGGGGTCGCGGGACATGCCGGCCAGCACCCCGGCGGTCAGGTTGCCGTCGATCACCAGCGTGCCCTGCCAGGGCCGGGCGCCGTCCCCCAGCCGGCCGTCCCGCAGCGGCGCCAGGATGGCACTGCCGGCGGCCTCCAACCCGCGTGCATCGGCGATGGCGGCGACCAGCCCCTCCGGGCTTTCGATGGCCAGATAGCTGTCGGTTGGCAGCCCGCCTTCGCGCCTGAGCCAGCGGGTCTCGACGCCATGGCGCTGCGCCTCGGCGATCAGCGCCTCGCCCGGGGCGTCGCGGCCGACGGCCGAGAGGATGCCCGGGCGCAACCCGTGCCGCGCCAGGGCCAGCGCGACGTTCAGCGCCACGCCGCCGGGCTGCCGGGTGATCCGGCCGGGCACGTCGCAGCCGGGGTCGAGCCGCCGGGCGGAATGGCCGATCATGTCCCAGAGCATCGCGCCAAGGCAGAGGATGCGGGGCGTTTCGGTCATCCGGGCTGGTCTCGGGCCGTTGCTCTTGCGGTCTGCCGGCACTGTGCGGGAGGGATGGGGTGAGAGGCTGGACGACGACCCAAGCGGGACTCGTTACGGCTGCTTCCTTCCGGACCTGACCGGGTTGGCGAGGCGCCTGCCCGCGCCAACCTCTCGCCGCCTAGATAGGCGCAGGCGCGGCGGGATGCAAGCGCCTTGCTCGGTCAGAGATGCAGGCGCAGGCGCAGGAAGCCGTCGGGGCCCAGGCCTGCCGGCTCGACCGGGGTGCCGAGCGCGTCGAGATGGGCCGCCGCCGCCGGTCCGGTCTCGAACAGGACCGAGGTGCCGGGCAGAGGCCGGAAGCTCCAGCCGGTGCGGGCGTCCGGGGCCAGAACCCGGCGACGCGCCACATAGCGGCGCAGCACCTCGCGGGTGCGCGCGGTGCCGTCCAGCAGCACCGGCCGCCCCGCCGCCACCGGCGCGAACAACCCGCAATCGGACAGCCGATAGCTGTTGGTCACCAGGATGAATTGCTGGTCGGCTGCCACCGGCTGGCGGCGGTGGGTCATCGCGCCGACGCGGCGCGAATCGGCATGGGCCAGGGTGCCGTCCGGGGCGTAGCGCGGCGGCAGGCTCAGGTCGATCTGCCAGTCGAGCCCGTCGATCACGTCGAAGTTGTAGCTGGGAAACTCGGGGTCGATCAGCGGCTGGTCGGGCTTTCCCGGCTGGACCTGCAGGAACAGGCCGGCCGAGCGTTCCAGCCATTCGCGCAGCTCGGCCCCGGTCAGGCGGATGGCGCAGATCCGGTTTGGGAACAGGTAGAGATCGGCGATGCTGCGCAGTGTCAGCCGCCCGGCCGGCACGTCGGTGTAATGCTGCGGCCCGCCGCGGCCGCCGGCGCGGAAAGGCGCCGCGGCCGACAGGATCGGCAGGTCCTGCCAGCGCGTGCCGCGCAGCGCCCGCCGCACGTGCCAGCGCTGCGCCATGGTCACCAGCCGCAGGCCCGGATCCTCGCCGATCAGGGCGAAATAGCTGCTGAGCGGCCGCTCGGTGCGGCCGATGCGGCGGCGGAAATGCCGCAGGGTCTGGCGATGCGCGGGCAGGGCCGGGCCGCTGACGGCGGGGTGGTCCTCCTCGGCCGCGACCGGCTCGGCCCGGCAGGTGAAATCGGCGATGCGCCAGCCGCTGCCGGCGCTTTCCAGCCGCAGGTCGATCAGCCCCAGATGCGAACCCCAGAAGCCCGGCATCACCGCCGGCTTGCCGGCCAGGGTGCCGCGCCGGGCGTCGATCCCCGGTCCCTGCGGATGGTCCGCCGAGGGAAACACCCGGTGCGTATGGCCGGCGATCACCAGGTCGATGCCGGGCAGGGCGGCGAGCGCCGTGGCGGCGTTTTCCATCAGCGGCGCCGGCTCCAGCGCGCCGATGCCGCTATGCGCCAGCGCCACCATCAGGTCAGCGCCCTGCCGGCGCAGCGCCTCGATGCCGGCGCGCGCCGCCTGCAGGATGTCGGCGACCCGGATCTCGGGGCGCAGGGCCGGCTCCCAGTCCACGGTCTGCGGCGGCAGGAAGCCCAGCACGCCGATGCGCAGCCGATGCACCGCACCGCGGCTGTCGCGGAACTGCCGCTCCAGCAGCAGCTGCCGGCTGACCGGCAGCGGGCGGGCCGGGTGCAGGTTCGTGGCGGCAAAGGGGAAATCGGCCCCCTCCAGCGCCCGGCGCAGGAAGCCGGTGCCGAAGCTGAAATCGTGATTGCCCAGCGTCGCCGCGTCATAGCGCAGCGCGTTCATCGCCGCGATGGCGGGATGCGGGCCGCCGGCGCCGCTTTCGGCCAGATAGTCGCCCATCGGGCTGCCCTGCAGGAAATCGCCATTGTCGAACAGCAGGCAGTTCGGGGCGCTGCGGCGGGCCCGGGCGATCAGCGCCGCGGCGCGCGACAGGCCGATATGCCCGGCGGGGCGGTCCGCGAAATAATCATAGCCCAGAACATGCATGTGCAGGTCGGTCGTCGCCATGACGCGAAGCGCAATCGAAACAGGGGACTGCCGGGGATCGGCGTGAAGGTCTTTGCGGCACATGCCGATTGCATGCGGGCATTAACGACAATATGCAACCGTGGATTGCATTGCCGGTGCGATCCCCGATGCCTGTGGCGGCCTTGCATGCTGCGCTGCAACATGGGAAGAACCGGACAGAGCCATTCAGATCGTCTTTTCCATCGCCGGATCATCCATGAAATTCTCGACCCGACAGGACACCGACCTTCCCGCCGAAGAGCTTTTCCGCGCGATCAGCAATTTCGGCAGCATCGAGCGGCTTCTGGTGCGGCGCGGCGCCTCGGTGCGGCGGCTGGACGCGCTGGCACAGCCGGGCCCGGGCATGCGCTGGCAGGTCGGCTTCGACTGGCGCGGCCGTCACCGCGAGCTGGATCTTGAGCTGGTGCGGCTCGACCGGCCCGAGCTGGTGGCGATCGAGGGCAGCTCGGACCAGTTCAACCTGGCGCTTCGCATGACCGTGGTGGCGCTGACCCCCGGCAAGTCGCGGCTGATCTTCGAGGCCGAGGTGCTGCCGCGCGGCATGAAGGCGCGGCTGCTGCTGCAGACCGCCAAGCTGGGCAAGGCGCAGCTGGATCGCAAGTTCGCCGAGCGCATCGGCGATTTCGTCAGGCGCATGGCGGCCGAGGCGATGGCCTGAGACCGGGCCGGGCCGCATCGGGCCGTGTCGCATCGGGCCGTGTCGCATCGGGCCGTGTCGCATCGGGCCGGCTGCGGCTCAGCCCTCGGCCTGTTCCCGGCGGGCCTGGGCGGCGCGCAGCGGATCGGCGGGATAGACGCCGAGGATGTTCAGGCTCGAGGTGAAATAGTCCAGTTCCTCCAGCGCGCGGGCGACGTGCGGATCCTCGGGATGGCCCTCGATATCGGCATAGAACTGCGTGGCGGTGAATACGCCGTCCACCATGTAGCTTTCCAGCTTGGTCATGTTGACGCCGTTGGTGGCGAAGCCGCCAAGCGCTTTGTAAAGCGCCGCCGGGATGTTGCGGACCCGGAAGACGAAGCTGGTCATCATCGTCGCCTCGCCCCGGGCATTGCCGCGGCGGCTGAAATCGGGCTGCCGGGCCATGACCAGGAAGCGGGTGGTGTTGTTCTGCCGGTCCTCGATCCCCGAGGCCAGCTCCTCGAGCCCGTAGATCTCGCCCGCCAGCGGCGCGGCCAGCGCGGCCAGCGCCTTTTCGCCCCGCCGCGCCACCTCGAGCGCCGAGCCGGCGGTGTCGGCGCCGACCAGGCCGCGGATGGCATGGCGGCGCAGGAAGCCGCGGCACTGGCCCAGCAGCACCGGATGGCTCATCGCCTCGCTGACCTCGGACAGCCGGGTGCCCGGCACCGCCAGCAGGCTGATGCGCACCCGCACGAAGCCCTCGTCGATGATGTGCAGCCCGCTTTCCGGCAGCAGGTGGTGGATGTCGGCGACCCGGCCATAGGTCGAGTTCTCGACCGGCAGCATGGCCAGTTCCGCCCGGCCGCTGCGCACCGCCTCGATGGTGTCCTCGAAGGTGCGGCAGGGCAGGGCCTCCATCTGCGGGCGGTAGGACCGGCAGGCCTGGTGGCTGTAGGCGCCGGGCTCGCCCTGGAACGCGATCAGGTTCCGGGCCGGGGAATCGCTCATCTCTCTGACCTTCGCTTGCGGGGCGCGCGGCCGCCCGTGTCGGGGCGGTGACTCCGCCGGTTTTGTGTTCTCGGGGCGACAACTATACCTTGATCCATCGGAACAAAAGCGCATAGATACGGCCAAATCCACGGACAGACCCAAGGGACCCGCAGACATGTTCGATACCATGACCGTCACCAAGGCAGCCGGGGCGTTGATCGGCTCGCTTCTGTTCCTTCTGCTGATGAACTGGGCGGCATCGGGCATCTTTCACGTCGGTCCCGCGGGCCATGGCGCCGAGGGCGAGGAACATGCCCAGGCCTATACCATCCCGGTCGAGGATGCCGGTGGCGCCGCGGACGAGGCCGCGGACGAGGGCCCGGATTTCGCCACGGTCCTGGCCTCGGCCGATGCCGCCAAGGGCGAGAAGGTGTTCGGCAAGTGCAAGGCCTGCCACAAGCTGGACGGCAGCGACGGCACCGGCCCGCACCTGAACGGCGTGATCGGCCGCCCGGTGGCCAGCGTCGCCGGCTTCAACTATTCGGAAGGCATGGTCGCGCATGGCGGCGACTGGACGCCCGAGGCGCTGCAGGAATTCCTGACTAACCCGAAATCCGTGGTCAAGGGCACCAAGATGGCCTTCGCCGGCCTGCCGAAGATCGAGGATCGCGCCAATCTGATCGCCTATCTGGAAAGCCAGAAGTAAGCCCCCTGCCGGGTCGGAAGATGGCGGGCGTCCCCCCGGGGCGCCCTTTTGCGTTGCATCGGGCCGTTCTTCGCGCCGGGCCGCCCGCTGCTCACGCATTTGCATGTTGAACCGTGGCGCATGGCTGCTAGCCTGCTGGCCAGGCGCGGCCGGGACGCAATCCGATGATGCAATCCGATGCAGCCCGGGCCGGATCGAGACAGAACGAGGATCAGAAAGACCCGATGACGATGCCCTTCCTGCGACATGCCCCGCTGGCCCTGCTGCTTGCGCTGACGCCCGCCGCCGCCCTTGCCCAGCAGCAGCCGGCCGGGCAGGCCCCGCAGCCCGCCTCGGAACCGGCCGCGGGCCAGGCGCAGAAGCCCGGCACCATCGTGTCGCACGGCATCTCGGTCTTTGGCGAACCGGCGCTTCCGGCAGATTTCAAGCATCTGGGCTATGTGAACCCCGAGGCGCCGAAGGGCGGCGAGATCTCGGAATGGTTCAGCGGCGGCTTCGACAGCTACAACCCCTATACGCATCGCGGCCGTGCGGCGCTGCTGTCCAACATCATGCTGGAGCCGCTGATGGAGAGCGTCGCCGACGAGATCGGCAGCGCCTATTGCCTGCTTTGCGAGACCATCGAATATCCCGAAAGCCGCGACTGGGTGATCTTCCACCTGCGCCCCGAGGCGAAATTCTCGGACGGCACGCCGCTGACCGCGCATGACGTGCTGTTTTCCTTCGAGCTTCTGCGCGACAAGGGGCTGTCCTCCTATCGCACCATCATCTCGAAGGTGGTCGCCAAGGCCGAGGTGATCGACGAACACACGATCAAGTTCATCTTCCAGCCGAATTATCCGCGCCGCGACGTGATCCAGTCGGTCGGCGGCCAGATCGTCTTCTCGCGCGAGGATTTCCGCAAGCACAAGCGCGACATCGAACAGTCGAGCACCATCCCCTTCGTCGGCTCGGGCCCCTACATGTTCGACAAGGCCGAGATGGGCCGCTCGATCACCGTGCGGCGGAACCCGGACTATTGGGGCAAGGACCTGCCGATCAACATCGGCCGGCACAATTTCGACCGCATCCGCGTCGAGTATTTCGGAGACTACGACAGCGCCTTCGAGGCTTTCAAGGCCGGGGTCTATACCTTCCGCAACGAGGCCAGCTCGATCCACTGGGCGACGCGCTATGACTTTCCCGCCGTGCAGTCCGGCGTGGTGAAGAAGGAGGCGCTGCCGGACGGCACCATCGCCAACGGCCAGGGCTGGGTCTTCAACCTGCGCCGCCCGAAGTTCCAGGACATCCGCGTGCGCGAGGCGATCGGCCTGATGTTCAATTTCGAATGGTCGAACGAGACGCTGTTCTATGGGCTTTACCAGCGCGTGAACTCGCCCTGGGACAACAGCCCCCTGAAGGCCGAGGGCAAGCCCAGCGAGGCCGAGCTTGCGCTGCTGAAGCCCCTGGCCAAGGACCTGCCCAAGGGCGTGCTGACCGAGGATGCGGTGGTCCAGCCGGTCTCGGGCAAGAACCAGCTCGACCGCGCCAACATGCGCCGCGCCGCGAAGCTTCTGGACGAGGCAGGCTGGAAGCCGAGCGCGGACGGGCTGCGCCGCAATGCCCGGGGCGAGGTGCTGCGGGTCGAGTTCCTGAACGACAGCGCCACCTTCGACCGCGTCATCAACCCCTTCGTGCAGAACCTGCGCGCCATCGGCATCGACGCGGTGAACGCCCGCGTGGACGATGCCGAGATGACCAACCGCACCCGCAGCCATGATTTCGACATCGTGACCGACCATCTGGCGCAGGGCTATTTCATCAGCGGCGATACCGAGCAGACCTTCGGCTCGGAAAACGTGGGCGACGTGTTCAACCCGATGGGGCTGGCCAATCCAGCCATCGACGCGCTGATCCAGCAGGGCATCGAGGCGACCACCCAGGAAGAGATGACCACCGTCGCCCATGCGCTGGACCGCAGCCTGCGCGCCCTGCGCTTCTGGGTGCCGCAATGGTACAAGGCCGCGCATACCGTTGCCTATTACGACATCTTCGGCCATCCCGAGGCCCTGCCGCCCTATGCGCTGGGTGAGCTTGATTTCTGGTGGTATGACGCGGATAAGGCGGCAAAGCTGAAACAATCCGGCGCACTGCGCTAGGGCCTTCGGGGCCGGCGCGGATCAAGGCGGAGCAAGGGGACGGATGGCAGCCTATATCCTGCGGCGCTTGCTGCTGATCATACCCACGCTGATCGGCATCATGCTGGTCAACTTCACGCTGACGCAATTCGTCCCCGGCGGCCCGATCGAGCAGATCATCGCCCGCGTCCAGGGCGAGGGCGACGCGCTGCGCAACATCACCGGTGGCGGCGGCGAGGCGGCGCAATCGACCGAATATGCCGGCGCCCGCGGCATTCCGCCCGAGCTGCTGGACCAGCTGGAAGTGCAGATGGGCTTTGCCAGGATCGCCTGCACCCCCGCGCATGAGGGTGAGCCCGACCTGAAATCGCCCGAATGCCACAAGGAAAAGATCGGCGCTGCGCAGCGCTTCCTGATCATGCTGGGCAACTACCTGCGCTTCGATTTCGGCACCAGCTTCTTCCGCTCGATCTCGGTCATCGACCTGGTGCTGGAAAAGATGCCGGTCTCGATCACGCTGGGGCTGTGGTCGACGCTGATCGCCTATCTGATCTCGATCCCGCTCGGCATCCGCAAGGCGGTGCGCGCCGGCACCAGTTTCGACACCTGGACCAGCGGCATCATCATCGTGGGTTACGCCATCCCGGCCTTCCTGTTCGCGGTGCTCTTGATGGTGCTCTTCGCCGGCGGCAGCTACTGGCAGATCTTTCCGCTGCGCGGCCTGACCTCGGACAATTTCGCCGACCTCAGCCTGTGGGGCAAGGTCAAGGACTATCTCTGGCACATCACCCTGCCGGTGCTGGCGACGACGATCTCCAGCTTCGCCACGCTGACGCTGCTGACGAAAAACAGCTTCCTGGACGAGATCAACAAGCAATATGTCATGACCGCCCGCGCCAAGGGCCTGACCGAGCGCCGCGTGCTTTACGGCCATGTCTTCCGCAACGCCATGCTGATCGTGATCGCGGGCTTTCCGGCGATGTTCCTGGGCGTGTTCTTCGGCTCCTCGATCCTGATCGAGACCATCTTCTCGCTCGACGGCCTTGGCCGGCTGGGCTTCGAGGCGGCGGTGCAGCGCGACTATCCGGTGATCTTCGGCACGCTCTATGTCTTCGGCCTGCTGGGTCTCTTGGTCGGGATCCTATCGGACCTGATGTATGTGCTGGTCGACCCGCGCATCGACTTCGAGCGGAGGGCCGGCTGATGGCGATGTCGGAACTGAACCGCCGCCGGCTGCGCAATTTCCGCCGCAACACGCGCGCCTTCTGGTCGCTGATCCTGTTCACGCTGCTGTTCGTGGCCTCGCTGTTTGCGGAGCTTATCGCCAACGACAAGCCGATCGTGGTCAGCTATCGCGGCGGGCTGTATTTCCCGGTCTATAAATTCTACCCCGAGACCGCCTTCGGCGGCGATTTCGGCACCGAGGCGATCTATACCGACCCCGGCGTGCAATGCCTGATCGTCACCGGCGGCCGGCAGGAATGCTGGGACGACCCCGAGGGCACCGAGAAACTGGCCCGCGACACCGGCGAGGTCGGCGGCGAGGCGGTCGAGAAGGGCTGGATGATCTGGCCCGCGATTCCCTATCACTACCGCACCATCAACAACGTCGGCACCGCGCCAAGCGCCCCGGACCGCGCTCATCTGCTGGGCACCGACGACACCTCGCGCGACGTGCTGGCGCGGGTGATCTACGGCTTCCGGCTGTCGGTCCTGTTCACGCTGATCGTGACCGCCATCAGTTCGGTCATCGGCATCAGTGCCGGCGCCGTGCAGGGCTATTTCGGCGGGCGCACCGACCTGTTCCTGCAACGCATGCTGGAAATCTGGGGCTCGACGCCTTCGCTTTACGTCATCATCATCCTGTTCGCGATCCTGGGGCGCAGCTTCTGGCTGCTGGTCTTCGTCTCGATCCTGTTCGGCTGGCCGGCGCTGGTCGGCGTGGTCCGGGCCGAGTTCCTGCGGGCGCGCAACTTCGAATATGTCCGCGCCGCGCGGGCGCTGGGGGTCAGCGACCGCACCATCATGTTCCGCCACATCCTGCCCAATGCCATGGTCGCGACGTTGACCATGCTGCCCTTTGTCGTCACCGGCGTGATCTCGTCGCTGGCGGCGCTGGATTACCTGGGCTACGGGTTGCCGACCTCGGCGCCCTCGCTGGGGGAACTCGCGTTGCAGGCCAAGCAGAACCTGCAGGCGCCCTGGCTGGGCTTCACCGCCTTCTTCACCTTCGCCATCATGCTGTCGCTGCTGGTGTTCATCTTCGAGGGCGTGCGCGATGCCTTCGACCCAAGAAAGACCTTCCGATGACGCCGGTTCTGGACGTGCGCGACCTGCGCATCGGGTTTCGCCAGGACGGGCAGGTGGTGCCCGCCGTGAAAGGCGTCAGCTTCAGCGTCGGCAAGGGCGAGACGGTGGCGCTGGTCGGCGAATCCGGTTCCGGCAAGTCGGTCACGGCGCTGTCGACCGTCGGTCTGCTGGGCGACAGCGCCGAGCTGTCCGGTTCGGTGAGATACGCCGGGCGCGAGCTGGTCGGCGCCTCGGATGCCGAGCTGCGCCGGGTGCGCGGCAATGACATCAGCTTCATCTTTCAAGAGCCGATGACCTCGCTGAACCCGCTGCATACGCTGGAACGCCAGCTGGGCGAGAGCCTGGCGCTGCATCAGGGGCTGCGGGGCGCGCAGGCGCGAGCGCGCATCATCGAACTGCTGAACCGCGTCGGCATCCGCGACCCGGAACAGCGGCTGGCCGATTACCCGCACCAGTTCTCGGGCGGCCAGCGCCAGCGCATCATGATCGCCATGGCGCTGGCGAACGGCCCCGAATTGCTGATCGCGGACGAGCCGACCACGGCGCTGGACGTGACCATCCAGGCGCAGATCATGCAGCTGCTGGCCGAGCTCAAGGCCGCCGAGGGCCTGTCGATGCTGTTCATCAGCCACGACCTTGGCCTGGTGCGCCGCATCGCCGACCGCGTCTGCGTGATGAAGGGCGGCGAGATCGTCGAGCAGGGCCCGGTCGAGCAGATATTCTCCAATCCGCAGCACGACTATACCCGCATGCTGCTGGCGGCCGAGCCCAAGGGCCTGGCCGAACCGCTGGCCGGCGACCCGCCCGAGGTGGTGGCGACCCGCGACCTGAAGGTCTGGTTCCCGATCCAGCGCGGCTTCCTGCGCCGCACCGTCGGCCACGTCAAGGCGGTGAACGGCGCCACGATCTCGGTGCGGGCCGGCGAAACCTTGGGCATCGTCGGCGAATCCGGCTCGGGCAAGACCACGCTGGCGCTGGCGATCATGCGGCTGATCGAAAGCGACGGGCCGATCCTCTACATGGGCCGCGACATTTCCGCCGTGCCGGGCCGGGCGCTGCGCGGCTTGCGCCGCGACATGCAGATCGTGTTCCAGGATCCCTATGGCAGCCTGTCGCCGCGCATGACGGTCGAGCAGATCATCGCCGAAGGCCTCGGCGTGCACGGCGTCGAACCCGGCCGCGACCGCCGGCAGATGGTCGACGAGATCATGCGCGAGGTCGGCCTCGACCCCGCCACCATGCATCGCTATCCGCATGAATTCAGCGGCGGCCAGCGCCAGCGCATCGCCATCGCCCGCGCCATGATCCTGAACCCCAAGCTGGTGGTGCTGGACGAGCCGACCAGCGCGCTGGACATGACCGTGCAGGTGCAGATCGTCGAGTTGCTGCGCCGCCTGCAGAAAAAGCATGGGCTCGCCTTCCTGTTCATCAGCCATGACCTGCGCGTGGTGCGCGCCATGTCGCATCAGATTATGGTCATGCGTGCAGGCGAGGTGGTCGAGCAGGGGACGACCGAGGCCGTGTTCGAGCGTCCGCAAAGCGATTACACCCGCCGGCTGATCCAGGCGGCCTTTCTTGCGGCAGTGCATGAAGATTCATCGGTAAGCTAATGAAAATCCTGTTTGTTCATCAGAACTTTCCGGCACAGTTCCTGCATCTGGCGCCGGCGCTGGCGGCGCGCGGCCATGACGTTCTGGCGTTGACGGATGAAAAGAACACCCGTCCCTCGCCGGTCCGGGTGGTGCGCTACAAGGCGCCGGGCGAGCTGAATCTGCCGCCGATGCTGGGCCGGACCTATAGCGAGATGGCCGAGCGCGGCTGGCTGGCTGCACGCGGCTGCCGGGCGCTGCGCGACCGGCACGGCTACACGCCCGACGTGATCTTCGGCCATAGCGGCTGGGGCGAGACGCTGTTCCTGCGCGAGATCTGGCCCGAGGCGAAGCTGCTGGTCTATGCCGAACTGCTGTATCGCACCCGCGGCCAGGACGTCGGCTTCGACCCCGAGATCAGCCCGGACAGTGACGAGGGGCGGGTCAGCACCGTCGCGCGCTCGGCGCATCTGATCCAGGGGCTGGTGCAGGCCGATGCCGGTCTGGCGCCGACCGCATACCAGGCGGATTCCTTTCCGCCCGAGCTGCGCGGCAAGCTGACGGTGATCCATGACGGCATCGACACGCTGAAGGTCTGCCCCAATCCGCAGGCGGAGTTCCTGCTGCCCGACGGGCGCAAGCTGCGGGCGGGGGACGAGGTGTTGACCTATGTCTCGCGCTCGCTGGAGCCCTATCGCGGCTTTCACCGCTTCATGCGCGCGCTGCCCGCGGTGCTGCGGGCGCGGCCGGATGCGCAGGTGGTGCTGGTCGGCGGCGACGGGGTCAGCTATGGCAGCCCGCCCAGGGACGCGCCGAACTGGAAGCAGAAGCTGCTGGCCGAGCTTGACGGTCGGCTGGACTCGGCGCGGGTGCATTTCATGGGCCGCGTGCCCTATCCGCAATATCTGGCGCTGCTGCAGGTCGCCCGGGTGCATTGCTACCTGACCTATCCCTTCGTGCTGAGCTGGTCGCTGACCGAGGCGATGGCGGCGGGCTGCTATGTCGTCGGCTCGGATACCGAGCCGGTGCGCGAACTGGTCCGCGATGGCGAGAACGGCCGGCTGGTGCCGTTCTTCGACCAGCCGGCGCTGGAGGCGGCGCTGATCCGCGGCCTGGCCGGCGATCCCGATGCCGCGCGGCTGCAGGCGGCGGCGCGGCAGACCATCCTGCAGAGCTATGACCTGCACCGCCACAGCCTGCCGCGGCTGGTCGACTGGGTGGAAGGCTTCGCGCCCTAGAGCTCGATCTCGCTGGCCGGGTCGCGGTCGGGCAGCGGCTGCGGCGCGTCCGGCAGCGGGTTCAGGCGCGGGTCGTCCTCGGGCGCCGGGCGCAGCATGTCGCGCAGCGCGTCGCCCACCGGCGGGGGCGGCGGCGCATCGGCGCGGCGGCGGATCAGGATGTCGCCGTTTTCCAGCCGCTCGGGCGCCTGGTAGTTGCGCACGTCGTCCATCAGCTTGCCGATGTCCTGCAGCACCGGCGCGACCGAGCCCAGCGTGTCGCCCAGGTCGCGGCCCAGCCGGTCCAGATGCGGCTCGGCCTCGTTCAACAGGTTGCGCATGAAGTTCTCGAGCCCGCCTTCCAGCGAGTCGGATGGCGGCGCCGGGATGTCCGAGGGTGGCGGCTCGTCGGCCAGCGGCGGCTCGTAGTCCTGGGCCACGGCAAGGGAGGCCAGCAGGGCGGCGCAGAGGGAAGCGGGGAAAAGCAGGTTGCGCATGGGCCGGTCCTTCGGCTGTTCGCAGGGAAAACGGGGACCGGGCGGGCCGGGTTCCCTCGGGCCCGGGTTCTCTCAGGCCGGACGGGTCTGGCGCATGGCACGGAAATTTTCCCAGGCTTCGTTCAGGGCGCGGGTGCGGGCCTCGGCCAGGCGGATCGCCTCGGGCGGCAGGCCGCGGGCGATGGCGCGGTCGGGATGGCTTTCGCGCACCAGCTCGCGCCAGCGCCGCCGCGCCTCGGGCAGCGGCGTGTCGGGCGCGACGCCCAGCACCTCGCAGGAGGGGCAGCCCTGGCGGCGGTCGTGGCGGGCGCGGATCGCCGCCAGCTGCTCGGGTGGCAGGCCGAAGATGCGCGCCACCTCGTCGATGAAGACGATCTCGGCCTCGTGCAGGTCGGTATCGGCGACGGCGATGATGAACAGCCCCTCGACCACGTCGGCCAGCACCGGGTCGCCCGGCGGGAACATGCGGGCGATGCGCCGCGCCCAGGCGTCGAAGCCCGCGACGTCCTGCCGCGCCAGGTCGAAGACGCGAGCAGCGTTCTTTTCCTCGGAGCGGGGAATGATAAAGACGCGGCGAAAGGCCGCCACCTCGGAACGCGCCACGGCGCCGTCGGCCTTGGCAAGCTTGGCCCCCAGCGCGATCACCGCGATGGTGAAGGCCACCGATTTCTCGGGCGGGGTGGCCGGGCGGCGCGCGCCGACGATCGCCGCCAGCCGGTCGGCGATGCGTTGCCAGAAACTGCGCGGCTTGGGCAGTTCGGGGCAGGTCTTCTGCGGGTGCTTGATCGCGGCGTCCATGGCTGCAGCCTAGGCGGGGCGGGATGCCAAGTCCACTGACATTCCCGCCAGTTATGCGGCTTTACCTGCGGCTTTCCAGCGCTGCCTTCACGACCAGCACCACCAGCGCGATGACAGTCAGGGTCGAGGCGGCGGCAAAGGCGCCGGTGGTGTTGAGGTCGTTGAACATCAGCTCGATCTGCAGCGGCAGGGTGTTGGTCTGGCCGCGGATCGAGCCCGAGACCACCGAGACGCCGCCGAACTCGCCCACCGCGCGGGCCGTGCACAGCACCGCGCCGTAAAGCAGCGCCCAGCGGATATTGGGCAGGGTGACGCGGGAAAACACCTGCCAGCCGCGCGCCCCCAGCGTGACCGCCGCCTGTTCCTGTTCCGAGCCCTGGGCCTGCATCAGCGGCAGCACCTCGCGGACCACGAAGGGGGCGGTGACGAACATGGTCACCAGCAGGATGCCGGGCAGGGCGAACATGATCTTCAGGTCATGCGCGGCCAGCCACGGGCCCAGCACGCCCTGGCGGCCGTAAAGCAGCAGGTAGCAGATGCCGGCGATGATCGGCGAGATCGAGAAGGGGATCTCGATCAGCACCATCAGGAGCTTGCGGCCCGGAAAGCGGAAGCGGGCGATGGCCCAGGCAGCCGCGATGCCGAAGGCGATGTTGACCGGCACCACGATCACCGCCACCAGCGTCGTCAGCCAGATCGCATGCAGGACCAGCGGGTCGGCGATGTTCGCCAGATAGACCGCCCAGCCCTCGGCGAAGGCGCGCCAGAAGATGAAGACCAGCGGCGCCACGACGAAGATCGCCGTCAGCACGAAGGCGAGGCCGATCAGCAGCCGCGGCACGGCGCGGCTCTGGCCGGGGGCGTGGGTCGGGGCCTGAGCCGGTGCGACGGCGCTCATCACCGGGCCTCCAGGTGGCGGGCGGCGCGGAACTGGATCAGGTTCGAGACCGCCAGCAGCACCAGCGCGAACATCAGCAGCACCAGCGCGATGGCGGCGGCGCCCTGGTAGTCGTATTCTTCCAGCCGGATGAAGGCCAGCAGCGCCGCGATCTCGGTCTTGAAGGGCAGGTTGCCGGCGATGAACACCACGGCGCCGAACTCGCCCAGGCTGCGGGCGAAGGCCACGGTCGAGCCGGCCAGCCAGGCCGGCAGGATCGCCGGCAGCACCACGCGGCGGAAGATGGCGAAAGGCCGGGCGCCCAGCGTCATCGCCGCCTGTTCCAGCGCCGGGTCCAGGTCCTCGAGCACCGGCTGGATGGCGCGCACCACGAAGGGGATCGAGGTGAAGGTCATCGCCAGGATCACGCCCCCCAGCGTATAGACCAGCGCGATGCCGGCGCCGGCCAGCGGCCCGCCGAACCAGCCGTTCGCGGAATAGAGCGCGGTCAGCGAAAGCCCGGCGACCGCGGTCGGCAGGGCGAAGGGAATGTCCATCAGCGCATCCAGGATGCGCCGGCCGGGAAAGTCGTAGCGGGTCAGCACCCAGGCCATCAGCAGCCCGTAAAGCGCATTGAAGACCGTGGCCACGGCGGCGGCGGTCAGCGTCACCCGCAGCGCCGCCAGCGTGCGCGGCGCGGTGACGATGGCCCAGAACCGTGCCGGCCCGATCTCGGCCCCCTTCAGCATCAGCGCCACCACCGGGATCAGGATCACCAGCGCGACGTAAAGCAGCGTGGTGCCGAGGCTCAGCGAGAACCCCGGCAACACGCGCTTGGCGCGGATCGGCGCGGCGGCGGTCATTGGTTGACGAAGACCGTGTCGAGGATGCCGCCCTCGGCCAGGTGCTCGGCCGTGACCTTGTCCCAGCCGCCAAAGACCTCGTCCACGGTCAGGAGCTTCACCTCGGGGAACTCGGCGGCGTGCTTCGCCGCCACCGTCTCGTCGGTGGTGCGGAAATGGTTCTGGGCCAGGGTCTCCTGCGCCTCGGGCGAATAGAGCCAGTTGAGATATTCGGTCGCGACCTCGGTGGTGCCGTTCTTCTCGGCATTCTCGGTCACGACCGCGACGGGAAAGGCGGCGAACAGGCTGGTCGCCGGTGTCACCGTCTCGAAGCCCTGGGCCTCGTATTGCTTGGCGATGGCCCGGGTCTCAGCCTCGAAGGTGACCAGCACGTCGCCGATATCGCGCTCGGCGAAGGTCTGGGTGGCGGCGCGGCCGCCGGTGTCGAAGACCGGCACGTTGGCAAAGATCTTGCCGACGAATTCCTGCGCCTTCTCGGGCGTGCCGCCCTCTTGCGTCAGGGCATAGGCATAGGCGGCCAGATAGGTATAGCGGCCGTTGCCGCTGGTCTTGGGGTTCGGGAACACCGGCTGCACGTCGTCGCGGGCCAGGTCCGCCCAGTCCTTGATGCCCTTGGGGTTGCCCTTGCGCACCAGGAAGGCCGGCAGCGAGTAATAGGGCGAGGCGCCGTTCGGCAGCGCCTCGCGCCAGTTCTCGGCCACGAGGCCATTCTGGGCCAGCACGTCCACGTCGGTTTCCTGGTTGAAGGTCACCACGTCGGCCGGCAGCCCCTCGAGGATGGCGCGCGCCTGTTTCGACGAGCCGGCATGGCTTTGGTCGATGGTCACCTCGCGGCCGGTCTTGTCCTTCCAATAGGCCTGGAATTCGGGATTCAGCGCCTCGAACAGCTCGCGGGCGATGTCGTAGCTGACATTCAGGATCTTGTCCTGGGCCAGCGCCGGGGTGGTCCCCAGCAGAAGCGCCAGCGCGGCGGCGTGAAGCTTGCGGATCGTCATAGGCTTTTCTCCTTGCGGGGGAATTCGGGGGCGGTGGCCGGCGCGGATGCCGCGCGGGGGCCGGGAAAGATCGTGCCCGCCTCGGGGCGCAGGTTGACGCGGGTGCCGGGGGCCAGGCCCTGCGCCTCCGGCGCGCGGCGGGGCAGGTCGATGCCGAACTGGCCGCTGCCATCGGTCAGGTCCAGCCGCAGCAGCGCGCCGTTGCTGGTGCGATGCGCCACCTGCCAGCGCCCGGCGGGATCGGCCAGCGGCGTCACGTCGGCGGGACGCAGGAACAGCGTCGCCGGCCCGTCGGGCAGCGCGCGGCGCGGCAGGCGGCTGGCGTCCAGCCCCTGCGCCTCGGCCCGGCCGGCCTGCAGCGTGACCGGCAATTCGATGGTCGCACCCATGAAGCGGGCGACGAAGGGGCTGGCGGGGTGGTCGTGGATCTGGTCGGCATTGCCGATCTGCTCGATCCGGCCCTCGCCCATCACCACCACGCGGTCAGCCAGTTCGAAGGCTTCCTCCTGGTCATGGGTGACGAAGATGGTGGTCGAGCCGGTCTCGTCATGCACCTCGCGCAGCCAGGCGCGCAGGTCGCGGCGCACCGCGGCGTCCAGCGCCCCGAAAGGCTCGTCCAGCAGCAGCACCGTGGGTTCGATGGCCAGCGCCCGTCCAAGCGCGACGCGCTGGCGTTGCCCGCCCGAAAGCTGTGCCGGATAGCGCTCGCCCAGATGCGCGATCTGCAGGAACTCCAGCAGCTGGTCCACCTTGGCCGCGATCACCGCCTTGCCCGGCCGCTGGGCGCGCGGGCGCACGGTCAGGCCGAAGGCGATGTTGTCGCGCACGTTCATATGCGGGAACAGCGCGTAATGCTGGAAGACGAAGCCGATGCGGCGGTCCTGCGCCGCCAGATGCAGCCAGTCCGCGCCATGCACCGCCAGCCCGCCCGAATTCGGCCATTCCAGCCCGGCGATGATCTTCAGCAGCGTGGTCTTGCCCGAGCCCGAGGGCCCGAGCAGCGCCACCAGCTCGCCCGATTCGATGGTCAGGTCGATGCCGCGCAGCACCGCGGTGCCGTCGAAGCTCTTGGTCATGTGCTCGATGACGATGGACATGGGCGCCTCCGGTTTGCGGGCCAGAGGTAACGGGCGGGCCGGGGCTGGGCAAGGCGCGCGCGCCCCTGGCGCCTGGGCCGGCGGCGAATGTTTTCCCAAGCCTGGCCGGGCGGCGGACCACTGTTCCGGCCCCGGTGCCCGCCGGGCGGAAAGCGTCCGGGCGCGGCCGGGGCGGCGGCCGCATTCTTCCTTATTTTTCATGCCGCCCGGCCCTGCGGGGCTTCGCAATCCCGCCCGCCGCTGCTAGGGTCCGGCGCGCAGCAGGAAGGGAGCGGCGCGATGGATGGCGGGGATCTGGTGATCGGGCGGGAAAGCCCCCTGGGCGAGGATCTGGCGCTGCTGTTCCAGCGCCACAGCGCCGACATGCATGCCGATACGCCGCCGGAATCGATCCACATGCTGCCGCGCGCCGCGCTGGAGAGACCGGAGATCGCCTTCTTCGTGCTGCGCGAGGGCGGCGTGGCCCTGGGCATGGGTGCGGTCAAGCGCATCGCCCCGGACCATGGCGAGATCAAGTCCATGCATGTGCTGGCCGAGGCGCGCGGCCGCGGCCATTCCCGTCGCCTGCTGCAGGCGCTGATCGAGCATGCGCGGGCCGAGGGCATGGCGCGGCTGAGCCTCGAGACCGGGGTGCAGCCGACCTTTGCCGCCGCGCGCGGGCTTTATGCGCGGGCGGGTTTCGTCGCATGCCCGCCCTTCGGCGACTACCGGCCGGACCCGAACAGCGTCTTCATGTCGATCGCGCTGCGCGGCGCGGATTGAGCGGTTGATTCAGCCGCCGTCCTGCGCCATGACTGCCGCGATGCGGGCCCGTAGCTCAACTGGATAGAGCAGGGACCTTCTAAGTCCAAGGTTGAGGGTTCGAGCCCTTCCGGGCCCGCCATCGCCCCCGCCCATCGCCCGGTTCGGGCCGCGACCTGGCGACACTGGCCCTGGCGGTCGCCTTGCCTTGCGCGCCTGGCGTCGACCTGGGGCGGCCCGTCCTGTCTCAGGGTTTGCGGTGTTGGCGGGTGTCGTGCATCCAGACCGCGTGGCGGATGCGGGCGCGGCGATAGGCGTCGAGGATCGCCATGGCATGCACGAAGAAGCCCCCTGCATAGCGGCCCACAAAAGAGATCCCGGGGCCGGCGGTCGCCAGCGTGAATCCGCCCAGAAGCAGCAGGAAGAACAGGAAGATCAACCCGCGCTGCGGCTCCCTGTTCCAGACCTGGCCGGACCCCGGCAGCACCAGGGCCGAGGCCAGCACCAGGCGCGGATGCGGCGGCGCGCTCATGCGTATCGCTCCGCATCCAAATCCGGCCGCTCCGCGCCCATAGCCGCGCCCGGCCCGGCCATATCCGGCCCGGTCACATCCAGCCCCTTCGCACCTGCCCTCGCCTCGCTCCCGGTCCTGGCCAGGATGTCGGCGCGCAGCCGCTGCAGCGCGGCGAGCAGCGGGGCAAGGACCTCGGGGGGCAGCGGGGTCCGGCCCAGCTCGGCCTCGCGGAACAGCAGGTAGCGGCTGCGCTCGGCCTCCTCGGCCAGCCAGGCGATGCGCAGGCCCCGGGGCGAGATCACCAGTTCCTTCACCCGCGCATCGGCAAGGATGGCGCGGTGGCGGGCCAGCAGGGCAGCCTCGGCGGCCGAGAGCGGCGCCTCGCTGCGCAGGACCGCGTCATCGGGAAAGCCCTCGGGCAGCCGGGTCTGCCACGGCAGGGTGGCGAAGATCGAGAAGGGCTCGAGTCCGCGCGGCCGCGCCATCAGGTGGATGCGCTGCGCGACCGGCAGCGCGGCGGGCTGGGTGACCAGCAGCCACAGCGCCGGCAGCTTGCGGCAGGCCAGCATGTCCGGCACGGCCTGCAGGTCGGTCTCGACGCCGCGGATGCGGCCCGAGAGGCGGGCGAATCCGGTCGGCGCCACCGCGCGGCGCAGGCCCCGCATCCGCGGGGCGATGCGGTCGAAATAGCCGGCGCGGGCGGTCCGGCGCCGCGCCGCCTCGCTGCGCAGGCGCAGCGCCAGCAGCAGAAGAAGCGCCAGCGCCGCGGCCAGGATCGGAAGGCCGGGAAGCGGCCCCGCCGGCATGGTCAGTAGCCTCTCGGCTTCGGCCAGGGCATGGTGAACTGGGCGCCGCGGTCCACGAAGCGGTAGCGCCAGAAATGGAACCACAGCGACACGACGATGTAGAAGGCGATCATCGCCACCAGCTGGGTGCCATAGCCCAGGAACACCGCCAGGAAGGCGGTCCCGCACAGCGCCAGCAGCACCAGCGCCGGCAGCGGGTGGAACGGGTGCTCGTAGCCGCGCCGGATGGTGTCCAGCGGCCATTTGCGCCGGAACAGGATGATGTTCAGCGGCATGAAGGTGTATTCCAGCAGGCCCGACAGGATCGAGAAGGTGATCACCTGGTCGATCGGCGCGCCAAGCGCGAAGACCAGCGCGATCGGCACCAGGAAGATGATCGAGCGATAGGGCGTGCGATAGCGGGGGTGCACCGCGCCGAACCAGCCCGGCAGGTAGCGGTCGCGGGCCATGGCGAACCAGGCCCGGCTGGCATCGTTGATGCAGCCATTGGCCGAGGCCAGGGTCGCAAACAGCGTGCCGATGCCCAGGAACGCCATCAGCAGGCCCGAGCCGCTGAGCCGCGCCGCGTCGAACAGCGGCACGCCCGCCTGGCCCAGATATTCCCAGGGCATCAGCCCGGTGCAGACATACCAGGTCAGGGTGGCGGCGATGGCCAGGGTCATCACCCCGGCCAGGGTGCCGAAGGGCAGGGCGCGGGCCGGGCTGCGCACCTCCTCGGCGGCCTGGGTGGTGCCCTCGATCCCCAGATAGAACCACAGGCCGAAATGCATCGCCGCCAGGATACCGAGCCAGCCATAGGGCAGCGCCGCGGCGCCCGCCATCAGCTCGGCATGGCGCAGCGGGCTGGCCCCCGGCAGGCCGGCGGTGGCCAGGAACAGCACGATGATCGCCGAGAAGGCGATGGCGGTGATGACCAGGTTGAAGGTCAGCGTCGCCAGCACGCCGCGATAGTTCAGCCAGGCGAGGAACAGGATCGACAGGATGATGAACGGCCGCTGGTCGATGCCGCCGGCATGGCCGCCCATCCTGGCGACGGTATCGACGAGAAAGCCGACGGTGATGGCGTTCGCCGCCTCCAGCATGGTATAGGCGAAGACTAGGTAGAGCCCGACATTGAAGGCCATCAGCGGCCCGACGATATGCTTGGCCTGGGTATATTGCCCGCCGGCCGCGGCGACCGTCGAGGTCACCTCGGAATCGATCATCGCCACGCAGGTATAGAGGATGCCCGCGAACCAGCAGGCCATCAGCGCCGCATAGGCGCCGCCCTTGCCGACGGCGAAGTTCCAGCCCATGTATTCGCCGACCAGCACGATGCCCACGCCGAGCGCCCAGACATGGGCGGGACCCAGCACCCGGGCCAGGCCGACATGTTCGGTCTTGCGTGTCTGGTCCATGCCTATTCCCTCCATGCCTAGCCCCGGTGCTGGTCTTCGGTCAGCGCCTCCAGCTCGCCCTCGCGGGACGAGGTCAAGAAGTCCTCGCTATAGGTGCTGTCGGTGCGGAGCCAGTCCGCGACGATGGCCAGGGCGAAGGCCGCCGAGGCACCCCAGGCCGCATATTCCAGATAGTCCCACGGATCCATGATACCCTTACTCCTCCGTTGTCGTTCCGAAACGTTCGGCGATCACGTCGCGATATTCCCTTTCGGAGAACCGCAGCAGGATGGCGTAATAGCCCACCACGACCGCCGCCATCGCCAGGAGGGCGCTGATCGAGACGCTGTAGTCGAAGCGCGCGGCGATCAGCTCGGCGGCCTGGCCCGGCTCGGCATAGCCGAGCTTCTGCCATTGCTCGACCATGGCCGGGTTCTGCCCCAGGCTCTCCCAGGTCGGGGTGCCGATCGCCTGCGGGATCTTGGCCGAGCCGGCAAGGCCCAGCCACAGGGGCAGATACAGCGCGCCGATGGCCATGATCAGCAGGACGATCACGTCGGCGATCTGGCCGAGCCTGCCCTGGGCAGGGGGGCGGTATTCAGCCATGGCGCAGGATCCTTTCGGCTGGGGGGCCGGCCTTCCTGGCCGCGCGGGCGGCGCGCGCCTCGTCCAGGAAGCGGATGTCCAGCCCGTACATGAAGTCGCGGTCCTCGCGGTAATGGCGCAGCATCGCCATGATGGCGGCCGAGTTGAACAGCAGCACCACTGCGCCGCCGACCAGCAGCATGATCCGCGCCGCCGCCGAGGGCGCCAGCGGCCAGGTCCCGATCGCCACGAAGACGATCGCGAACCACAGTCCCAACACGAAGGCCAGGGCCACGGCGATGTCGCGCCGGTGCATGGCCTTGATCCGTCTGTCCAGATCCGACATGGTGCATCCTCCCTGGGGCCCGCTTCCCGGTCCGTCGCCGGGGCTGGGCCGTGTTTTCTGTTCCTTCCGGGCCCGTGGTTCCGGGTCGGCCTTGTCGGAACGAACTTTCTGGGCTCGAAATCTTTTTTCTCAACAGGAAAACAACCCTGCGACATCCTGTCAAGATATTCCTCACCGGAAGCAAGGTTTCGGCAGGGGAAGGTGTGGGCCGTGCTGGGGCCAGGCTGGCCCGCGGGACGACCGCGGCGCGGGAAAACCGCCCGCCCTGTCAAGGGGATACCTGCCCTGGCCGCAAGGCCCGGCGCGGACGGGACGCGGCGGCGGCGCTGGTCCGGTGCGGGCGGGACTCCGGGTTCGCGGCGTGGTTCTCTCGCGGCGAATCAGCCGGCGAGGGGACGCGGCCGATGCACCCGCCACCGGGCCCGGTAGTGGGCGCGGAAAATCACGCTTGCCACAAGAGCAGGAGGCAGCAGCGCATGGACATCGGCGACGGCTTTGCGGGGCGAGAAGTGCCGCGCCGCGACAGCCGCGATCCGGTCAGCGACGTGCCAGGGGGGCGGCTGTGGGCGAATTGCGGTTGCGGGCCCCATCCGATTCTGGATCACCGGCCACCGGCGTCGTCTGGGTGAAGTATACAACTCAAGACATTGGCAATGCACAGAATTTCATGGCAATCCGCGCGGCGTGAGCGAGGGCAATCGGGATGATCCGTTCCGCCGGTCGGTCGGGCAGGGCATCTGCCGGATCACCGGAACCCCGCCTGTCCCCGAGGCCACGGGGCGGCGGCGGTCGGCTATCGCGCCTGGCAGTGTTCGGGCGGCGGAACGGCACCGCCTGCTCGGCATTGAACGAGCACGGAGCCGGCGAAGCCGGCCCCGGGATGTCATGTGGCGCCGGTCATTGCACCAGCGGCTTGTGGTGCTGGGCGTGACGGACCGCCAGCTTGCGGCCCATGCGGCCCGAGGCCAGGATGCGGGCCCCGGCGGGCAGCGCGTCCTCGGCCCGGGCGCGCAGCTCGGGGAAGAGCGCGAAGATCTCCTCGCGCGCCGCGCGGCCGACGGATTTCAGCGCCTCGGGCCCGGTATAGAGCGACTCGGTCTCGGCGCCCTCCGACAGCACGATCTCGTGCCGGTCGAACAGGATGTGGAAATATTCCACCGCCTCGACATGCTCGGCGATGTCGATGCCGGCGATCTGCAGCAGCTGCTTGGCGGCGACCAGAACCTCGTCGGCGCCGAACATCTTCCGGGCGATCTTCGAGCGCACCAGGATGCGGTGCTGCGGCGAGACCAGCAGGTCGCGGCAAGGCAGGCCCCGGCCGAGCGCCCCGGCCGAGATGCGGATCGGGCGCAGGTTCGGGCTGACGGCAAGCGACTGGCGTCCGAGCAGGCGCGAGCCGACCCAGCGCACCGGCTGCAGCCCGTGATCGCGGGTCGCCACCCGGATGCCGGGGACCAGCTCCTCGACCGGGATGGCGCCGTGCTCGGTCTCGATCAGCGTGCCGCGGGCGAAGCAGGGGAAGCAGTGACGGTCGGTGAAGATGCCGTCATACCACAGGTCGAAGCTGCGCGAGTCGCTGGGAAACTCGACCGAGACGATGGGGCGCGAGGTCATCGCCGCGACTTCGGCCTTCAAGGCGCCTTCCGGCGGCGGCATCAGGAAGGTGTTGCCGGCGGAATCCTGCATGATGCGGACCGGCAGGTCCAGCGTCTCGAGGCTGCCATCCGGGTTGCGGAAGGTGACGGCGGTATCGTTGACGATGAAGGTCGAATCGACCTTGAAGGCCGAAGCGCTGCCGTCGCCATCGGCGTCATGGCGGATGCTTTCGGAGCGGCTCCGCCAGCCGTCATCGGTGTCGATCACGCCGTCGCCGTCGCGGTCGTCGGCGCTGACCTCGACCAGCCGCCTGGAGAGCGGCGCGTCCTGCGAGCCGAAACCCTGGCCGCCGAGGATCTTGCCGGCCTTTTCCGCACCGATGTTGGAATCGTCGGGATCCATGTCGGGCAGCTTGCCGAGATAGATCATCTTTTCGCAGTCGGGGCCCGAGGGACCGCAATGGTCGTCGTGCCCGCCATGGCCGTCATGGCCACCGTGCCCAAAGGTCATCGTTAACACTTCCCATCAGATACGCGGTGTTGCTGACCGCGTAATCGGTTGCCTTGCGGGTCCGGATTCCGGACAAGCGCATCTATTCGCCAGGACGGCGTTTCCGGCCGGGGCCGGCGGGACGGGCTTGCCTGGGGCTGCGACACGCAACATCGGGCCGGATGGCGCCGACAATCATTCCTCTAAAATGAATGCGGAATTTGACAAGCGCGAGAACTGAACAGGTCAGTAGAAAATCCGGAAAATTCATATTGGTTAGGTCATGTTGACAAATGGCGAAGCCAGAGCCTGATGCAGGCGATGTCGATGAAGCCGAGGAAACTGTCTGCGGTTTTGTCGTAGC
>NZ_JAEHFP010000007.1 GCF_016446475.1 Paracoccus binzhouensis | reverse complement strand
CCGCGTCGCGCCGGGCACGCTCCGACTGCCGATCCGGATCGGCCCGCTTCGCCAGATGATCGTAATAGGTGGACGGGGCGATCGGCAGCACGCTGCAGATCGGCTCGACCCCGTGTTCACCACGCTGATCGTCGATGAACCCGACCACCACTTCGACCGGCGGTCGAGCTCCGCCATCGCAAAATACGCTGATGCCTTGCGCAGGATCTCGTTCGCCTGACGCAACTCGCGGTTCTCTCGCTCCAGCGCCTTCATCTTCTCGGCCATCTCGGTTGGGATCCCCGCGCGCTTGCCGCTGTCGACCTCGGCCTTCCTGACCCACTCGTTCAGGGCGTGGGGCGCGCAACCAATCTTCGCGGAAATCGACAGGACCGCCTGCCACCGCGATCCATGCTGCCCCTCATTGTCGAGAACCAGCCGCACCGCACGCTCGCGCACTTCAGGGGGAAACTTGTTCGTCGTCTTGCTCATGATGCTCCATCCTACTCAGGAGTTGGAGCACCCGGCAAACCCGGCGCGGGTCAGGAAGCATGTCGCGCAGGATGGTGCGGTTGTTGGTGCAGGTGCCCCGCCGGTGATGATTGAGGCAACCGAAGCGGTTGGAGAGTATGACACCGACCTTCCCACCGCAGCAGCCGCAGGTCATCAGGCCGGAAAGGAGAGAGACAGGCCGGTTCGCCAAATGCAGCCGTTTCGCCCTGCCCTCCCGTGTGTTGGCCGGGTTCGGGCCGAAGACTTCCGCGATCTGCTTCTGACGTTCCCGCACGGCATTCCAGAGCGCATCATCCACGATCCGCAGATGCGGAACCTCGCTCCTGATCCATTTCTCGGGCGGGTTGATGCGCGACACGCGCTTGCCGGTGGACGGGTCTTTGACGAAGCGCAGGCGGTTCCAGACCAGCACGCCAGCATAAAGCTCGTTGTTGACGATGCCGGTGCCGCGATTGCGATGACCCCGGATGCTGGTATCGCCCCATGCGCGGCCCAGCGGGCCGGGGATGCTTTCGCGGTTCAGATCGACGGCGATGGCCTTCGGGCTTTTACCCGACGCGAACTCGCGGAAGATGCGGCGGATGATTTCCGCTTCCTCAGGAATGATCTCCCGGTTGCCCCGGATCGGCTCGCCGTTGGCGTCGAACTTCTTCACCACCTTGCAGCCGTAGCAAAGCCCTCCCCCGGCCTTACCCTTCTCTACCCGACCCCGAAGGCCACGATGGGTCTTCATGGTAAGGTCTTTCAGGAACAGCGCGTTCATCGTCCCCTTGAGGCCGACATGCAGTTCCGTGATTTCACCCTCGGCCAAGGTGACGATGTTCACACCCGCGAACTTCAAATGCTTGTAGAGCGTGGCGACATCCGCCTGGTCGCGGCTGATCCGGTCCAGCGCCTCGGCCACGAGGATGTTGAACTCGCCCTACTGCGCATCGCGCATCAGCCGCTGGGATGCCCGGTCGCAGGATCGTGCTCGCGCCGGAAATCGCCGCATCCTCGTAGGAACCCACGATCTGCCACCGCTCCCGCGCAGTATGCTCGCGGCAAAGCCGGAACTGGTCCTCAATCGAGGCTTCGCTCTGCTTATCGTCGGAATAGCGGGCATAGAGTGCGGCGCGGGTCATGGCGATGGTCTCCGTGCGGTCAGTCCTCCCATCCTCGCTTGTGGCAGGGCAGGCGCGGCGTTTCGTGGATCACATCTTGTCCTTCGGCATCGGCGCCACATCCGGCGCCCGGTCCAGAAGCCGGGTCAGGTCGCCGCGCTTCGCCGTGCCTGCGCGCGCCTTGAGGAAATCGACCGCCGTCTCCACCGCACCGATCTTCTGCGCGACCGCCGAGACGATCCACTGGTTGAGCGACACACCATCCTCCTGCGCCAGACGCGCCGCCGTCTCCTTGAGCGACTGCGGCAGTTGCAGCGGGTATTTGTAGCGTTGGGTCTGCGTCATGCGTTCAGTCTCCTGACGATCTCTCTTGGCGTTGCGATGGTGACGTCCAGCGCGAGCGCCGGGCGGAAGTCCTTGACGTTATGCGTCACGATGGCCTCGGCCTGCCCGTTCAACGCAGCCTCCAGCACCATCTCGTCGGCGACATCGGGCAGCATCGGCCGCGTCCGGAACGAGATATCGACGCCCTCGGACACGGCGGCAAGCGCGCTCATCACCGCCGCGACATCCTCCAGGCTGTGCCCCGTCACCTTCCGGGTTTCCTCCCGGCTCAGCACCGCCTCATATTCGAGGAACAATGCCGTCGAGCAAAGCGGCGTCACCGTGCCCCGGTCAACCAGCCGCAGCAGCAGGTTGCTTGCCCCGTTGCGACTCCGAAAGGCCGCCACGATCACATTGGTGTCCAGAACCAACCTCATGGGGGACAACTTATAGACATCCCATTGGATGTCAATATCAAGCGCGGCTATTCCTCCCATGCGGCAGCCTCATGCATCGCCATCGCGATCCCGCCCGCCCCCGCCTCGGGTCGGCGGCGTGTTGTCATTGGCGGCACGCACGGCGTTCTCGTAATCCTCCCGCGCCATCCGCCTGCCGATGGTCAGGACCACCGCATCCAGCCGCGCGGGCGCATCGCTCTCGTGTCCAGTATCCTGGCTACCAGATGGGCGGTTGTCATTGGCTGGCCTTCCTCCACCACGGCACTTTCCGTCATTGGCCATCGCCAGCTTCTGCCTCTGGCCGCCATTTGACGGGGTTCTCGACCCATCGGTTGGTCCCCGACCAGCCGTTCACCATGCCCCTCGGACCAATGGCGGGGCATGGCTCATCCATGCCGGATCTCGATCCGCTCCGCATAGGCCCGGATCTCGACCGGCCGCCCGACAGCCGTTGCCGCGACGGAGTATTTGTTGTTGTCGAACCGCACGAGGCAGGTCTTCGCTACCGCCGCAGGCAGCGAGTGGAAGCCGTCGAAGCGCCCGGCATAGGGGACGAGGTGCGGGCGCTCTTCCTGAAAGACCGTCCAGATGGCCTTGTCCGTAAACTCGGGATCCGGCCGGCGCGGTCTGCTGACCGCGGCCACCGGAGCGTCGGCGATGTGAGGAGGACGACGACCAGAATGGGCAAATGATCGACAAGATCCGGAACGGGAAAGCCAGTGGCGTCCAACGAGCCCAAGCTCGCAATTTTTATGTGGCCCCGGCCCGCGCATCACCATACCAGCCCGCGGCATATCACGGCCGCACTCCAGAGGCCTGAAACATGACCGCACCCAATCACATGCTCAGAAGGTCAGAAAACCCTTGCATCGAAGGGGGCATCCAAACATGGACGCCGATCACCCCGGAAGCGGGGTCCTTATTCCATGCCGGTCAACAGCCTAGGCGATATCGGTGTGAGCCGGGCGGAGGTGGAATGCGCCGCCTGCCTACCGCTACGTTTGAACGCGTCGGAGGCGCTGGCAGCCAAGGTCCATGCACGACGGAAGGGATAGACCGGCTAGCGTCGGATGAGGTGCCTTGGCGGACGCAGGATAGCGGCCGATTGCTTTCCAGGGTCCACTCCGTCCCGCATAGGCGACATTGCCCTGGAAAATCGCTGTGGCAAGCGTGCGTGTCCGGTCTGGGGAAGCCTCTGCAGGATTGCCGACATTCCGAACATCGATCATGGGCCGCGCTTTTTCGGATTGCGGCGCTGATCGCCATGAACATAGCACAATGCCGCTGCGAGGCGGCTCCGGGCCTGTAGCGGACCGTTGCTTGGTGGTCGACGCCGGCATCGCACCGATCTACGATGCGATAACGGAAGAAGGGGCACAGTGGTTCTTGAAGACTATCGGCATTCTGGGCGGCATGTCCGCAGCATCCACGCAAATCTACTATCGCACCTTGTGCACCCTGGCCCGCGAACGGTTGGGAGGGCTGCATTCTCCGGAACTGCTTATCCGTTCCCTGGATTTTTCGCGGATCGAGCGGCTGCAGGTTGCGGACGAATGGGAACGGGCCGGCGATATTCTGAACGCGGAAGCCAGATCTCTTGAACGCGGCGGCGCCGATCTGCTGATCCTGGCGACGAACACCATGCACAAGCTGGCGGACAGGATGATGCGCGGAGTCTCGATCCCCCTTCTGCATATCGCTGACGCAACCGCGGCGTCCATTTGCCGGAAAAGGCTTCGCCGCCCTGGCCTGATGGCGACGGCCTTCACGATGGAGCAGGCATTCTACACCGACCGGCTGGTCATGGCCGGTCTTGATCCTGTCATCCCGGAAGTATCGGACCGGGCCCTGACGCATCGGATCATATACGAAGAGCTTTGCCGCGACATCGTGACCAAGGAGAGTCGGGCCGTTTTCATGGCGATTGCGCAGCGCCTCGTGGATCGCGGAGCGGATTGCCTGATCCTTGGCTGCACCGAGGTGGGAATGCTCCTGGATCAGGGCAATGTCCGGGTGCCGGTGTTCGATACCACGCAGGTGCATTGTGAAGCGGCCTTTGCTGCGGCCCTGAATGCTTGAATGCCCGCCGGGTTTCCGGAACGTGTGGCGCCGCAGGCGCTGAGCCTTGCCTCGCGCATGTCGCGGCCGGGCGGCATACCGAACAGGCGGGCATAGTCGCGGGTGAATTGCGGCACGCTTTCATAGCCCACGGCATGGGCGGCCTGCGCGATGCCCGCGCCGTCCGCCAGCATCTGCCGCCGCGCCTCGATCAGCCGCAGCCGCTTCTGGAATTGCAGCGGCGACAGCGTGGTGATGGCGCGGAAATGCTGGTGAAAGGAGGATTCGCTCATCCCCGCCGCCGCGGCCAGGTCGCCGATGCGCAGCGCGCGGGCATAGTCCTGCCGGATCAGCGCCACCGCGCGGGCAATGCGATGGGCATGGCTGTCCACCGCCCCGAGCCCCCGGATCGCGGCGCCGTGGCGGCCGGTCAGGAGCCAGTAATGCATCTCGCGCAAGAGCGACTCGCCCAGCACCGGCAGCGCGGCGGGCCGGTCAAGCAGCCGCATCAGCCGCCCCGCGGCGTCGGTCACGTCCGGGTCGGCCGGCTCGATGCGCAGCGGGGCCGCACCGGCGGGGCGCAGATCGGCCTCGACGGAAAGCCTGCGCAGAAGCGCCGGGTCCAGTTCCAGCGCCAGGGCGTAATAGGGCGCGGCAGGGCTGGCATCGAGGATCCGGCTGGTGGTCGGCACATCGGCGGTGATCACCAGCGCCTCGCCCGCGCCATAGTCGAAGCTGGTCGTCCCCATCGTCACGCGCTTGCGGCCCTGAAGGCAGATCGCGATCAACGGCTTTTGCACCGCCACCTGCAATTCGCCGGGACGCATCACGCGCACGACGCCCAGTCCGGGAAATGGTGTCGGCGCAAGGCCGAAACGGTCGGCATGGGCATCGGCATGGCGGCGGACAAGATCGAGAAGGCTGCGCATCGGTTGGGTCCGGACAGGGGGCTTGCGGTATCAGGCAAGGAAACCGGGCCTGTATGCAAGCCGCATCCGCAGGTTTCGCGGAAACAGGCAAGATTGTGCGAGGAACGGGCAACCAAGGCCGGGCGTGCTGCGCCATGTTCTCCTCATCCGCTCAGCATGAGGAACGAAAACATGAGCAAGATCGCTTTGATCACCGGCGCCAACCGTGGGCTGGGCCGCAATACCGCGCTTTCCATCGCCCGCCATGGCAGCGATGTCGTCGTGGCCTATCGCGGCAACACAGCGCAGGCCGCCGAAGTCGTCACGGAAATCGAGGCTTTGGGCCGCAAGGCGGTGGCGCTGCAACTGGATGTTTCGCGCGTGGCGGGCTTCCCCGCCTTTGCCGAAACTTTGCGCGACAGCCTGCGGAATGTCTGGGGCCGCGACAGCGTCGACCATCTGGTCAACAACGCCGGCCATGGCGAATTCGCCACGATCGGCGAGACGACCGAGGCGCAGTTCGACGGGTTGTTCGACGTGCATGTGAAGGGCGTGTTCTTCCTGACCCAGGCGCTGTTGCCGCTGATCGCCGATGGCGGGCGGATCGTGAACGTCTCGACCGGGCTGACGCGGTTTTCCCATGCCGGCTTTGCGGCCTATGCGGCGGCGAAGGGCGCAGTCGAGGTGCTGACCCGTTACATGGCGCAGGAGTTCGGGCCGCGCGGCATTGCGGTGAACACGGTTGCGCCCGGCGCCATCGAGACCGATTTCGGCGGCGGCACCGTGCGCGACAACCCGGATGTAAACGCCAAGTTCGCCGGGCTGACAGCGCTTGGCCGGGTGGGCCTGCCCGACGATATTGGGCCGATGGTGGCAAGCCTGTTGGCCGACGACAACCGCTGGGTCACTGCGCAACGGATCGAGGTCTCGGGCGGCCAGGCGATCTGAACCGGCAGGGTCAGGGCAGGTCAGGCCCTCGGGGTGCTGACCTGCCTTGTCGTCCTGCGCAGATACAGGATCTGCGCGGCCAGTCCCAGGATCAGCAGGACGGTGAGTGTACCAAGCGCACCCAGCAGGATCGGAGAGCCGGGGTCCGCCGCAATCGGATTGCCGTCCGGGACGCGCCTCAGTGTTTCGGATACCGATGGCACCAGCAGCAGAAAGACCGTCATGGTCAGGAAGATGGTCTCGAAATAACGGGCTGCACGCCCCGGCACCGATATGCGGCCAACTGCAAAGCCGGCAACGAGCAGCGCCAGCGTCGCGGCTGCGATGACGTTGCTCACCGGCTGTTTCGCAACCAGGAACACGGTCAGGCCACCGATCAGCATGAAGACGAAATAAGCCGCGCCGGCTTTGGACCGGGGCACGATCCGCCCATGGCGCACAAGCATCCAGATCGCGAGGGGGATGGCTGGCAGGCTTCCAAGCGTATGCAGCCAGCCCAGGGGAGAGATCCCGAACATGGTCGTTTCCTTTGGTGATATAGATGAACGTCTGGCGGGTTTCCCGCCCCGGGGGCACTTCTCGAAGGCCCGGCTCCGACGACGGCCTGTCAAGGCCGCCGCGATCTGGTCGTGACTGGCCGGGCCTGCGAAGCCTGTCTCAGATTACCGTCAGGCCGACCGCGACGTTGTTGCGGGTGGCATTCGAATAGGGGCAGGTCTGATGCGACGCCTCGACCAGTCGCTGCGCCTCCTCGTGCGCGATGCCCGGCAGGCTGATCGCAAGATCGGCCGTGATGCCGAAACCGCCCTCGGCGCGCGGCCCGATACCCACGGTCACGGTGATCGCGGCATCAGCGGGGAGCTTCACTTTCTGTTGCTGGGCGACAAGCTTGAGCGCGCCAAGAAAGCACGCGGCATAGCCGGCCGCGAAGAGCTGTTCGGGATTGGTGCCGGTGCCGCCCGCACCGCCCAGTTCCTTCGGGGTGGAGAGCGCGACCTCCAGACGGCCGTCTGCGCTGCGGGCCTGGCCTTCGCGGCCTCCGGTTGCAGTGGCTTGGGTGCGGTAGAGAACCTGGACCGACATGATCATTTCATTTGATTTTCGCCATAATAATTATCGCGATAATATACTTACTACAGTGCGCATCACTGCATGTCCAGCTTTTTATTGTCGCGATAACAAATCCCGTGATAAGAAGCCTTATGGCCAAGGAACCGACCCTCGAAGATCAGCTATGCTTCTCGCTCTATGCGACCTCCATGGCGATCAACCGCCTCTACAAGCCGCTGCTGGACCGGTTGGGCATCACCTATCCGCAATACCTGGTGCTGAACGTGCTGTGGGAGGAAGACGGGCGCAGCATCAGCGCGATTGCCACCCGGCTGGATCTGGAGCCGAGCACGATCACGCCGCTGGTCAAACGGCTGGAGGCAGCCGGGCTGGTCACGAGAACCCGGCGTCAGGATGACGAGCGGGGCGTGGTGGTCGCGTTGACCGCGCGCGGCCTGGATCTGAAGACGGAAAGCCGCTGCCTCGGCGAAGCCCTCTTCGCCCGGGCCGGCATGACGGCGGAAGAGATGATCGCCCTCAACCGCGAGGTCCGGCGCCTGCATCAGGCCCTGACGGGCAAGGAAAGCACATCGTAAAGGCGACGGGGAGAAAGATGGCTGCAAGGCGCCTGCTCTGTCTCGCCTTGCCCGCTCCGTTTCGCGGCAGAAAACGCTGTCGCGGTTCCAGGAAGCGACCGCGTGCACATGACCAGGACACGTGAACGGCAGGGGACGGCGTGACCCGGCCAAAGGGGCATGTCGCCGACCTCTCGGTCGAGGCTTGGCATGCGGATCTGGACGCGGTGGCCGCGGCGATCCGGGAGCCGTGCTTCGTGCTGCTGGGGCTATCGCAGGGCGGTGCGCTCGCCATCGCCTGTGCCCTGCGCCACCCCGAGCGCGTCTCGCATCTGGTGCTTCTGAACGCCTATGCCCAGGGCAAGCGGGTCCGGGCGCGAACCGAGGCGGAACGGCTGGAGGCGGCCGAGATGCTGGTCAATTTCGTGCGCATCGGCTGGGGATGCGACAATCCGGCGTTCTGCAAGTTCTTCACCAACCTCTTCATCCCGGACGGGTTGTCCGAACAGCATTTCTGGTGGGGCGATCTCGAATGGGTGACGGCAAGTGCCGAGGTCGCCGCAGAGCTGCTGTCGCAGATGCAGGGGATCGACGTGTCGGACCTTGCGCCGCAGTTGCATGTGCCCACGCTGGTTGCGCATTGCCGCAGCGATATGCGCTTGCCCTTTGACGAAGGCTGCCGGCTCGCAGCCGCGATTCCGGGCCGAATTCGTCGCCCCTCTTGGCCAAAGCCGGTGCGAGCTGTCGCGCGCGATCCGCGACGCCGGACTGACGCCCGCCGAAGCTGTCCTGCTGAACCTCGTTGCCGAGGGGCTCGACAATCGGGCGATCGCTGAACGGCTGGGCAAGAGCGTGAAGACGGTGCGCAGCCAGTTGTCGGTGATCTTCGGCAAGCTCATATCAAACGGGCGCTGAATCACCTCGCCGAGCTCTGCCTATCTGAGCTGAGGGCCGCATTCTCCTTGCCCAATGCCTTGTTTTTCGAAAGAACGGTTCTCGCTTGCCGAGAATCATTGGTTCGATCACATCCCCCTTGAAACGCCCTCCGACGGCCCGCTGGATCGTGCCCTTGCGATCCTGGATTTCGTTGCCAGCCAGCGAAAGCCGGTCACCACCGCAGAGATCGCCCAGGAACTGGGCCTGCCGGTGCCGACGGCGCATCGGTTGATCAGCAACCTCGAGGCGCGGCAGATGGTGCAGAAGGCCCCCGGGACCAAGCGGTTCTGGGTCGGCAATCGCCTCGTGCTGCTGGCGGGCAAGACCATCGGCATCGTCCGCAACAACCGCGTCGTCTATGTGGACAGCGTGCGCGTTGCGCCCTCGCAGGGCCTGCAATTCGATCCGGGCGCCGATGCGCCCCTTTACTGCACCTCGACCGGCAAGATCTATCTGAGCCGGATGCCCGGCGCGGCGCGCGACAAGCTGGTCAGAACGCTGCTGATGCAGCGGCACACGCCGAACACGATCATCGATCCCGATGCGTTGCTTGCCCAGCTGGGCGAGGTCCGGCGCAAGGGCTGGGCCAGTACCAATGAGGAATATGTGCAGGGCGTCGTGGGCTGTGCGGCGCCGATCACCGGCCCCGACGGCACGCTGATCGCCTGTCTTGGGGTGTCGGTGCCGACCGCGCGGGTGCGCTACGACGAACTGGGGGCCTTTATCGAGCCCTTGCAGCGCGCCGCGCATCTGCTGGCGCAGACGATTCTGGAAGTCGAGGACACAGACGGCTGACCGTAAAAGGGTGACAGCCTCATTCTTTGGAACCAGAGCAACTGCCAGAATTCGAAAATCTATCAATTTTCGGAATAATTGAATCCGAAAAGAGAAATTTTATCGTGACAGGATCGGCATCCTCTCGCATCCTGATTTTCGAAATCATTGATCTCGGAAATTGATCAACAGGAGGGCTTGCCTTGCTGAAGGTCGGCCCACGGGGTGCAGCAGGAGAGCGATCCATGTCCTATGAGGTTGCCGCAGTGCGGCGACCTTTCCCGGCGGTAGAGCGGATGACCTATCTGGATGCGGGCTTTCAGTCGCCGCTATCCGTGCCGGTGAAAGAGCGGCTCGAGGCGTTCATCGCCGCGTCCTTCGACACCGCCGGTCCCAAGTCCGAATGGCTTGCGGGCCTGGAGGCGGTGCGCGGCCAGCTGGCTGACTTCGTGAATGCCGCACCCGAAGAGATCGCCTTCACCAGGAACACCTCGGAGGCGATGAACATCGCCGCCAACGCCCTGCCGCTGGAAGCCGGGGACGCGGTGTTGATGCTGGAGGGCGACCATCCGACAACGCCTATGCCTTCCTGAACCTGGCCCGCAAGGGCGTCGAGACGCGCTTCCTGCCGATGCCAGAGATCGTGGACGCCGTCTTTTTCGAGCGGCACCTGGGCGAGCGGACACGCGCCATCGCGATGTCGCTGGTGACTTTCCATGCCGGGCATCTGTTCGATGTCGAAAGCGTCGGCCGGCTGTGCCGGGAACGCGGGCTTTTCTTCGTCGTGGACGTGATGCAGGGCATCGGCGTGGTGCCGGTGGATGTGAAGCGGATCGGCGCCACCTTCGTCGGCTCGGGCACCCATAAGGGGCTGCTGCTGCAGGGGCTGGGCTTTCTGTACTGGAACCGCGAGGCGGTCGATGCCCAGCCCAGCTACATGGCCGTGATCACGCTGGAAAACCCGCCCGCCGACCTGATCGCGCGGCATGACAACATGGCCGTCGCCAGCACCGCCCGCCGGTTCGAGATCGGGAACTTCAACCTGCCCGCCGTGCTGGGGCTGGGCGGGGCGCTCGATCTGCTGGACGCCATCGGCGTCGCCGAAATCCAGGACCATTGCCATGCCCTGGGCGACCGGCTGATCGCCGGGCTGGACCGGCTGGGCGTCGGGCTTGTCGGCCCGCGGGCGCGGGCGCATCGCGCGCCGCATATCTATGTCGCCGCGCTGCCCGCCGCCGCCTGAGCAAGATGCGCCGGACCTGACCAGCAGGTCCGGCGCGATAAGAAACGAACCGACCAACAAGGGAACCAACATGAACAGCATCAAAAGCCTTGGCCTGTGCGGCGTTCTGGCCTGCGCGGCCCTTGCCGCCCCCGCCCATGCCGACAGCGTGACGCTGGAGCGCATCGCCTCGAACGAAGCGATCACCATCGGCTATCGTGAAGCCTCGATGCCGTTTTCCTATCTCGGCGCCGACTAGCAGCCGATCGGCTTCTCGCTGGACCTGCGCGCGCGGATCGTGGACAGCATCGAGGCAAAGCTCGGCAAGGAGATGCGGCTGAACTACGTCCCGGTCAATTCCTCGAACCGCATCCCGCTGATCCAGAACGGCACCGTAGACATCGAATGCGGCGGCACGGCGAACAACAAGACCCGGCAGCAGCAGGTCTCGTTCAGCGTTGCGACCTTCGTCAGCCAGCCGCGCTGGCTGGTGCTGGCCAGGAATGACCTCAAGGGCGCCGATGATCTGAAGACCGTCGTCGCCACGCAGGGCTCGAATGCCGTCGGCTTCGCGCAGGCGCTTTCGGCCCAGGGGATGGACCTGAACATCGCCCAGGCCAAGGATCACGCGGAATCCTTCCTGATGCTGACCTCGGGCCGCACCGTGGCCTTCATGGAGGACGACATCCTGCTGGCCGGGCTCCGGGCCGCGGCGCCCGATCCCTCGGCGCTGATCTTCCTGCCCGAAGCTTATGACCGGATCTATTACGGGCTGATGTTCACCAAGGGCGGTGCCGAGTTCAAGGCGGTGGTGGACGACACGCTGAAGGGGCTGATGGCTTCGGGCGAGTTCACCGCGATCTATGACCAGTGGTTCACGCAACCGATCCCGCCGCGGAACGAGAACCTCGATTTCGCGATGGGCGAGGCGCTGAAGGAACGCGTCGCCAATCCCAGCGACGCCGTCGAGTGACAACAACCCCGGCCGGGTGGCGGCCTGCGCGGCCCGGCCCCAAGCGAAGGTCATCGGCATGTTCGACGTGCTTTTTCAACCTGCGATAGACGGGCAGCTTTTACATCCGGTGGCTGCTGTCCGGCCTGATGTGGACGTTGCTTCTGGCCGTCGGCGGCTGGTGGATCGCCTTTGCCATCGGCGTGCTGGTGGGCGTCGGGCGCACCAGCCGCAACCGCGCCGTAGCCCTGGCCGCACGTCTTTATGTCGAGGTCTTTCGCAACATCCCGGTGCTGGTGCAGATGTTCCTGTGGTATTTCGTGTTGCCCGAGCTTTTGCCCACGGGCCTGGGCGACCGGATCAAGCAGATGCCGCCGCCCTGGGGCGCCTTCTTCCCGGCGCTGGCCTGTCTCAGCCTCTATACCGCGGCGCGCATCGCCGAGCAGGTGCGGGCGGGCATCGAGGCGCTGCCGGCCAGGACGAGGCTGCCGCCGCGCTGGGGCTTTCGCCTTGCGCCACCCGGCGCCACATCATCGTGCCGCAGGCCCTGCGGCTGATCGTTCCCAGCCTGACCAGCGAGGTGATGGGGATCTACAAGAACACGTCGGTCGCCCTGACCATCGGCCTGTTGGAGTTGACCGCGCAGGCACGGCAGATCTCCGAGGCGACTTTCCAGACCTTCGGCGCCTTCGCGGCGGCGACGATCATCTACCTGTTGCTGGCGCTGGTCGCCTATCGGCTGATGCTGTGGATCGACCGCCGCTTCCAGATCCCCGGCAGCGCGCCGGCCCGCAAGGCGCGCCGTCTTCCCATCCTGCGTCGCGGAGGTGCGCTATGAACGCGCGTGATTTCTCGGTCGTCGTCGATGCCCTGCCTTTCCTATGGAAGGGGCTGCAATTCTCGCTGCTGCTGACCGCCGTCGCCTTTGTCGCCGGGCTGGTGCTGGGAACCGGGCTGGTGCTGGTCCAGCATCTGCAGGTGCCGGTGCCGGCGCAGCTCGCCAAGGGCTATGTGGCGGTGATCCGCTCGATCCCGCTGATCATGGTGCTGTTCTGGTTCTTCTTCCTGGTGCCCCTGATCGCGGGCTGGATGTTCAACAACGGCCGGCCTATGCCGGTGGGCGGGGTGCTGACGGCATTTCTGACCTTCTCGCTGTTCGCGGCGGCCTATTATTCCTAGATCATCCGCGTCGGCCTGCGCTCGGTCGGCAAGGGTCAATACGAGGCCGCCGACGCGCTGTCGCTTTCGACCTTGCAGGCCTATCGGCACATCATCCTGCCGCAGGTGTTCCGGGTGACCTCGCCGATCATCCTCAGCCAGACCATCATCCTGTTCAAGGACACCGCGCTCGTCTACGTCCTGTCGCTGACCGACCTGGTGGGCGCGGCCTCCAAGGTGGCGCAGCTGAACGGCCGTCTGGTCGAAATGTATCTGACCGTGGCGGCGGTCTATCTGGTGATCTGCACCTCCGCCTCGCAACTGGTCGCGGTCCTGCGCAAGCGCACTCGCATCGCCACCAACCGCTAGAAAGGTTCCCGGCCATGAACAGCCCCGTTCCCACGGATCCCGTCATCAGGGCGACCGAGGTCAACAAGCATTACGGCAATTTCCACGCGCTGCGCGACGTAAGCCTGGAGGTCGCGAAGGGTGAAAAGATCATCATCTGCGGCTCCTCGGGCTCGGGAAAGTCGACGCTGATCCGCTGCATCAACCGCATCGAGCGGCACGACAGCGGCGAGATCCTGGTCGACGGCCACCGGCTGACCGGGGACACCAAGGACGTCGCCGCCATTCGCCGCGAGGTCGGCATGGTCTTCCAGAGCTTCAACCTGTTCCCGCATATGACCATCCTGGAAAACTGCACCATCGCCCCGCGCAAGTCGCGCGGCCTCGGCAAGGCCGAGGCGGAAGAGCGCGCCATGCATTACCTGACCAAGGTGCGCATTCCCGGCCAGGCCGGAAAATATCCCGGCCAGCTTTCCGGCGGCCAGCAGCAGCGCGTCGCCATCGCGCGGGCGCTTTGCATGCAGCCGCGGGTGATGCTTTTCGACGAGCCGACCTCAGCGCTGGACCCCGAAATGGTCAAGGAGGTGCTCGACACCATGGTGGAACTGGCCGAGGAGGGCATGGCCATGCTTTGCGTCACGCATGAGATGGGCTTTGCGCGGCAGGTCGCCGACCGGGTGATCTTCATGGATCGCGGCGAAAAGATCGAGGAAGCGGCGCCCGGCGATTTCTTTACCAACCTGCAAGGCCCGCGCGCGCAGGAGTTCTTGCAACAGGTCATTCACTGATCGGCGCGACCACTGCCGATCCGCGCCTTCGCGATCAGCCCCGAGGCGATGGCGTGCAGGCATCGGCACCCAAGAACGGTGGGCGGGCAGGGAGGCCCGAGCCTGTTCCGTCGTTGGCGGCTGGTCCGGGCATCTCATATCGGGGCCGCGAGCTCGGCGAGTTTTGCGATGGTATTCATGTTGCGAGCGGTGCCATCCGCGTCCGCGGGGATCGCAAGTTTCGAGCGGCCCATGCCCGCCGCGCCATAAGCCACATAGATTTCCCGCTTGCCCAGCCGAACCTCTTCGTCCTGCATGTGTTTCATCGTTTCGGGCGTGTCGGCGGGTGGCGGGGTGTCCAGAAATATGGCGACAGTCCCGCTGGGCGGAGCGTCAGGAAACGGATTCGCGTTGAGAACGTCCGCCATCTCTTTCGCCGTGCGCAGGATGACGCCGACCGGCTTGCCGGCATGGTCTTCCAGACGTTTCTCAAGCACCCGCTTGACCTCCAACACGGGCCGGTCGGACGAGAATACGACATTGCCGCTGGCGATATAGGTGCGGACCTTCCCGAAACCCTCGGTGGCGCACATCGCCTTCAACTCCGTCATCGGCAGCTTGCCTGTTCCGCCGACATTCACGGCGCGCAGCAGTGCAACGTATGAGACCATCCGATCTTCTCCCCAGCGTCGGCAAGGCAGTGGCTGGCTGAATGCGCCAGCATCGTGCATCTGAACCGCAAGGTTCATCAAGATTTTACAGAACGGCCACGCTCCTGTCATGCCGCCGCTGCATCAATCGCACCGGAATGACAGGAAAGGGACAGCGCGGCATGACGGGTTTGCGGCTGTCGAACATCGGCAAGAGCTATGGCGAGACCAGGGTTCTGTCGGGTATCGACCTCGATATCGCGGTGGGCGAATTCGTGGCCGTGCTTGGCCCCTCGGGCTGCGGCAAGACCACGCTGCTGCGGCTTATTGCAGGCTTTGACCGTCCCGATGAAGGCACGATCACCCTGGGCGACCGGCAGGTGGCGGGAGGAAACGTCATGGTGCCGCCCGAAAGGCGCGGCATCGGCATCGTGTTCCAGAACTATGCGCTGTGGCCGCATATGTCGGTGGCGGACAATGTCGGCTATGCGCTGAAGGTGGCGCGCCTGCCCCGGACCGAACGCGAGACCCGGGTGGCCCGCGCGCTGGACACCGTCAACCTAGCGCCCTTTGCCAGCCGTCGCCCGGCGGATCTGTCGGGCGGGCAACGCCAGCGGGTCGCGCTGGCGCGCTGCCTGGCCGCCGGTTCGGATCTGGTGCTGCTGGATGAGCCTCTGGCCAATCTGGATGTGCATCTGCGCGCCACGATGGAAGAGGAGTTCCACCGCTTCCACCGCGAAAGCGGGGCGACGCTGGTCTATATCACCCATGACCAATCCGAGGCGATGGCCCTGGCCGACCGCATCGCGGTGATGGACAAGGGCCGCCTGCTGCAATGCGCCAGCCCCCAGCAACTGTATCGCGAACCTGCCGACGCCACGGTGGCCGGTTTCATCGGGGGCGGGCTGGTGCTGCCGGTCGAGGGCCTGCGCCCCATGGGGAACGGGCTTGCCATGGCCGATCTTCTGGGAACGCGCGTCCGGCTGCGCTGCCATGCCGGGGAAACCGCACGGCCATTGGCCATGGCCTCGACCCATCCCGCCGATATCCAGCCCGTCCATCCGGGCGAGGCCGGCATCCCCGCCCGTGTCACCGCCCGCAACTATCGCGGCGGCAGCTGGTCCTACGAACTGCGCCCCGAGACGGATCCGTCCCTCCGGCTGCCCATGGTGCTGCCCGACACGGCCACGCCGCCCGAACCGGGCGCACGCCTCGATCTGGCGTTCCGCGACCTCTGGGCCATCCCGCTTCCCGGCGCCCCCGCTCCCGGCGCGGCGCCGATCCCTTCCTCCTCGCATCTCACGGAGCAATTCCAATGCGCCTGACTGTCACCACCCTTGCCCTGACGCTGGCCGCGACCGCGGCCTCGGCGCAGACCACGCTGACGCTCTACACCTCGCAATCGCCGGAAATCGCCCAGCAGACCGTCGACGCCTTCATGGCCAGGCATCCCGACATCACCGTGGAATGGATGCGCAACGGCACCTCGCAGCTGATGAACATCCTGACCGCCGAGCAGGAAGCCGGCGGCATCAAGGCCGATGTGCTGCTGGTCGCCGACAGCATCAATCTGGGCACGCTGAAAAGCCAGGGCCTGCTGCTGGCCTGGCCGGAAGCGCCGCTCGACGGCATCGACCCGCTGATGTACGATGCCGACAAGACCTTCTTCGGCACCAAGATCTCGTCCACCGGCATCGTCTACAACACCAAGATCGCTGCGCCCGTCGCAGGCTGGGCCGATCTGTTCCAGGATGCCAATGCCGGCCAGATCGTCGCCCCGAGCCCGCTTTATTCCGGCGCCGCGCTGGTCCACATGCATTCGCTGCTGCAGGACGCCAGCCAGGGCTGGGACTATTACCAGCGTCTGAATGCGCTTGGCGTGGTGCCCGAAGGCGGCAATGGCCCGGTGCTCAAGGCCGTGGCCGGGGGCCAGGTAAAGTATGGCGTCAACATCGATGCCGATGTGCTGCGCGCCAGAAAGGCGGGCTCGCCGGTGGAATTCGTCTATCCGGCCGAAGGCGCCAGTTTCTTCACCGAGCCGGTGGCGATCCTTGCCGGCACCGACCAGGTCGAAGCGGCCCAGACCTTCGTCAGCTTCGTGCTGTCGGAAGAGGGCCAGAAACTGGCCGCCGAACAGGGCTACATGCCGGTCGACCCCAAGGTCGCCTCGCCCGAGGGGATGCCGGCGCTGTCCGAGATCAAGCTGATGCCGCTGGATGCCGACCGCGCGGTGGCCGAGGATGCCGAGGCCCGCGCCCGGTTCACCGAAATCTTCGGCGGCTGACCGGGGATGACCTCCGTTCCGAACAGCACGGGGGCGCCGCGCGCGCCCCTTTTCCGGCTTTCGTCCGAAAGGATCGTGCTGGCCCTGCTGGCCGTGCTGATCCTGTCGGTTTCCGTCGCGCCGATGCTGCGGCTGGCGCAGGCGGCCCTTTTCGATGATGGCGGGCTGGCGATCGAGCGGCTGGCGAAGCTGTTCTCGCGCCCGCAGATCGGGGCGGCGATCTGGAACACCATCCATATTTCGCTGGCCTCGACCCTTGTTTCCGTGCTGGTCGGCACGATCTTCGCGGTGATCATGGTGCAGACCGACCTTGGCGGCAAGTCGGCGCTGGTCTTTGCCTTCGTGCTGCCCCTGATGATCCCGCCGCAGGTGACCGCCATGGCCTGGATCCAGGCCTTCTCACCCTCCGGCCCGGTGCTGGGGTTCCTCGGCCTGTCGATGGAGGCGGGCACGCGGCATCCCCTGTATTCCAGGACCGGGATCATCCTGCTTCTGGGCATCTACAATGCACCGCTGGTCTATCTTGCGATGCAGGCCAGCCTGCGCCGCATTCCGCTGGATCTGGCCGAGGCGGCCCGCGCCGCCGGCGCCGGTCCCGGCCGGGTGCTGCTGACGGTGATCCTGCCCCTGGCGCACGGCGGCATGGTGGCGGCGGCCAGCCTCGCCTTCGTCTCGGCCATCGGGAATTTCGGCATTCAGGCCATGCTGGGCATCCCCGCACGCGTGCCGACGCTGATCACCCAGATCTATCAGCAGATCAATGGGCTGGGGCCAAGCGCCCTGCCGAACATGGCGGCGTTGTCCTTGGTGCTGACCGCCCTGACCGTGGCGGGCGTGCTGCTGGCCGCGCGCGCCGGTGAGCGCAGCGATACCCGCGTCGATCTGGGCAGCCGCCCGCTGATGCTTCCGCTGGGCCGGGCCGGGGCCGTGGTCGCGGCGCTGCTCTGGGGCTATCTCATCGTTTCGCTGCTGCTGCCGCTGTCGGCGCTGCTCCAGACCTCGCTGGTCACCGCCTACGGCCTGCCGCTGACAGCGGAGACGATGACGCTGAAGAACTACGTCTCGGCGCTGTTCCAGCAAGTGTCGCTGCGCGATGCCTTCGTCACCTCGCTGTGGCTGACGCTGTTCACCATGGGCTTCCTGATGCTGGCCTCGGTTTTCCTGGGCTATTTCCTGACATGGCGGCGCGGGCCCTTGGTGCGGCTGCTCCATTTCGGGTCCGAGGCCGCCTATACCCTGCCGGGCATCACGCTGGGCGTCGCGATGATCCTGCTGTTCCTGCGGCCCTTGCCGGGGCTCGGGATATCGATCTACGGCACGCCCTGGATCATCCTGGCCGCCTATGTCGCGGGTTTCTTCGCGCTGGCGCTGCGCCCGGTGCTGTCGGGCTATGCCCAGATCGACCGCGCGCTGGAAGAGGCCGCACAGGTTGCGGGCGCGGGCTTCCTGCGCCGGATGCGCGACGTGATCTGGCCGCTGATCGCCCCGACCGCCATCGCCGCCGCCGTGATCGTCTTCATGACCGCGATCAACGAGATCCAGACCTCGATCCTGCTGATCTCCTCGGGCACCCGCACCATCGGGCCGATGATCATCTTCCTCGAGGAAGGCGGGGCCTCGACCCTCGCCGCCGCTGTGGGTTGCCTGATGATCCTGGGCGTGCTGGCGCTGATGCTGCTGTCGACGGCGCTGTCGCGCTTCCTGCCCAAAGGCGTGTTGCCATGGCAGTTCTGACGGCATTCAGCGGCTTGGGCGGCAAGTCCCCGGCAGCCTTCCTGCTGGAGATTGCCGGGCGACGCATCCTGCTGGACCTGGGCGAGGGGCCGACACCGGGCCAGCGCCCGGACCTGCGGGGCATCGGACGGGTCGATGCCATCGTCCTGTCCCATGCGCATATCGACCATGTCGGGGCCATCGACCTCTGGCCGCGGCTGGGCCGCCCGCCGGTCTTTGCCACCCGCGCCACCTTCGGCGCCCTGCCGCTGCTGGGCCTGCATCTGCCGCCCGAAGCCTGCCGCGCCCTGCCGCTGCAAGGCCCTGCGCAATTGCTGGGCCTGCCTGTCTTGGTCGGGCGCAGCGGACATGCCATGGGCGGCATCTGGCTGCATCTGCCGCAGGAGGGCGGCGCGCTTTACATGGGCGACTGGAGCCGGGAATCCGGGCTTCTGCCCTTCGATCCCCCGCCCCGGGCAGATCTGGTAATCACCGATCTTTCCTATGGCGACCGCGATCAGGCGTTGGCCGAGCAGGGGCCGGCGCTGGCGGGCAGCATCGTCCCCGGCACGGTGCTGCCGGTCCCTATCCTCGGGCGCGGCGCGGATATGGCGCTGCGACTGTCCGCCCTTGGCCTGTCGCCGGTTGTCTGCCCGCAGGTCCGGGCCGAGCTGCAGGGGGCGTTGCCCGATCTGCGCAGCGTCACCACCCCGTCGGAGGCGCGCGAGGGCGATGTGATCATTGCCGCAGATACCGAGCGACTCGGCGATCTGGTGTCATGCCTGATTGCCGATCCGCGAGGTTGGCGCTTCATCTTCACCGGTCATGTCGCCCCCGGCAGTGCGGCGGCGGGGCTGATCGCCGAGGGTCGCGCCAGCCGGCATCCCTGGAACGTGCATCCCCGTGCCCGCGACCAGATCTGGCTGGCCGAAATCACCGGCGCGAGGCATCTGGTTCCCGCCTTCGGGGCGTTGGACGATGCCCCTGAGCTTGCGCTGGCCTTGGCCCCGATCTGGCGACCGGACCGGATCTGCCCCCCGACAAAAGAAAGCCCAATCCATGCTGATCAAGGAAACCACCCGCGAGCGGGCCGAGAACGACATCACGATCCTTGTCCCGGTCCATGACCTGGTCCTGCCCCAGGGCCGGATCTGCCGCCTTTATGTCGGTAACCTGACCGGCGCCAGCGACGGCGCCGCGCTGCTGGCCGCAGGCATAACCTCTTCGCTGAATGTGTCGTTGAACATCGACGTCGCGCCCCTGCAACTGTCCGACGGCACCCATATGCGCCGCGCCAAGGTGGGCCTGATCGACGGGGCGGGCAATACGCCCGCCCACCTCGCCGCCGCCGTGCTGGCGCTGGAAGGGTTGGTCACGCAGACCAGCCCCGGCAAGCCGAACTATCCCGCCCATCGCGCTGGGCATGTGCTGGTGAATTGCCGGGGCGGGCGGTCGCGATCGGTCATCGTGCTGGCGATATACCTGCATCTGCGCGCGCCCGGGACGTTCCCGACACTCGACAGCGCGGTATCCCATATCCGCAGGGTGCGCGGCAATTCGGACACCTACCCGCTGCCCCCGATGCTGGATCTGGCGCGCGCGGTTCTGGCCAGCGGTAGCCTGCCCGCCCTGCTGCAAGGTTAGTCCTTCCCGGGTTCGTCGCAAGCGCGGCCGGCTTGACAGGGGGCGAACAAGCCGCAGCAAAGGGACGACAAGCGGGTCTCCCAGATCGTGCAGGTCCTTGATCCGCTGCCGAGACGCTCTTCATCGGGGAGATCTGCCCGCCGTCACAGGCAGCTTTCTTGAAACGCCTTGTTGATCGGCTGGCCGGGACGGTGCCCGACCAGCCCCAGGATCAGCGCACGGCCGAGACGACGATCTCGATCAGCACGCCCTTGCCCAGTTCGGCCACGCCGATGGTGGCGCGGGTCGGCAGATGCCCGGCGGGCAGCCATTCCAGCCAGGCCTCGTTCATGCCCTCCTTCTGGTCGAAATCGGTGATGTAGAGCATCGCCGTGACCAGCTTTTCCTTGCTCGAGCCGACCTCGGCCAGCAGCTTGTCGATCTTGGCGCAGATCTGGGCGGTCTGGCCCTTCATGTCCTGGGTCAGGTCGTCGGCGATCAGCCCGCCGAAGTGCAGGATGCCGCCGGCCTCGACGATGCGGTGGTTGATCCGGGTCGGGAAATGGCGCTGGATCATCGGGTTTCCTTTCGTTGGGAAGGTTGTGATCACGCGGCGAAGCGCGCGATCGAGAAGGGCGCCAGAGGCGCATTCGTGCCGCCGGTGGCGATCAGCCCGGCCATGATCTCGCCCACGCCCGGGCCCATCTGGAAGCCGTGGGCGGAAAAGCCGAAGGCGTGGAACAGCCCCTCGTGGCGGGCCGAGGCGCCGATGACCGGGATGTCGTCGGGCATGCGCGCCTCGACCCCGGACCAGCTGCGGATGATCTGGGCGCCGCGCATGACCGGGAACAGCTCGGCGGCGGTCTGCGCCGTCAGGCGCAGTTCGGGAAACAGGATCTCGGACAGGTTCGAGGCCGCATCGGCGCGGCCGCGCCTGCCGCCGCCGATGACCACGGTGCCGTTCGGCATCTGCTTGAAGGACAGGGGCCGTCCGGTCGCGCCCACCACCGCGTCGCAGAAATGCGGCAGGCGGTTGGTGACCAGCATCATCGGCGCGATGGCCTCGACCGGGGCCGGCTCGCCCAGCATCCCCGCCAGCCGCCCGCCCCAGGCGCCCGCGGCGTTCAACAGGCGCGGGGCACGGAAATCGCCCTGGGGCGTCGTCACGATCCAGCCGGCGTCGCGGCGGACGGCGGTGGCGGGGCAGCCTTCATGGAAGCGCACGCCCAATGCGGCCGCCTTGCGCTGAAAGGCGAAGGTGGTCCTGTAGGGCTGGGCGAAGCCGTCGCGCAGCGCCGCCAGCCCGCCCAGGGCGTGATCGGCGACGGCGGGCAGCAGGCGACGCAGCTCGGCCTGGTCCAGCATCACCTCGTGGTCGAAGCCCATGGCGCGCAGGTCGGCGGCGCGGGCGGCAAGGCTGGCCAGCTCGGCCTCGGTTTCCGCCACCTTGATCTGCGGCGCGATCTGGAAGCCGCAATCGTCGTCCAGGAAATCGGCGATGCCATACCAGATCTGCATGGAATGCTGCGAGATCGGCACCTCGGCATAATGCCGGCCCAGCCGCCGCACCCCGCCGGCGTTCACGCCCGAGGCATGGCGGCCGACGCTGTCCTTTTCCAGCACGATCACCGACATGCCGCGCAGCGCCGCATGCAGCGCCGCCGAGCAGCCATGGATGCCGCCGCCGACCACCAGCAGGTCGGCCGAGCGGCCGGAATGCAGCGCTGCCGTCATTCCGCGGCGATTCCGGGGGCGAAGCCGGCCAGTTCGGCCAACGGGATCGGCTTTAGCGGCGGCCGGATGCGGTAATAATCGGTGACCTGCGGGTCCTCGCCCTTGCGCGCGGCGATGATGCCGGCGACGGCAAGGCCGCAGACCCGGCCCTGACAGGGACCCATGCCGGTGCGCAGCATGGATTTCACCTGGTTGGGGCCGGGGGCGCCGAGATCGACGGTGGCGCGGATCGTGCCGGCCGTGACCTCCTCGCAGCGGCAGATGATGGTGTCGTCGGCGGGAGCAAGCACCTCGGGGGCGGGGGCGTAGAGCGCCTCCAGGAACGGCCGGATCGCGGCGTCGCGCGCCAGCGCCGCCCGCAGCCGCACGATGCGGGCGGGATCGCCGCCGGTGATGGACAGCGCCACCAGTCGGCCCTGCAGGGCGGCGGCCCTGGCGCCGCCGATGCCCGCCCCGTCGCCCGCGACGTAAAGCCCGGGGACCGAGGTCTGGCCGTGGGCGTCCAGCACCGGCCGGAAACAGTGCTGGCCGGCATCCCAGCGGTGATCGGCCAGCATCAGCCGGGTGACCTGCTGGTTCGGCACCACGCCCTGATGCAGCGCGATGCTGGTCGTCTCGATCCGCTGCGTGCGGCCGCCGACGGCAAAGACCAGCGCCCGGGCGGCATCCGCGCCCTCGACGGCAAGGCCGCTGGCATGGCGGTGGATCGGCACGCCCGCCGCCTTGACCTTGCGCATCAGCGCCAGCCCCTTGGCCAGGTAGGAGCGCGCCCGCAACGCCCTCAGCAGATGCGGCAGCGCCGCCCGCGTCCGCCCACGCGGCAGGTTCTCGACCACCGCGCGCGGCGGGCAGCCGGCATCGACCATCTGCGCCGCCAAGAGCCACAAGAGCGGGCCCGAGCCGACCAAAACCGCATCCTCGGCCACCACGCCCGAGCCCTTCAGCAGGATCTGCAGGGCGCCGACCGTGGTGACGCCGGGCAGGGTCCAGCCGGGGATCGGCATGGGCCGTTCCAGCGCGCCGGTGGCGGCGATGATGGCCCCGGCGCGCAACTGGTGCGAGACGCCCTGGTGCGAATAGTCGATCACCCGGTCGGTGCCGATGTTCCAGACCAGCGCGCCGGCCAGGTAGGTCGCACCCGAGGCGCGGAAGCTGTCAGCAAGGCTGCGGCCCTCGGCATAGTCGGGGCCCAGGATCTGCAGGCGGCGCGGGCCGGCGGTCTCGATGCCGCGATAGATCTGGCCGCCGGGGGCCGGGGCCTCGTCCAGCAGGGTGACGGAAAGGCCGGCTTTGGCGGCCTCGGTCGCGGCGGCCATGCCGGCGGGGCCGGCGCCGATGACGACAAGATCGGCGAATGGGATGGTCTGCTGGGTCATGGATGCACCTCTGCCGCGCCGCGCTGGCGGCGCACGGTCAAGCCCTCGGTCACGGGGATCATGCAGGCCTGCCGGTTCGGCTGGCCGTCGATCTCCACCAGGCAGTCGAAACAGGCGCCCATCATGCAGAAGATGCCGCGCGGCTGGCCCGAGACCGCGCTGTCGCGCAGGTCGCGGATGCCGGCCGCCGTCAGGGCCGCGGCGACGCTGTCGCCGGCCCGCGCCTCGATCCGGCGGCCTTCGAAGGTGAAGCTGAGCGTCGCCCCTTCGGGGTCAATGCGCCGTGGCATGTCCAAATCTCCTTGCGGTGAAGCGTTCGACCTGTGCGTCCAGCCGGCCGCGCGCGATCATCGGCGCCAGGGCCAGCGCATGGGCACCGGCCAGCGTGACGCCGGAATGGCAGTTGATGGAAAAGGCGCCGGGAAAGCCCGGGGATTCCTGGTAGATCGGAAAGCCGTCCAGGCTGAGCACCCGCACCGCGCCCCAGCTGCGCACCACCCGCAGCCGGGCGATGGCGGGAAAGCAGCGCACGGCATGGCGGGCGATGTCGCGGATCACCGAACTGACGCTGTCGGTGGAATAGCCGGTATCCTCGTGGCTGTCGCCCATCATCACCGTGCCCTCGGCGGTCTGGCGCAGCACATGGGTCGGCATCGGCAGCAGCGGCGCGGCGCGTTCGGTCACCAGGATCTGGCCCTTTTCCGCGCGCAGCGGGATGGTCATCCCCAGCGCGGGTGCCAGTGCGGTATTGCCATGCCCGGCGGCCAGCACGATCTTGCCGGCGCGGTATGTCCCCTTGCCGGTGCGGGCAAAGAACCCCTGGCCGTCGCGCCCGACCTGATCGGCGCGCGCATCCGGCACATAGCGGCCGCCCCGCGCGGCGATGGCGGCGTGCAACCCGCGCAGCAGCCGCAGGGGGCTGGCATGGCCGTCATGCGGCGACCAGCTGGCGCCGATCACGTCCGGTCCCAGTCCCGGCAGCATGGCGTCGAGCTGCTGGCGGTCGATGATCTCGGCCCCGTAGCCCGCGGCGCCGTTCACGTTGTGCATGCGGGCGATCTGGGCGCGCTTGGCCTCCAGCTCGGATTCCGACAGCATGAAATGCACGCCGCCGGGCTTTTCGTAATCGGGCGAGATGCCGCTGTCCTGCTCCAGGAGCCCGGCGAATTCCGGCCAGAGATCGGCGGAATGGCGGGTCCAGCGGGCATAGTCGTGCAGGCCGTCGCCCTTGGACTGCACCCAGACCAGCCCGAAATTGCCCCGGCTGGCGCGCAGCGCCACGTCGCCTTCGTCCAGGACGGTCACCCGCTCGCCCTCGCGCGCGAGGCCGTAGGCCAGCGCCGCGCCGACCAATCCGCCACCGACCACCAGCGTGTCGGCGGCGCGTTCGTTGGAAGTCATGTCTTGCCTTCTCCGATCAGGAGTTTGTCGAGCCCGTAAAGCCGGTCCACCGTCAGCATCAGGGCCACCGTGAACAGGATCGCCACCGTCGAGACCGAGGCGACCAGCGGGTCCGTGGTCTGCGCGATATGCGAGAACATCCGCACCGGCAGCGTCGTGGTCGAGGGGCTGGCGATGAACACCGTCACCGTCAGCTCGTCGAAGCTGGTAATGAAGGCCAGCACCCAGCCGCCGACGATGCCCGGCAGGATGGTGGGCAGGGTGATGCGGCGAAACACCGTCCAGTCGGATGCGCCCATGGCGACGGCCGCCCGCTCAGTCGCGGCGTCCAGCCCGACCACCGAGGCCAGCACCAGCCGCAGGATGAAGGGAGTGACGATCACCACATGGCACAGCATCATGCCGGTGAAGGTGCCGCTGATCCCCACCAGCGTCAGGAAGCGCAGGAAGGCGATGCCCAGCACCACCGTCGGCACCATGAGCGGCGACATGAACAGTGCCTGCAGCGCCTCGCGGCCCCGGAAGCTGCCGCGGCCGATGGCGAGCGCGGCCGGCACCGCCAGCACCGTGGCCAAGGTCGCCGCGATCAGCGCCAGCTTCAGGCTGATCCAGGCCGCGGCGATGAAGTCGGGATTGTCGAGGATGGCCCGGAACCAGCGCAGCGACAGGCCGCTGGGCGGGAATTCCAGATAGCCCGTGGGCGTGAAGGACACGCCGATCACGACGAGGATCGGGGCCAGCATGAACAGCGCGAACAGTGCGCAGAAGGCCTTGGCGAAGATCCCGTTGCGTCTCATGCGTATTCCTTTCCGACGCGGGCCTCGACCAGCCGGGTCCAGGTCAGCATCACCGCCATGATCGCCACCAGCAGGATCATCGCGATGGCGGCGCCAAGCGGCCAGTTCAGCGTGTTCATGAACTCGTCATGCACGGCGGTGGCGGCGACCTTGACCCGGCGCCCGCCGATGATCGCCGGCGTCGCGAAGGCCGAGGCCGAAAGCGCGAAGACGATCAGCGACCCCGACAGCACCCCCGGCATCGCCTGCGGCAGGATCACGCGGCGAAACACCGTCCAGGGCCGCGCGCCCAGCGATTCCGCCGCCGCCTCGGCCGAGGCATCGGCGCGCTGCAGCGCCGCCCAGACCGCAAGCACCATATAGGGCAGCATGACATGGACCAGCGCCAGCACGATCCCGCCCGAGGTATACATCAGCCGGATCGGCCGTTCGATCAGGCCAAGGTCCATCAGCGCGCCGTTCAGGACGCCCTTGTTGCCCAGGATGATCGCCCAGCCCAGCGTGCGCACCACGACCGAGATCAGCAGCGGACCCAGCACCACCAGCACCATGACCGAGCGCCAGAACGGCGTCATCCGGTTCAGGAACCAGGCCAGCGGCACGCCGATGGCGGCGCAGATCAGCGTCGTGGCCAGCGCGATGCCGAAGGTGCGGCCGAAGATCTCGTAGAAATAGCCGTCGCCCAGCACCTCGGCATAGTTCGCCAGGCTCAGATCGCCGCCGATGCCCTTGTAGAAGTCGAAGCTGTTGAAGCTGAGCACCAGCGTCATCAGCAGCGGCACCAGCAGCATCAGCGCGAAAAGCAGCAGCATCGGCGCCGACAGCAGCCATTTGCGCGCGGCGGGCGGCAGCGCGGGGCGCGCGGTCTCGCGCAGGGTTTCGGTGGATGCCATGGTCATGCCGCGCCCTCGACCGGCAGGATGCGCAGATGGTCGCGCTGCCATGACAGGTGCACGGTCTCGCCCGGCGCCGCCTCGGGGCGGCCGGTATTGCGGCGCAGGATCAGCAGCGGCCCCAGCGGCGTTTCCACCTTCAACAGCCACTGATCACCCAGGAACACCTGTTCCGAGACGGTGCCCGAGACCAGCCCCTCGCCCTCGGCCACCAGTTCGATGCGTTCCGGGCGCAGCGCCAGTTCCACCTCGCCCGGCGGCAGATCGGCCGCGGGGCCCTGCAGGCGCAGCCCGCCCAGGTCCAGCGCCGAGCCCTCGGGGCCCTTGCCGGACAGGCGCCCGCGCAGGCTGTTGCTTTTGCCCAGAAAGCCCGAGACGAAAGAGGTCTGCGGCGCCTCGTAGGCATCGAAGGGGGCGGCGGCCTGTTGCAGCCGGCCGCGCTCCATGACGATGACCTGATCGCTCAGCGCCATGGCCTCGGACTGGTCATGCGTGACCAGCAGCGTGGTGACGCCGGCCTCGCGCTGGATGCGGCGCAGTTCCAGCTGCATCTCCTCGCGCAGCTTGGCGTCCAGGTTCGACAGCGGCTCGTCCAGCAGCAGCAGTTCGGGTTGGATCACCAGTGCCCGGGCCAGGGCCACGCGCTGGCGCTGGCCGCCGGACATGGCGCGCGGATAGCGGTCGGCCAGATGCGACAAATGCACCAGGTCCAGCGCCTCGGCAACGCGGCGCTTGCGTTCGGCCCGGTCGACCTTGCGCATCTCGAGCCCGAAGGCGACATTCTCGGCCACCGTCATGTGCATGAACAGCGCATAGGTCTGAAAGACGATACCCAGCCCCCGCTGCCGCGCGGGCACGGCGGCGAGGTCGCGGCCGTTCAGCAGGATGCGACCCGAGCTGACCTCCTCGAAGCCCGCGATCATCTGCAGGGTGGTGGTCTTGCCGCAGCCCGAGGGGCCCAGCAGCGACACGAAACTGCCGCGCTCGACGCTGAAGCTGAGCGAATCGACGGCGGTGAAGGTGCCGTATGTCTTGGTCAGGTTGACCAGGTCCAGGAAAGCCATGCGATTTCTCCGTGCCGTAGGGTGCGGGAAACGGGCGAGGCCGCTGCCGGCCCCGCGCGACGGTTCAGGCGATCAGCGCTCGACCTCGCGCGCCCAACGCTGGGTCCAGTCGTCGCGATTCTGGTTGATCGTGTCCCAGTCCACCGTCACCAGCGACTGGATCTTGTCGCCATAGGGCAGGCTTTCGGCCAGTTCCGGCGGCAGCACCGACTTGGTGTTGACCGGGCCGGCACCCATGGCATCGGCGAATTTCACCTGCACCTCGGGGTCCAGAAGATAGTCGATAAAGGCCTGCGCCGCGTCGGGGACGTCGCTGTCCACCACCGGGCAGGCGGCCAGCAGCAGGGCCACGGCCCCGTCCTCGGGATAGGCGAAGCCGGCCGGGAAGCCGGTATCCGCCAGCGACTTGGTGCGGCCCGAGCCCCAGACCGACAGCGCGATCTCCTCGGACTGGAACAGTTCCGACATCTTGCCGGCCGAGGGTTCGAAGACCAGCACGTTCGGCGCCACCTCCTCGGTCATGGCGGCGAAGCCGGGTTCGATATCCTTCTCGCCGCCGCCCGCGCCACGCGCCAGCATCACCAAGGCGTGCAACCCGTAGGTGTTGGAAATCGACGGAATCGACAGGATCTGGTCATATTTCGGATCCTTGAGATCCTGCCAGCTTTTCGGCGGCTCCCAGCCCTCGCGTTTGAACCAGTCCTTGTTATAGGCGAAGCCGGTCGCGACGAAGCCAAGGCCGATGGCGTTCTTGCCGATGCGGGCCAGTTCGTAGACATCCTTCTTGATCGGCGTATCGGCCAGCGGCGCGCAGAATCCCAGCGCGTCGGTCTGGTACATCGGGCCATCGTCCAGCAGCACCACGTCCAGCTCCTGGGCGCCCTTCTGGGCCTGCAGCCGCGCCAGGTTCTCGGTCGAGTTGCCGGGCACGAAGGCGATCTTCACGTCATGGGTCTTTTCGAATTCGGGGATCAGCAGCTCTTTCATCAGCGTCTCGAAAGAGCCGCCATAGCCGCCAACGGTCAGCGTCTTCTGCTGGGCCAGCGCCGGGCCGGCAAGTGGCAGGGCCCAAAGCAGGGTGGAGGCAAGGGCATAACTGGAGCGTTTCATCTGGCAATCCCTGTTGGTGTTTTTCTTGGCTCAAGGATTGGCGCTTTTCAGAAGCCTGACAATTGAGTTTAGTTCGGAGAGTCATTCCGTTTCATTATGGAGTCTGCATGGCACGCCCCAATATCCGGCAGATCGAGGCCTTCAATGCGGTGATGAAGGGCGGCTCGGTCACCAAGGCGGCCGAGATGCTGTTCGTCAGCCAGCCGGCGGTCAGCAAGCTGATCCAGCAGTTCGAATCGTCCTGCGGCTTCAACCTGTTCAACCGCGGACAGGGCCGCCTGGTGCCGACGCCCGAGGCGCGGCGCCTGTTCTCCGAGACCGAGAAGTTCATGACCGGCGTCGAGCGGATCGAGAACGCGGCCCGCGCCATCCGCAACACCGAGCGCGGCGAGATCTCGGTGGCGGCCTTTCCGGCCCTGGGGATGCGGGTTCTGCCGCAGCTTCTGGCGCCGTTCCTGGCCCGCCGGCCCGAAGTGCGGATGACGATCCTGACGCAGAACTCGCCCGATATTTCCCAATCCATGCTGGCCCGGGCGGCGGATTTCGGTATCTCGCTGGTGCCCTCGCAGGCGCCAGGGATCCATTGCCGGCCCTTCGTCCAGATGAAGATGGTCTGCGCCTTGCCGGCAAACCACCGGTTGGCGGGGCTGACCAGCATCGACCTGGCCCAGCTGGAGGGCGAGGCGATAATCGCGCTGGGGCGCGACGACCAGTCCCATCGCGTGATCGTGGAGGCGCTGAGCCATGCAGGGGTCCAGGTCGAAACCCGCGCCGAGGTGCAGATGGCCGATACGGCCTGCGTGCTGGTCAGTCAGGGCTTCGGATTTGCCATCGTGCCCGCCATGGCGCGAATGAGCTGGGATAGCGGTGGCATCGCCTTCGTGCCGATCCAGCCGGCGCCGCGCATGATGATGTGGCTTTACACCTCGTCATGGGAGCCGACATCGCAACTGGCCCAGGCGCTGATCGACCGTGTACGGCAGGGCCTGCTGCAGGTGGACGACCTGTTTCTGGCGCCGCCCTGATCAGCCTGTTCCCATGGGATGGACGTTGACGCCCAAGGCTGCGCCTCCGCGAACCGGTCACGCGTTTGCCGAATGACGGCCATTGCCGACGATGTTCCGTAGCGATCAGATAGGGCCCTTGGGCATCGATGACGAAGGCGACGTAGACGAACTCCTTCCAGGTCGCGACGTAGGTGAAATCGCTGACCCAGAGCATGTGGGCGCCGGCACGCGAAACTCGCGGTTCACCTTGTCCAGCGGGCATGGGGCCTTCTTGTCTGGGAACGTCGTCCTGTGCGGCTTGTCGCGGATGATGCCTTGGATGCCCATGTCTTTCATCAGCCTTGCCACCGTGCAACTCGCGATCTCGAAGCCTTCCCGGACGAGCTGCCGCCAGACCTTGTGGACGCCATAGACCCCCGCCAGTTCTCTTCGAACACACGTCGGATCTCGGGCCGCAGGGCGGCATCACGACGGGCACGGTCCGACAACCGCGCCGGATCAGCCCGCTTCGCCAGGTGATCGTAGTAGGTGGAAGGGGCGATCGGCAGCGCCGTGCGGATCGGCTCGACCCCGTGCGCATCACGATGCGCCTCAATGAAATCCACCATCACTTCGACCGGCGGTCGAGCTCCGCCATTGCAAAATACGCCGAGGCTTTGCGAAGAATCTCGTTCGTCGGGAAAACGATCCCCCGGATCGTTTTCTGATCCTCCTCACCCTGGCGCAGCTCCCGGTTCTCCCGCTCGAGCGCCTTCATCTTCTCAGCCATGTCGCTGGGGATGCCTGCGTGCCTGCCACTGTCGACCTCGGCCTTCTTGACCCAGTCGTTCAGCGTGTTCGCGGAGCAACCGATCTTCGCGGCGATAGACGTGATCGCCTGCCACCGAGAACCGTGCGGGCCTGCGCCGTCGAGAACCATCCGCACGGCGCGCTCGCGAACTTCAGGGGAAAACTTGTTCGTGGTCTTGCTCATGATGCTCCATCCTAATCAGGAGTTGATGGAGTGGATGCCCCTCCCGCCCGTGCCGAGGCGTGGCACAGTGGCAGTAGCAGGATGAGCTGCGGTGAAGAGGAGGAAGGACATGAACAACGCCACCATCATCGGCATCGATCTGGCGAAGCGCGTCTTCCACGCGCACGGAGCACACATCGACGGCAGCGTCGCGTTCAGGAAGCGGTTGACCCGAGCTCAAATGCTTCCGTTCCTGTCGGCGCAGCCGCGTTGCGTGGTCGTTATGGAGGCATGCGCCAGCGCTCATGAATGGGGCCGCGCGATCCAGCAGCTCGGCCACGATGTGCGGCTCATCCCACCCAGCTACGTCAAGCCATATGTGAAGCGGCAGAAGAACGATACGGCGGACGCGGAGGCCATTGCCGAAGCAGGGTCTCGGCCGACAATGCGCTTCGTCGCCGTGAAGACCGAGGAACAGCAGGCGCGCTCCATGGTCTTCCGGACGCGCGATCTGCTCGTGCGCCAAAGGACGCAACTAATCAATGCCCTGCGCGGCCACCTCGCAGAACACGGTCTCGTTGTGCCGCAAGGACCGGCTCACCTGAAGTCTCTGGCCAAAGCACTGGACGCGACCGATGTCGCAATTCCGCAGCTGGTTCGCGATATCGGCCGGATCTACCTCGAGCAGATCGAACAGCTGAACGCCAAAATTGCAGACCTCGAGAAAACGCTTCGTCGCGAAGCCCAATTCGGCGAAGAAATACGCCGCTTGCAGACGATGCCGGGCATCGGCCCGATCACAGCCATGGCGGTGGAGGTATTCGCACCACCTATGCAGACCTTCAAGCGTGGTCGCGACTTTGCCGCCTGGCTTGGACTCGTGCCGGTTCAGCACTCAACCGGCGGCAAGCAGCGGCTCGGGCGCACCTCGAAGATGGGTCAACGCGACATCCGAAGGCTCCTAATAATCGGAGCCATGGCGGTGATACGATGGGCGTCCCGCCGCGGCGCACGGCCTGGCTCGTGGCTCAGCCGCATGATGGACCGCAAGCCGCTGATGTTGGTCGCCGTAGCCTTGGCAAACAAGATGGCGCGCGCGATCTGGGCCATGCAGACCAAGAGAGAAGACTATCGGGATCCCGGTCTCGCAGCCGCTTGAGCAAGCGCTCGGTCGCCGCGGGATCAGGAGAGGTGGGCATGTGAGGAGGTCGTGAACGTCAAGGGCAAATGATCGGACTGATCGGGACCAGGAAAAGCACCGAGGCTCCAAGAGCGAAAAGCTCGCTGAGTTGATTTGCGCCTGTTCCGCGTATCTCCATGACGGCCGGCGGCAACCACATCGCCGTATCGACAGGCCTGACACATGACCGCACCGATCACATGCCCGGCGGCACGAATTTGCCCTTGCATGAACCGGGGCATCCACACATGGAGCCTCCGGCAAATCCGGGGCGGTTCACACCCTTTGTTGCAGAGCGGCCATAAGCGGTTCAGTCCAGGCGCCGCGGCAATGGCAATCGGGAAGTTCGGGCGCACCGGCCACGAACACATATCCAGCGGGTTGGTCCAGGGCTGCATCGACAGTATCGCTGGCGGTTCAATATTTTCGACTGCGATGCCGGGAGGCCCGCTGCCGAAACCGGCTGCAGCCAGTCCAGCCCGACAAGTCGTAGGAGGTTCTCGATGAACCCTGTCGTTTGTCGGATCTCCATGCCAAATAGCACCTGCATCAAGAGAGGCGTATTGGCGAGGGGTGACGGCGGTCGTCGTCCCGGCCGGCAATCCCGCCCTGACCGAGACCGATGTGCTGGCCCCGCTGGAGGGGCGGTTGGCGAAGTTCAAGCAACCCAAGCGCGGGCTGTTCGTGGACGAGTTGCCGCGCAACACCATGGGCAAGGTGCAAAAGGACCTGCTGCGCGACCGATTCGCCGGGCTTTGCGATTGGGGTCCGGTCGCGCAGGCGGGCAAAAGGGGCAGGGCGGCGATGGCCGCCCCGCCTGTCGCGGGTCAGGCCCGCGCGACGCCGCCGTAGACCAGCCGGCCCTTGTGGAAGGTGGCGGTGCGGGCCGAGCGGCGGGCCACCGCCTCGGCCGAGCAATTGGCCTCGGCCAGCGCGAATTCCGCCGCATCGCCGGGCTTCGGCCATGCGCGTTCTCCTGCGTCGGTCAGCGGCAGCAGGTCGCCGGTGGCGATGGCCATGGCGCGGGTCAGGCCGAACTCGTCGCGCCCGCCGTAGAGCTGGGCGCAGAGATTGGCCTTTTCCAGCATGTCGCCGGTGCCGAAGGGCGACCAGTGGTCGATCACGCTGTCGGTGCCGGTCATCAGCGTCACGCCCTTTTCGCGCAGGCGCGGCAGCGGCATGGTCAGCGCCCCGATCGGCACGGTCGAGATCACCGTCACCCCCTGCGCGGCCATGCGCTCGGCCAGCGCGTCCAGCTCGGCCTCGGGCAGCGTTCCCAGCGCGAAGGCGTGGCTCAGGTTCAGCCGGCCCTTGAGTTGCGGGGTGCGCTCGACCGTCTCGACCATGTGGTGGATCGCCGCCACGCCGGCGGGGCCGGTTTCGTGAAGATGGATGTCCACCGCCTTGTCGTGGTCCAGCGCGATCTGGAACATGGCGTCCAGCGACTGCTCCATCGCGCCGTCCACGTTGGTCGGATCCAGCCCGCCGACGAACTGCACGCCCATGGCCATCGCCTCGCGCATCAGCCCGTCCACCTTGGAATGCAGCAGGCCGTGCTGCGGAAAGGCGACGATCTCGCAATCGAACCTGTCGCGGTGGTTTTCCAGCGCCAGCTGCAGATGTTCAAGGCTTTTCAGCCCGCTGACCGGGTCGATGTTGCAATGGCTGCGCGCCATGGTGGTGCCTTGCGACAGCAGCAGCTCGATCAGCGCCTCGGCCCGCCGCTGCGAGGTCGGCAACAGCTTCGGCAGCAGGATTTCCTCGCGCGCGATCATGTCCATGATCGTCTTGCCCTGCCGGGGCAGCGGCGCCTGCCACGGCCCGCCATAGAAGGTCTTGTCCAGGTGGATATGCATGTCGCGAAAGGCGGGCAGTGCCAGCTTGCCCCCGGCCGAATAGCGCGGGACGTCCGGCGTCAGCGCGGCGCCTTCCTCCAGGATCGCCTGGATGCTGCCGTCGCGGATTTCCAGCGTATGCAGCGCGGTGCGGGTGGCGGTGATGTATTCGCTCTCGCGCTCGAAGCCGCTTTCAAGCCGGACCTCGGTCAGGTAGTAATGCGTCTCGGCGATCTCGCCGGTCAGTGCCAGTTCCTCCGCGGCCCCGGCGGCGGCTCCTGCGGCGCTGGCGGCTCCCATGCCCATCACGGCCGATGCGGTCATCAGCCCCCCGGTGCCGCACAGGAAGGCGCGGCGGCTGTGGCGGTGCTCGGTGTGCAAATGCGTTTCCTCCCGAATGTCGTCTGTCCTGCGTTCTGGATAAGCGCGGCCGGGATCATCTGGAAATTAAATGTCCAGATGATAAACATCGTGAAATCGAATGGAGTCCGGGATGCTCGATCCGCGCCTGCTGCGCGCCTTTGTCGCCATCGTCGAGAGCGGCAGCTTCACCCGCGCCGCGGAACGGCTGCACATGACGCAATCCACCATCAGCCAGCAACTGGCCCGGCTGGAGGATGCCGCGGGCCATGCCCTGATCGACCGTGCCGCGCGCCCGGTGCTGCCGACCCCGCAGGGCGAGCGGCTTCTGGGCTATGCCCGGCGCATCCTGGCCCTGCAGCAAGAGGCGGCGGCGGTGCTTGGCGATCCCAGCGGCACAAGTTCGATCCGGCTGGGCCTGCCCGAGGACATCTTCAACCCCGACATGTGCGGGATCTTTCGCGATTTCACCCGGCAGTTCCCGCAGATCCGGCTGGACGTGACCGTCGGCCTCAGCCGCGAGCTGATGCGCCGCTATCGCGCGGCCGAGCTGGACATCGTCGTGGTCAAGGAGCCCGCCCCCGACAGCGATTGCCGGGCGCATTTTACCGAGGCGATGGCCTGGTTCGAAAGCGCCCTCCTGCCGCGCGACTGGCAGGACCCGGTGCCGCTGGTGGTATTCCCGCCCGGCGGGCTTTACCGCGACGCCATGTTCGCGCGGATCGAGCGCGAGCGGCGGCGCTGGTATGTCGCCTTTTCCGGCAGCAGCCTGCCCAGCGTCATCCTGGGTGTCGAGGGCGGGCTGGGCATCACGCTTCTGCCGGTCGCGGCGGTCTCGGGCGCGCGGCTGCGGCGCTGCGACAGCTTCGGCGGTGAGCCGGCCATGGTGGTGTCGATCTATTCCTGGGAAAGCGCCGGTTCCATCGGTCGGCTGACCGGCGAGATGACCGGCCTGCTGTCCGAGCGGCATCGCCGCAGCCTGGCGGCAGCCGGCAGGTGATCGCCGGTCAGCCGGCGTCTCCTGCATCCGCCAGCCCCGCCTGTCGCGCCACCGCCGAAATATTGCCGCCGCATTCCCCGAGCAGCCAGCGTAGCACGGCACGTTTCGCGGCATCGGGTGCCGGCAGCGCGGCGTTTCGTATCTGAGAGGGGCGGACGATCTCGTCCGGCAGGTCGTCGGTGACCAATGGCGTCCGCAATGCCTTGCCGAGCATCGGCCGTATGACCTCCTCGATCGGGGCGGCGGTGAACAGCGCTGCATTGTTGATCAGGATGTCGAGATGGCCGAAAGCGCCGATCACCTCGGCGAAGCCCGCGTCGATGCTCTCCTGTTTCGTGACATCCATCTGCACCGCAATAGGTCGTATTGACAAAAGGGATTCCACTGGTCGGCGACCCATGGTTCAAGCTCATCTCTACGTAGGAGGTGAGCTTGGCGCGCAACCTGATATCCGACGATGAGTGGGCCTTCTTCGAGGGCTTCATTCGCGCCGTCCGGCACCCGAACGGGCGCAAACCTGCGGATCATCGTCTTGTTCTAGATGGGATTTTCTGGATCGCACGAACCGCTGCGCCTTGGCGCGACCTGCCCCAGGAGTTCGGCAAGTGGTCGTCGGTCTACCGTCAGTTCCGCCGCTGGACCCTAGCGGGGCTGTGGGAGGATATCCTGGATGCGGCTCGAACCACGCGGGGGTTGCGCCCGACAAGCTGCAGATGGTCGACGGCACCGTGATCCGGGCGCATCATCATGCGGCGGGCGCAAAAGGGGGACTCCGAAAGAGGCTCCTGGCCGTTCGAGAGGTGGGTTCTCGACCAGGATCCATCTCCGCGTCAACGGTGCAGGCCTCCCGATGAGGACCGAAATCACGCCCGGCCAGGATTCCGACTGCACCGGCTATGATCTGATGATGGCAGATACCCTGCCGCAGCCCGCCGTTCTGGTCGCCGACAGGGGCTATGACTCTGATAAGGTTCGGGAAGATGTCGAGAGCCGCACCGCCCTGCCGATGATCCCGATGCGCAAGAACCGGAAGGTTCGCAAGGTCGTGGACATGACCATCTACACCTTGCGCAACATGGTCGAGCGTTGCTTCAACAAGCTGAAGAACACCCGGCGTCTGGCAACCCGCTACGATAAAACCGCAGGCAGCTTCCTCGGCTTCGTCGACCTCGCCTGTATCAGGCTATGGCTGCGCCAGTGGTCAACAGGACCTAGGGTCAGGATGCATTGATTTCTGTTGCGCTGCGTGATTCACGCCTCCGAAAACGGAGCGGTGACATGAGCGATCTCTTCTGGCTGACGGAGGCGCAGATGGCGCGGCTCCGGCCCTTCTTTCCCAAGTCGCACGGGAAGCCCCGGGTTGATGACAGACGGGTGCTGAGCGGGATTATTTTCATCAATCGCAATGGCTTGCGTTGGCGCGATGCGCCCGCCGCGTATGGCCCACATAAGACGCTCTACAGCCGGTGGAAGCGTTGGAGCGAAAAGGGCATCTTCGCGCGGATGATAGCCGGGCTGGCGGCGGAACACGGCGAGAAAACGACCGTGATGATCGACGCAACATACCTCAAGGCCCATCGAACGGCGACCAGCATGGCCGCCAAAAAGGGGGGCGTGGTCGCCTGATCGGTCGAACCAAAGGCGGTATGAACACCAAGCTGCACGCCATCTGCGACAGTCAGGGGCGACCGATCGACCTGTTCGTCACCGCTGGACAGGTCAGCGATTATATCGGCGCTCGGGCCCTGCTGAGTGGCCTGCCAAACGTCAAATGGCTACTCGGGGATCGTGGCTATGACGCTGACTGGTTCAGAGAAGCGTTGCAGGACAAGGGGATACGTGCCTGCATCCCAGGCCGGAAGAAACGCAAGACGCCGATCAAATACGATAAGCGGAGATACAAGCGGCGTAACCGCATCGAGATCATGTTCGGCAGGCTCAAGGACTGGAGGCGCGTCGCGACCCGCTATGACCGATGCCCCAAGGTCTTCCTCTCAGCCATCGCCCTCGCGGCTCTCGTCATCTATTGGTTATGAATCCTGACCCTAGCACGCTCGGGCCACGGCTTATGAACGATTCTCCCAGCGGGTGTGGGAGGGAGCTTTCACCTTCGCGCTGGGGCTTGGGCGGTCGGAAGGTCAAGCGGCCGCCTTCAGGCGCTTCTTCGCAAGCATCGCGCGGACGAACTTGTCCCATTTCGCCATCCCGGCCCGCTTCTCGGCCATGTAGTTCCAGCGGTCGTAGTGCTTGGAACTGACGTCCTGCAAGGCGTGGTTTTGTAACCGGTCGCGGATTTCCTTCGGGACGCCCGCTTTGCCAGCCAGCGTCTTGAAGGTGCGCCGCAGATCCCGGTTCGTCGCATAGGGGATGACGCCGCGGTGCCGCTGACGCCAGACAAAGCTGTAGAGCGTACCGTGGCTGACAGGTTTCGATGGATCTTTGGCCGAGGGGAAGAACCAGCCATACTCGTTGGGCTTGATCGATTCAATCAGTTCGGCAGCGATCAAGGGCACTGGAACGGCGTGGGGCTGATCGTTCTTGGTCTTGGACCAGTCGATGATCCGCTCCTTGGCATCCCATTGATCAACATGCATGCGCGCGATCTCCTCGACGCGCTGGCCGGTCAGCATGATGAGCTGCACTGCGCGCGGATAGGAGGGATGGACCGGCGTGTCAGGGCATTCGAGCCAGCGATAAAGCCGGACGAACTCGTCCTCGTCGAGCCAGCGGGTGCCTTTTACCTTGGGCTCGGTCGGAATGCCCGCTGCCGGATTGAAGGGAATGCGGAACCGGCGAGGGGATTGCTGCCGATAATCGTTGTCGGACTTCATGCCCCAGCTAAAGGCGGCATGGAGATAGGAGCGCACATGGTCGGCCATCGACTTGGCGCCGCGCTCGTAGATCGGCCGGATTAGCTCGATGATTTCCTCGGCCTCGATCTCGCGGGCGAGACGGTTGCGCCCGAGCGTGTCGGCGACCTTGTTCAGACCCTTTTCGGTTTCCTTCCAGGACGGCTTCCCGGCTTCCTTGAGCGCGGCGACGTAGCCCTCGAACAGATCGGCGACAGTGCCAGGGCGGGCATCGGTGGCGACCTTGATGCTCCGGCCCTTCTGGATCACATCGGCAAAATCGCGCTTGAAGATCTCGCGCGCCTGCGCGAGCGACATGGAGGGATAGGAGCCGATCTTCTTCTTGGTGCGCTTGCCGTCTCGCCACTGCTGGGCCATCCAGTCGGCAGTAACGCGCTTGGGCATGGGCTTGAGGACGAGAATGAGGCGGCCGGTGCCGCGCCCTTCGCCATCGGCGAGGTTCTCTTGTTTCTGGCTTATCTCGACCCGTTTCAGAGCGTGTCGGATCGAGGTGTCGGTCAGGGCGGGCATGGCGTTTCCTCCTGTTCCGCAACTGGGATCGGTCAGGGAGAAACGGGGATCGTTAGCTGGGATCGGGAAGCCGTTTTCTACCCCTTTTACAGCCCCCAATTTGCCATAACCGCCCCCACTACGCAACGCTCAAAATCGCCGAAATTGCTAGTGTTTCAACGTGATTAAGCGGGATTATTCGTGATCAAAATCAGTGAGTGGGGTGGTTGTGCACCAGGATCAGCGCGCTGGCATTCAGCTCCAGCGCCCGGCGCATGATCTCGCGCGGATAGACCGGGACGTGATCGACGGTGCCGCGGGCCTGTTCCTCATCCGCGATCAGCACGTTTTTGCGGTCCAGATACAGCACGCGGAACTCTTCGATCTCGCGATGCGCCATGGCGGTGTGGCAATAGTCCAGCAGCGCGTCCCAGCTGGTCAGCACCGGGCGGTGCATGACGCGCGAGCGCGCCAGCCGCTGCGCCGCCGCCTCGACGATCTTCAGCTCCTGCACCACCGCCTGGCCGACGCCCGAAACCTCGGCCAGCCGCGCGGGCGGGGCCGAGAGCACGCGGTTGAAATCGCCGAACCGGTCGAGCAGCCGCCGCGCCAGCGGCTTCACGTCCTGGCGCGGGATGGCGCGGAACAGCACCAGTTCCAGCAATTCGTAATCCGGCATCGCCCCGGCCCCGCCCTGCATGAAGCGGTCGCGCAGCCGGGCGCGGTGATCGGCGATATAGCTGGGCGGGCGGCTGCCGGAGACCAGAGCCGCCGCAGGCAAGGCGGCCTCGTCTCCGGCAGGCCGGGCCGAGGAGAACAGGGGTAGCGGGGCTTCCCGAAAGGCGCGATTCTTGTCCATGGCCGGCAGCCTGCCACGGCAAGGGTAAAGGCCGGGTTAACGCGCGCGATCCCGCGCGCCCCGGCCGTTCTTTCCGTTTTCCAAATACCCGAATCCCCAGGCGGCCGGCAGCGCCGACCTGGCCGGTTCAGCCTTTCATCTCGTCCCAGAACCCCTTGATCTTCTGGAAAAAGCCCTGGGTCTGCGGATTGTTGTCGGCCTGGATCGCCTCGAATTCGCGCAGCAGCTCCTTTTGCCGCGCGGTCAGGTTCACCGGCGTCTCGACCACCAGCTCGATCAGCATGTCGCCCGATTCGCCGTTCATCCCCGGGCCGTGGCGCAGCGGCGGCATGCCCTTGCCGCGCAGGCGCAGCTGCTTGCCGCTCTGCGTGCCGGCCGGCACCTTGACGCGCGAGCGGCCGCCGTCGATATTGGGCACCTCGATCTCGCCGCCAAGCGCGGCGGTGGCCATGCTGACCGGCACCTGGCAGGCCAGCATCCGGCCGTCGCGGATGAAGATCGGGTGCTCCTTGACCTCGATGAAGATATAGAGATCGCCGGCCGGGCCGCCGCGCATCCCGGCCTCGCCCTCGCCGGCCAGGCGGATGCGGGTGCCGGTCTCGACGCCGGCGGGGATGTTCACCGACAGGGTGCGTTCCTTCTGCACCCGGCCGGCGCCGCGGCATTCCTGGCAGGGATTCTTGACGATCTGGCCATGGCCGTTGCAGGTCGGGCAGGTGCGCTCGACGGTGAAGAAGCCCTGGGTGGCCCGGACCTTGCCCATGCCCGAGCAGGTGGGGCAGGTGGCGGGCTCGACCGCGCCCTCGGCGCCGGTGCCGTTGCAGGCGGCGCAGGCGACCGAGCCGGGCACGCTGATGGTCTTCTGCGCGCCGTTATAGGCTTCCTCCAGCGAGACGCGCAGGTTGTAGCGCAGATCCTGGCCACGGCTGGAGCGCGAGCGTCCGCCCGCGCCGGGCCGGCGGCCCATCATGTCGCCGAACAGGTCCTCGAACACGTCGGCGAAGGCCGAGCCGAAATCGCCATGGCCGTTGCCCCGGTGGAAGCCGCCGCCGCCATTCTCGAAGGCAGCATGGCCGAAGCGGTCATAGGCGGCCTTCTTCTGGTCGTCCTTCAGGCAGTCATAGGCCTCGTTCACTTCCTTGAACGCCGCCTCCGAGACCTTGCAATCCTTGTTGCGGTCGGGGTGCAACTGCTTCGCCTTGGCGCGGTAGGCCTTCTTGATCTCGTCGGCCGAGGCGCCCCGCTGAACGCCCAGCACCTCGTAATAATCACGTTTCGCCATGTCGATCGCGTCCGGGGTCTTTCAAGACAGGACCGGCCCGTGCGGGTCTGCAGCGGGCCGGCCGGTTGGGTCACATCGCGCTTACTTGCGCTTGTCTTCGCCGAGATCCTCGAAATCGGCATCGACGATCTCGTCATCCACGTCGCGCGGGCCGGGTTCGCCATCGGCATCGCCCGCGCCGGCCTCGGCCTGGCTGGCCTTGTAGATGGCCTCGCCCAGCTTCATCGAGGCGTCCATCAGGTTCTGGATGCCGCCCTTGATCTTGCCGGCGTCCTCGGACTTGACGGCCTCTTCCAGCGCGCCGACGGCCAGCTCGATCGCCTCGACGGTCGAGCCGTCCACCTTGTCGCCATGCTCTTCCAGCGACTTTTTCGTGGTGTGGATCAGGCTTTCGGCCTGGTTCTTGGCCTCGACCAGCTCCTTGCGCTTCTTGTCGGCCTCGGCATTGGCCTCGGCGTCCTTGACCATCTTCTCGATCTCGTCGTCCGACAGCCCGCCCGAGGCCTGGATGGTGATCTTCTGCTCTTTCCCGGTGCCCTTGTCCTTGGCGGAAACCGAGACGATGCCGTTGGCGTCGATGTCGAAGGTCACCTCGATCTGCGGCATGCCGCGCGGCGCCGGCGGGATGTTCTCCAGGTTGAACTGGCCCAGAAGCTTGTTGTCCGCGGCCATCTCGCGCTCACCCTGGAAGACCCGGATGGTCACGGCGTTCTGGTTGTCCTCGGCGGTCGAGAAGATCTGCGACTTCTTGGTCGGGATGGTGGTGTTGCGGTCGATCAGCCGGGTGAACACGCCGCCCAGCGTCTCGATGCCCAAGGACAGCGGGGTCACGTCCAGCAGCACCACGTCCTTGACGTCGCCCTGCAGCACGCCGGCCTGGATGGCGGCGCCAAGCGCCACGACCTCGTCCGGGTTCACGCCCTTGTGCGGTTCCTTGCCGAAGAAGCTGGTCACTTCCTCGACCACCTTCGGCATCCGGGTCATGCCGCCGACCAGCACGATCTCGTCGATGTCGCCCTTGGACATGCCGGCATCCTTCAGCGCGTCCTGGACGGGCTTCATGGTGCGCTTGATCAGGTCGCCGACCAGGCTTTCCAGCTTGGCGCGGGTCAGCTTCATCACCATGTGCAGCGGCGTGCCCGAGTCCTTGTCCATCGAGATGAACGGCTGGTTGATCTCGGTCTGGCTCGAGCTCGACAGCTCGATCTTGGCCTTCTCGGCGGCCTCCTTCAGCCGCTGCAGCGCCATCTTGTCCTTGGTCAGGTCGACGCCATGCTCTTTCTTGAACTCGTCGGCCAGGTAGTTGACGATGCGCATGTCGAAGTCTTCACCGCCCAGGAACGTGTCCCCGTTGGTGGATTTCACCTCGAACAGGCCGTCGTCGATTTCCAGGATGGTGATGTCGAAGGTGCCGCCGCCGAGGTCATAGACCGCGATGGTCTTGCTGTCCTTCTTGTCGAGCCCATAGGCCAGCGCGGCCGCGGTCGGCTCGTTGATAATGCGCAGCACTTCCAGCCCGGCGATCTTGCCGGCGTCCTTGGTGGCCTGGCGCTGGGCGTCGTTGAAATAGGCGGGCACCGTGATGACGGCCTGCGTCACCGGCTCGCCCAGATAGGATTCGGCGGTCTCCTTCATCTTCTGCAGGATGAAGGCGGAAATCTGGCTGGGGGAATATTTCTCGCCCCGCACCTCGACCCAGGCGTCGCCATTGCCGCCGTCGACGATGGCATAGGGGACCAGCTTCTTGTCCTTTTCCACCTCGGGGTCGGTAGTGCGGCGGCCGATCAGGCGCTTGACGGCGAAGATGGTGTTCGAGGGGTTGGTCACCGCCTGGCGCTTGGCGGGCTGGCCCACCAGCCGCTCGCTGTCGGTGAAGCCGACGATCGAAGGCGTGGTGCGGGCGCCTTCCGAGTTCTCGATGACCTTGGGCTGGCTGCCGTCCATGATGGCGACGCAGCTGTTGGTGGTTCCGAGGTCGATGCCGATGACTTTGGACATGCAATAACCTTTCTTGCGGCGATATTCTGGGCCTCGGGTCCGAAAGCGGCCCCCGAAAGCCCGATCCCTGGATTGACCGGAGGGAACCGTGTCCGGGCCCCTCCGCGCTTCATGGGCCTATATAGGAAGGGGTCTGGCGGGCTGCAAGCTGAGCCGAGGGCAGAAAGCAGGCCCCTGTCGCGGGTGGCGCCGCGGTCGGCGTCGCGGGCGGCCGGGCCGGGGTTTTTCCGGCGACGGCGGGGCGGAAACCGGCCTCACCGTCCGGCCGACCAGCTGATCGACACCGCCTTGCGGGTGACGAATTCCGCCATCAGCCCGATCATCAGCAGCGTCAGCGCGGCATAGACGGGATAGTCCAGCGACGAGTTGCGCGGCGAATAGTTGATGAAGGCGAAGCCGCGCGTCTGGTCGATCACATGGAACAGCGGGTTCCAGGAGAACAGGTGCAGCATGGCACCGGGCATCAGGTTCGCCACGAACATCTTGCCGGAAAATACCATGTTGACGCGCTGGTAGAACTGGGTCAGCACCTGCGCCCCCTGCGGCCACCAGGGCCGCAGCGACAGGAAGATCAGCCCGATGCAACAGCCCGAGAACCAGGCCATCAACAGCATGGCATAGCAGGCCAGCGGCTTGTCGATATGCACCGGCTCGACCAGGTAGTTATAGGCCGACAGCACCACCAGCGCCGAGAAGGTCTGCTTGTAGAGCGAGGCCAGCGCCGCGGCCGAGATCAGCACCGCCGTGTTCATCGGCCCGTGCTTCATCATCTGGTTGCTGGGGCTGCCGGCGCCCGACACCGCGCCGATGGCCTGGGAATGGGCCATGAACATGAAGATCCCCGACATGATATAGACGATGTAATTGCCCCGGATCGGCGCGGTTCGCACGCCCATGATGGCGAAGATCAGGTAGAAGCCCGCGATCATGGCGATGGATTGCACCACCGTCATGATCAGCCCGACCACGGCGTTGCGCTGGCCCTTGCGCAGGTTGTTGACCGTGACGTGGTAGATCAGCGACAGCGTGGTGAACGCGGCCTCGACCATGTTGCGGTTGCGGCGCTGGGTGAACATGCTCGGCGGGGTCTTTCCGTTGCGACATGCGGGGCGCTTGCCCTGCGCGGTTCCCCGCATCATAAGGAACGGGACCGCCGGGTTCAATCGGCGCCGCAATCCCGTGGGTTCGGGACGGAAAGGAAAAACCATGCAATTCGATCAATTGATCGCCGAGATGCGCCGCCTGGCCCTGCAGGCCGGAGACGAGATCATGCGCATCTATGGTGCCGAGGATTTCGAGGTGCGGGCGAAATCCGACGCCTCGCCGGTGACCGAGGCCGACGAGGCCGCCGATGCGCTGATCTCGGGGGGGCTGCGCGCCGCCTTTCCCGACATCCCGCTGGTGACCGAGGAACAGGCCGCGACGCATGGCCAGAACCTGTCCACCTTCCTGATCGTCGATCCGCTGGACGGTACCAAGGAGTTCGTGCAGCGCCGCGGCGATTTCACCGTCAACATCGCCTATGTCGAGGACGGCGTGCCGCGCCTTGGCGTCGTCTATGCCCCGGCCAAGGGCCGGCTGTTCTATACCAATGCCGAGGGCGGATCGGTCGAGGAGAAGGGCCCCTTCGGCGAAAAGCCGGGCGAGGTCACGCCCATCGGCGTGAACTCCATGCCCGACAACCGGGCGCTGATGGTCGTCGCCTCGAAATCGCACCGCGACGCGGCGACCGACGACTATATCGCCCGCTACGGGGTGCGCGACATGACCTCGGCCGGCAGCTCGCTGAAGTTCTGCCTGGTGGCGACGGGCGAGGCCGATCTTTACCCGCGCCTCGGCCGGACCATGGAATGGGACACCGCCGCTGGCGATGCGGTGTTGCGCGGCGCCGGCGGCGAAGTGGTGCGCTTCGACGACCACACGCCGCTGAAATACGGCAAGCCCGGCTTCGAGAACCCGTTCTTCATTGCCTTCGCCCCCGGCGTGCTGCTGGTCAAGGACTGATCCCATGTCGGTCGTCATCGTCATTCCCGCCCGCCACGCCTCGACGCGCTATCCCGGCAAGCCGCTGGTCGAGCTGCGCGGCGCCACCGGCGAGGGCCAGAGCCTGATCCGCCGCAGCTGGGAGGCGGCGCGCGCCGTCCGGGGCATCGACCGGGTGATCGTCGCCACCGATGACGAGCGCATCCGCGCCCATGCCGAGGGCTTCGGAGCCGAGGTCGCCATGACCTCGGCCGCGGCCCGCAATGGCACCGAACGCTGCGCCGAGGCGGTGGCGAAGCTGGGCCTGACGCATGAGATCGTGGTGAACCTGCAGGGCGACGCGCCGCTGACCCCCGCCTGGTTCGTCGAGGAGCTGGTCGCGGGCCTGCGCGCCGATCCGGGCGCCGATGTGGCGACGCCGGTGCTGCGCTGCTCGGGCGCCATGCGGTCCGAACTGATCGCCGACCGGGTGGCGGGGCGCGTCGGCGGCACCACGGCGGTCTTCGGCCATGACCGCCGGGCGCTGTATTTCTCGAAGGAAGTGATCCCCTATGCCGGCGCCGATTTCGCGCCGAACGAGCCGACGCCGGTCTTTCACCATGTCGGCGTCTATGCCTATCGCCCCGAGGCGCTGGCCGAGTATCCCGGCTGGGACGAGGGGCGGCTGGAGGCCCTGGAGGGCCTGGAACAGCTGCGCTTCCTGGAACGCGGCCGCCGCATCCTCTGCGTCGAGGTCGAGGCGAGGGGCCGCGAGTTCTGGGAACTGAACAACCCTTCGGACGTGCCCAAGCTGGAGGCGATGATGCGCCGGATGGGTATTGCCTGAGTCGCAGGAGCGGGGCTTTTCCGGTTGCCCGCGGCCGTCACGTTTCCGCGCGGATGCTGCCCTGTCGCGGGCGCGGGAAGAAAATTGCCTAGACCTGAAGGGGGAATAGGCAGAAAATCGCTGCAAACCGTCAAAAACTGAATCGCTTTAGTTATTTATGGAACGACCGCGCCGGCCATGCGCTTGTTGCGGAAGCGTCTGCAAAAGGGGATAACCACCCTGCGTAGGCGCAGAAATCAGGAGACATGATTCATGAATCGCAAAGTCACCAAGGCCATCTTTCCCGTGGCTGGCCTCGGCACCCGCTTTCTTCCCGCCACGAAAAGCATTCCCAAGGAAATCATGACCTTGGTGGATCGGCCGCTGATCCAATACGCCATCGACGAGGCGCGTGCGGCGGGAATCGAGGAATTCATCTTCGTCACGTCGCGCGGCAAGGGGGCGCTCGAGGATTATTTCGACCATGCCCATGAGCTCGAATCGAGCCTGAAGAAATCCGGCAAGAACGAGCTTCTGGACGTGCTGCGTGGCACCAACATGGATTCGGGTGCCATCGCCTATGTGCGCCAGCACAAGGCCCTGGGGCTGGGCCATGCGGTCTGGTGCGCCCGCCGGCTGCTGGGCAACGAGCCCGTCGCGGTGATCCTGACCGACGACGTGATCATGGGCGAGCCGCCCTGCCTGCAGCAGATGGTCGAGGCCTACAAGGAAACCGGCGGCACCATGGTCGCGACCATGGAAGTGCCGACCGAAAAGACCAAGGCCTACGGCGTGCTCGACGTGGCCGAGGACATGGGCGCCATCGTCCGGGCCAAGGGCATGGTGGAAAAGCCCAAGGAAAACCCGCCCTCGAACCTTGCCGTGATCGGCCGCTACATCCTGGCGCCGACGGTGATGGACAATCTCAACAAGCTCAAGCAGGGCGCGGGCGGCGAGATCCAGCTGACCGATGCCATCGCCGACGAGATCGAGGAAGGCCGCGACGTCTATGGCCTGCGCTTCCGCGGCCAGCGTTTCGACTGCGGCTCCAAGGCCGGCTTCCTGCAGGCGACCGTGGCCTTCGGCCTGGCGCGCGACGATCTCAAGGACGAGTTCGCGGATTACCTCTCCGACGTCATGGCGATGCGGAAGGCTGCGGAATAAGGCATGGGCGACACGGTTCTGGTGACGGGCGGCGCGGGCTATATCGGCTCGCACGCCAGCAAGGCGTTGCGCGACGCGGGTTTCGTTCCCGTCACCTATGACAATCTCTGCACCGGCTGGCAGGAGGCGGTGAAGTTCGGTCCCTTCGAGCAGGGCGACCTGATGGACCGCGCCCGGCTGGATCAGGTCCTGACCGCCCACAAGCCCGTCGCCGTGATGCATTTCGCCGCGCTGAGCCAGGTGGGCGAGGCGATGCGCGAGCCGGGGAAATACTGGCGCGGCAATGTCTGCGCCTCGCTGAACCTGATCGAGGCGACGCTGGCGGCGGGGGTGCGGAACTTCGTCTTTTCCTCGACCTGCGCCACCTATGGCGACCATGACGGCGTGGTTCTGGACGAGGCGACCCCGCAGGCGCCGCTGAACGCCTATGGCGCCTCCAAGCGCGCGATCGAGGACATGTTGAAGGATTTCGGTGCCTCTGACGGGCTGCGCTCGGTGATCTTCCGCTATTTCAACGTCGCCGGTGCAGACCCGGATGCCGAGGTGGGCGAGTTCCACCAGCCCGAGACGCATCTGATCCCGCTGATCCTGGATGCCATCGACGGCAAGCGCCCGGCGCTGACCATTCACGGCACGGATTATCCGACGCCCGACGGCACCTGCATCCGCGACTATGTGCATGTGATGGACCTGGTCGATGCGCATGTGCTGGGGCTGCAATACCTGCTGGGCGGCAAGGTGGCCGAAGGCGGGCAGGAGGTGTTCTGCCTGGGCACCGGCAACGGCTTTTCGGTGCGCGAGGTGATCGATCATTCCCGGCATGTCACCAACCGCCCGGTGCCGCTGACCGAGGGGCCGCGGCGCGGCGGCGATGCGGTCAAGCTGGTCTCGGGCAGCGAAAAGGCGGTCTCGGTGCTGGGCTGGAACCCGGCGCGCTCGACCCTGCCGCAGATGATCGGCGACGCCTGGCGCTGGCACCAGAACGGCGGCTACGCCCGGTGAACCGACCCGGCCGGCCCGTTCTGCTGCGGCGGGCGTGGTCGGCCTGGCGGTTGCGCTGGAAACGTCGCAAGCTGATCTGGCGCGCGATCCGGGCGGGTCGCGCGCTGGCCCCGCTGGCGGACCGGACGGCGGCGATCCGACCCGGCGACATCCTGCTGTTCGCCACGCTGCGCAACGAGATGCAGCGCCTGCCCGAATTCCTGGCGCATTACCGCAAGCTGGGCGTCCGGCATTTCCTGGTGGTGGACAATGCCAGCACCGATGGCAGCGCCGAGTTCCTGCGCGCCCAGCCCGATGTCTCGCTGTGGAGCACGCCCGCCAGCTATCGCGAGGCGCGCTTCGGCCTGGACTGGATGGGGGCGCTGCTGCTGCGCCACGGCCATGGCCATTGGTGCGTCTGCGTCGATGCGGACGAGCTTCTGGTCTATCCGCATTGCGACAGCCACGACCTGCGCGCCCTGACCGAGCATCTGGACGCGCGGGGCATCCCCGGCATGGGGGCGCTGATGCTGGACCTTTATCCGCAGGGGCCGCTCGACCGGCCTTCGGCGGGGGGCAGCGTCACCGAGGAACTGCCCTTCTTCGATGCGGGCCCCTATCGCTGCCAGGTCATGCAGCCGCGCCGCAACCGCTGGGTGCAGGGCGGTGTGCGCGAGCGGGTGTTCTTCGCCGACCGGCCGCAGCGCGCGCCGACGCTGAACAAGCTGCCGCTGATCCGCTGGAACTGGCGCTATGCCTATGTGAACTCGACCCATTCCATGCTGCCGCCGCGCCTGAACAACCTTTACGACGGGCCGGGCGATCCGCGGCCGTCGGGGGTGCTGCTGCACAGCAAGTTCCTGCCCGGCATCGGCGAGCGCTCGGCCGAGGAGCTGGAGCGCCGCCAGCATTTCGCCGACCCGGACGCCTATGCCGGCTATCACCGGGCGCTGACCGAGGCGCCGGTGCTGTGGCATCCGGGCTCGTTGCGCTATCGCGGCTGGCGGCAACTGGCCGAACTGGGGCTGATGGGCGGGGCCGGCTGGACCGATTGACCGTCCGCGCCCGGCACGAGGATGAAACCGCTTGCGAAAAGCCGCGCCACGAAGCATGTCCCCTAGCATGAGCCGAGACTGTCACATTCAACCCGAGGATGGCACGCGGTGCCCCGACTGACGCGCTGGCCGATCTGGAAGCGCCTGCGTCGGCGGGCCCGGCGGCAATGGCTGATCGCGCGGGCCCTGAACCGCGCCCGCGCCCTGCAGCCGGTGCAGAACCGCACCGGCACCATCCGGCGCGGCGACATCCTGGCCTTCGTCACCCTGCGCAACGAACTGGTGCGGCTGCCCTGGTTCTTCCGGCATTACCGCCAGCTGGGGGTGCAGCATTTCCTGGTGGTGGACAATGCCAGCACCGATGGCAGCGCGGAATGGCTGGCCGGTCAGCCCGATGTCTCGCTGTGGCGGACCGGGGCAAGCTACAAGGAAGCGCGCTTCGGCATGGACTGGCTGAACGCGCTGTTGCGCCGCTACGGCAGCGGGCATTGGTGCCTGACCGTCGATCCCGACGAGTTCCTGATCTATCCGCATCACGACACCCGGCCCTTGCAGGCGCTGACCGACTGGCTGGACGCGGGCGAGGTGCGGTCCTTCTCGGCCATGCTGCTGGACATGTATCCCAGGGGCTCGCTGGTCTCGCAGCCCTATCGCAGCGGGCAGGACCCGTTCGAGATCGCGCGCTGGTTCGATCCGGCGAACTATACCATCCGCAAGAACGGCGAATACGGCAACCTGTGGATCCAGGGCGGGCCGCGCTGCCGCAGCTTCTTCCGCGACAATCCGCAGAACGGCCCGGCGCTGAACAAGATCCCGCTGGTGCGGTGGCGGCGATCCTATGCCTATGTCAGCTCGACCCACATGCTGCTGCCGCGCTCGCTGAACATCGTCTATGACGAGCATGGCGGCGAAAAGGCCTCGGGCTGCCTGCTGCATGCCAAGTTCCTGTCCACCTTCGTCGAGAAATCCGCCGAGGAACTGACCCGGCGCCAGCATTACGCCGACAGCCAGGAATACATGGCCTATCACTCGGGCCTGCAGGACGACCCGGATTTCTGGTGCGCGCAGTCCTGCGAACTGCAGGACTGGCGCCAGCTCGAGGATCTGGGCCTGATCTCCAAGGGACACTGGGCATGAGCGGCGACGGGGCCGAGATCCGGCTGGGCGTGATCATGCTCTGCCACGACGAATTGCCCATCGCCGCCCGCATGGCGCGGGTCTGGGCCGAGGGCGGGGCCGCGGTGGTGGTGCATGTCGATGCCAAGGCGCCGGCCGCCGACATGGCGGCCATGCGCGGCGGCCTGGCCGACCTGCCGCAGGTGCTGTTCAGTCCCCGGCATTCCTGCGAATGGGGCATGTTCAGCCTGGTGCAGGCCACCCAGGACGCGGCGGCGCTGTTGCTGGACCGCTTCGAGGATCTGACGCACGTGATGGTCGTCTCGGGCTCCTGCCTGCCCCTGCGGCCGGTGCAGGATCTGCGCGCCTTCCTGGCCCTGTATCCGCGGCGCGACTTCATCGAAAGCGTGACGGCGGCGGATGTCGGCTGGACCGTGGGCGGGCTGAACGAGGAGCGCTTCACCCTGCGCTTCCCCTTCTCGTGGCGGCGGCAGCGCAAGCTGTTCGACCGCCATGTCGCCCTGCAGCGCCGGCTGGGCTACAGGCGCCGCATCCCGCAGGGGCTGGTGCCGCATCTGGGTTCGCAATGGTGGTGCCTGACCCGGGCCACGCTGCGCGCCATCCTGGCCGATCCGCGCCGGGCCGAGTTCGACCGCTATTTCCGCCGGGTCTGGATCCCGGACGAGAGCTATTTCCAGACCCTGGCCCGCCGCCATTCGCAGAACATCGAAAGCCGTTCGCTGACGCTGGCCAAGTTCGACGGCCAGGGCAAGCCCTATATCTTCTACAACGACCACCTGGAGATGCTGGAACAGTCGCGCTGCTTCGTGGCGCGCAAGATCTGGCGCGGCGCGCATCGGCTTTACGCGCATTTCCCGCATGGCGACGCCGCCCGGCCGCAGGTGGACGAGCCGCGGCCCGAGCGGCTGGACCGCATCGTCAGCCAGGCCGTGGCGCGCCGCAGCCTGGGCCGGCCCGGGCTTTACATGCAAAGCCGCTTTCCGCTGAAGGATCGCGAGAACGGCAAGACCGCCGCGCCCTATGCGGTGCTGCAGGGCTTCAGCGACCTGTTTCCCGGCTTCGAATCCTGGCTCTCCAGCCGGGTCGATGCCGATGTGCACGGCCACCTGTTCGCGGTCCACGGCGCCGAATTCGCCGGCCGCGCGCCGATCGGGCCGGGGGCGCTGTCCGACAGCGCGGCGCTGCGCGACCTGGACCCGCGCGGCTTCCTTGCCAACCTGATCCGCATCACCCGGCGGATGCAGGCCTGGCAGTTCAGCCCGCGCGACGGGCAAGAGATGAACTGGTTCACCGCCACCGATCCGAACGCCCGCATCTTCGTGATCACCGGCGCCTGGGCGGTGCCGCTGCTGCATTCCGACATGCCCTTCGACGACATCCGCCGCGTCGCCGCCATCCTGCAGCGCACCGAGCTGGCGCAGATGGAGGTGCTGAACTCGGTCTGGCTCAAGGCGCAGACGCAGGTCTGGGCCTTGGGCGATTTCTGCGCCCGACCTGCCGACGCACTGCGCGGCGTGCTGCGCCAGCTGGGCGGTGACCCCGAGGCCGCGACCAACCTGCCGGTCATGCGCGACGTGGCCGGCATGGGTCGCTTCCTGCAAAGGCTGCGCAATGCCGGCTTGCGGCCGCAGCTGATGGGGGAATTCCCCGCCACCGACATTGCGCCCGCGCCGCCCGCGCCGCCCGCGCCCGACCCCGAAGAAAGTTCCGCGCCATGACCCAGCCCTTTCGCAGCTTCGTCGTCTTCGCCGAGATGCGCACCGGCTCGAACCTGCTCGAGGCGACGCTGAACGGCGTCAAGCGCGTCACCTGCTTCGGCGAGGCCTTCAACCCCTACATGATGGGCTGGCCCGACAAGGACGAGCTGAAGGGCATCACCATGGCCGAGCGCGACGCCGATCCGCACCGGCTGCTGGCGGCGATCTTCGACAAGCCGAACCACCTGCCGGGCTTCCGCTATTTCCACGACCACGACCCGCGCGTCTTCGACGCGATCATCGAGGATCGGGCCTGCGCCAAGATCATCCTGACCCGCAACCCGGTGGACAGCTATGTCTCGACCGCGCTGGCGCGCGCCACCAACCAGTGGAAGCTGAACGAGACCGAGACGCCGATCCCCGCCGCCATCCGCTTCGACGGCGCCGAGTTCCGGCAGGTGACGGGCGCGGTCGAGGAGTTCCAGCTGAAGGTCATGCACCGGCTGCAGGTGACCGGGCAGGCCGGCTTCTGGCTGGGCTACGAGGACCTGCGCGACGCCGAGGTGATGACCGGGCTGCTGCACTGGCTGGGCCGCACCGACCTGAAGCGGGTCGAGCCGGCCAGCGACCAGGTGCCGCAGAACCCGCGCGAACTGTCCGAAAAGGTCGAGAATTTCGACGAGATGCAGGCGGAACTGGCGCGGCTCGACCCGTTCATGCTGCGCAAGATCCCGAATTTCGAGCCGAGGAAGGGCCCGGCCGTGCCCTCGTTCCTGGGGGCCGAGGCGGGCAAGGGGCTGATCTTCATGCCGGTCAAGGGCGGGCCGACCGGCCCGGTCGGGGACTGGCTGCGGCGGATGGGCGAGGTTACAGGCGATTTCAACCAGAACAGCCTGCGGCAATGGAAGCGCCAGCATGTCGGCCATCGCAGTTTCACCGTGCTGCGCCACCCGCTGCTGCGCGCCTGGGCGGCCTTCGAATCGCTGATCGGCGGCCGCAACGCCGAGCTGCGCCAGCTGATGCGGCAGATCCATCGCGTGGCCCTGCCGCCCGACGAGGCGCTGGACGCGCTGGACCAGGGCCGCAAGGCCGAGCTGTTCGCGGCCTTCCTGGATTTCCTGCGCCGCAACCTGAACGGCCAGACCACGCTGCCGACCTATCCCGGCTGGGCCAGCCAGTCCGAGGTGCTGGCGGGTTTCGCGCGCTTCGGCTCCCCCGACATGCTGCTGCGCGAATCGGAGCTGCCGCGCGACCTGTCCTGGCTTGCCGCCAGCGCCGGGATCCGGGCGCCGGCGGATTTCCCCGACCCCGAGCCCTTCCCCGCCTTCCTGAACGAGCAGGAACTGCGCGGCGCGGCGAAAAAGGCCTATCTGCGCGATTACGTCGCCTTCGGCTTCGGCGGCCAACCCTGACCCGGCCCTGCCCTGACCCAGCCCCGCCCCGCTCTAGCCCTGCGGGGTCATGGCCTTGCGCTGGCGGGTGCGCTCCAGCCCCAGCTGCCGCTCGCGCCAGATGATCAGGATGCCGGCGGTGATGACCAGCGCCGCGCCGGCCAGCATGACCAGGGTCGGCGCCTCGTCGAAGACGAACCAGCCGATCGCCAGGGCCAGCAGCATCGAGACATATTCGAAGGGCGCCACCAGCGAGGCGTCGGCAAAGCGATAGGCCGAGGTCAGCAGGATCTGCCCCAGCCCGCCCAGAAGCCCGATGGTGACCAGCAGCGCCGCCGTCCCGGCGTCCGGCATCACCCAGTCGAAGGGGATGGTCAGCAGGCTGAGCAGGGTCGAGGTGATCGAGAACCAGAACACGATGGCCGAGGTGCGTTCCTCCTGCACCAGCTTGCGCACGAAGATCTGCGCCAGCGCCGTACAGGCCGCGCCGGCCAGCGTGACCATGGCGCCCAGGCTTTCCTTGTAGCCGATCTCGCTGCCGGTGGTGATGCGCGGCGACAGCACGATCATCACCCCGGCCATCCCCAGCGCCACCATGGACAGCCGGAACAGCCGCACGTTCTCGTTCAGGAACATCGCGGCGAAGATCACCGTCAGCAGCGGCGCGGCATAGCCGATGGCCGTGACTTCGGGAAAGGGCAGCAGCGCCAGCGCCCAGAAGCCCAGCCCCATGGCGGCGGTGCCGATGATGCCGCGATAGAAATGCCCCATCGGGCGAAAGGTCTTCAGCCCGACGCCCAGCTCGTGCCGCCAGGCCAGCCACAGCAGGATGACCGGCACCGCGAAGAACGAGCGGAAGAAGACCTGCTGCCCCGGCGGCACCCCCAGCCCATCCTCGGATGTCGCCTTGATCAGCGAGGCCATGATCGTGAAGACCATGACGCTGAGACATTTGAGCAGGATGCCGCGCAGCGGGCTTTGAGAGATCATGGCAGGCGCTCGCAGGCCCAGCGTGCCGCATCGGCGACGGTGGGGTCGGGATCATGCGCCAAGGCTTCCGCGACCGGGCGCAGATGTGCAAGCCCCGAATTGCCGATGGCGTAAAGAACATTGCGCACCATGCGGTCGCGGCCGATGCGCTTGATCGGGCTGCCCGAGAAACGCGCGCGAAAGCCCGCATCGTCAAGCTGCGCCAGCTCGGCCAGCGCCGGCGCGCCATGGGGCCCGTGATAGCGCAGCTCGGTCGCGGCCTGCGCGAACTTGTTCCAGGGGCAGGCGGCCAGGCAATCGTCGCAGCCATAGATGCGGTTGCCCAGGCTCGGCCGCAGCTCGGGGTCCACCGGCCCCTTGTGCTCGATGGTCAGGTAGGAGATGCAGCGCCGCGCGTCCAGCTGGTAGGGCGCCGGAAAGGCGCGCGTGGGGCAGGCGTCGAGGCAGGCCCGGCACGATCCGCAATGGCTGCGCTCGGCCGCGTCCTTCGGCAGGTCCAGCGTGGTGAAGATCGCGCCCAGGAAGAACCAGCTGCCCAGGTCGCGCGACAGCAGGTTGGTGTGCTTGCCCTGCCAGCCCAGGCCCGCCGCCTGCGCCAGCGGCTTTTCCATCACCGGGGCGGTGTCGACAAAGACCTTGATCTCGCAGCCGGTCAGCCCGACCAGCCAGCCGCCCAGGCGCTTGAGCCGCTTCTTGACCAGGTCGTGATAGTCCTTGCCCTGGGCATAGACGCTGACCGCGCCGCGATCCCGGTGGCGGATGACCTCCAGCGGGTCGTGCTCGGGCGTGTAAAGCTCGGCCAGCATGACGACCGAGCGCGCCTCGGGCCAGAGCGCGGCGGGGGAGGCGCGCCAATGCGCGCGCTCGGCCATCCAGCCCATCTGGCCGTGGCGGCCCTGGTCCAGGAAGGCCGCCAGCCGCTCGGGCAGTTCTGGCGCCGCGTCGGGGGCGCAAATGCCAAGGGCCGAGAAACCCTCGGCCCGCGCCTGTTCCTCGAGCCGGGAACGGATCTCGGTGGGCTCGGTCGGCCTAGAAGTCGAGCAGGGCATAATGCGGCGCCGGGTGGACGCCCGGCAGGTGGTCGGCCAGAAGGCTGCGGAAGGCCGGCCGCGACTTGATCTTGGCATACCATTCCTGCACCTCGGCCGAATGGGTCCAGTCCACGTCCGAGATGTAGTCAAGGCAGGACAGATGCGCCGCGGCGGCGAAATCCGCCAGCGTCATCACGTCGCCCGCCAGCCAGCGGCGATGTTCCAGCAGGCTTTTCATGTAGTCGAGATGATAGCGGATCGCTGACAGCCCGGCCTTGACGGTGCGGCTGTCCGGGTAGCCCAGGCGCATCACCTTCTTCCAGACCCGCTCGGTCATCACCGGCTTCGTCACCTCGGCGTTGAACTTGTCGTCGAACCAGGCGCAAAGCCGGCGGACCTCGTAGCGTTCGATGGCGGCATGGGGCATCAGAGCCGGCTGCGGCTGCACCTCGTCCAGGTATTCGCAGATCGCCTGGCTTTCGGCCAGAAGCCGCCCGTCCATGCGCAGCACCGGCAGCTTGCCCGCCGGGTTGCGGCGCAGGATCTCGGACCCCGGCTCCCAGAAGCGGTCCTCGACCAGCTCGACCTCGATCCGCTTTTCGGCCAGCACCAGCCGGACCTTGCGGCAGAACGGCGACAGGGCAAGGTGGTAAAGGCGGATGGTGGAACTGGGCGAGGATGTATTCATCAGGGGAAAACCGTTCATTCGCGGGCTTCCGGTTGATACGCCCGGGCGCGCCCGGTTTCAACCGTCCTGGCGCGGCGGGCGGTTCAGCGCGGCAGCACCAGGCAGGAATCGCGGCCATCCGCCCGGATCGTCTGCGCGCCGCTGACGATGGCGCGGGTGCGGGCCGAGCCGGTCTGCGGGTTGCGGGTGCGCGGCGAGGGCAGGATCGAGGCCAGCGCCGCCGCCTGCCGCAGGCTCAGCTTGTCGGGCGTGGTGCGATAGTAATATTCCGCCGCCGCCTTGATGCCGAAGACGCCGCGGCCGAATTCGGCGATGTTCAGATAGACCTCGACGATGCGGCGCTTGGACCACAGCGCTTCGATCATCGGAGTATAGACCGTCTCCATCACCTTGCGCGGCCAGCTGCGCCCCTGCCACAGGAAGACGTTCTTGGCCGTCTGCTGGCTGATGGTCGAGGCGCCGCGCGACGAGCCCGAGGCGATGACCCGGCGGATCTCGACCATGTCGAAACCCCAGTGGTTGCAGAAATTCGCGTCCTCGGCCGCGACTACGGCGCGCACCATGTGCGGCGAGATCTCGTCCAGGCCGACCCATTCCCGCGTCGCCCGGCCGGGAAATTCGCGCTGGCCCTGGATGATGGTCCAGGTGGTCGGCGGGTTGACGAAGGAAAACAGGAAGACCAGCACGAACATCAGTGCCAGCAGCCGGGCGCCGATCCAGGACAGCCAGCCCCAGAGCCACAGCGCCATGCGCCGCAGCGGCCGCCGACGCCGGCGGGCGCGGGGCTTCGGCGGCTCGGTCAGCGCCTCGGGGTCTTGCAGGGTGTCCGTGCGGCGGGGCATGGGCGCGTCCTGTCACGGCCATGCCCCTTGCGTCAAGCGTCAGGCACGGGGCGGGCGGGGTCAGGCTGGGGTCGTCGGGACCGAGGGGCCCGGCTGGTCCGCCTGCGGCACGCCAAGCGCCGCGCCCAGCTTGCCGCCGGCAAAGGCTTCGCGCAGCCGTTCCTCCTCGGCATCAGGCAGCGAGGTCTGCAGCACCCGGCCGCGCAGGTGGAAGCCTTCCAGCCGCGCCAGCACCTTGTCGGCGGTCATCTTGCGCACCAGGATGAACACGGCCGAGCCGCCGGGCGGGATGGACTGGCCAAGCTCGCGCATGAAATCGTCGTTGATGCCGATGTCCGAGAGCTTGCCGGCGATGGCCCCGGCGCCCGCCCCAACCGCCGCGCCGATCAGCGGGTTCAGGAAGATCAGCCCGACCAGCGTGCCCCAGAAGCCGCCGCCAAGTGCGCCGGCCGCGGTCAGGTTCACGGCCTGGTGCAGCTGGATGTCCTCGGCCGTGGGACGGGTGACGACCACCGCGTCCTCGAGCTCGATCAGGTATTCCTTCTGCATCTTGACCAGTTCGGTGCGCAGCTCGAAGCCGGTCGCCTCATCGTCGAAGGCGATGACAAGCAGGTCGGACATGGCGGGATCCTCTTGACTGATGACGGCGGAGCAACGCCCCGGCGGCGGGGCGGGTTCCCCGCCGTGACGCCTGGTCGCAGGGGGCGGGCCGCGCCCCTAGGCCCTGGGCGGCGCGGGCCGCACCAGCAGTTCGTCATGGCCGGAAAGCGGGCAGGGGGCGCGGGAAAAATGCAGGTCGTCCAGGATCAGCACCACGATCTCGGCCGTGGTATGGATTTCGCAGCCCGGCAGCAGGTGGCCGCCAAAGGCCCGGCCCTCGCCATCGGCGATGGTCAGGTGCAGGTGCTGGCCGGCCGGGTCGATGGTGCCGGTCAGCGCCGTGATCTCGAAATGGCCGCGATAGTCGCTGGCCTCGTTCCGGTTCGCGTGCCGGATCACGGCGCGGGTCAGGCTGCCCACGCAGGTGACCAGCGCCATGGCCGCTGCCCCCGTCCGGCGCTGCAGGGCGCGCAGCGCCGCCACCGGATCCTCGCCCGGCTGCAGGCGGATCGCCGCGAAGCGGCCTGAGGACAGCGGCACCATTCACTCGCCCCGCGGGAACCGCCTGGATTCCTCCAGCACGTTCAGGTCCATGTGGTTGCGCATGTAGCGTTCCGAGGCCTTCATCAGCGGCTGGTAGTCCCAGGGGAAATAGGCGCCGTTGCGCAGCGCCTCGTAGACCACCCAGCGCCGGGCCTGGCTTTCGCGCACCTCGGCGTCATAGGCGGCCAGATCCCAGCGTTCGCCGGCCATGGCGCGCATCCGCGCCAGCACCTCGGCCGCCGCCGGGTCGGTGGCGCGGTTCACCCGCTCCTCGGGATCCTCGGCCAGGTTGTAGAGCATGTCCGGGTCGGCGGCGCAGGCGATGTATTTCCAGTCGCCGTCGCGCAGGCAGACCAGCGGCGCGATGCTGCCCTCGGCCGCGTATTCCATCGCCACCGGCCCGCGCCCCTGGGCGCCTTGCGCCAGCGAGCGGCCGTCGGTCCAGGGCGCCACCTCGGACATCGAGATCCCCGCGAGGTCGCAGATCGTCGGCAGCACGTCGATGGTCGAGACCGGCTGGTCCACCCGCCCCGGCGCCATCTCTGGCGCCGCGATCATCAGGGGCACCCGGGCCGAGCCCTCGAAGAAGCTCATCTTGAACCACATGCCGCGGCTGCCCAGCATCTCGCCATGGTCGGACAGGAAGACCACGATTGCCTCCTGCCGGGTGCGCTCCAGCACGTCCAGGATCTCGCCCAGCTTGTCGTCGATATAGGAGATGTTGGCGAAATAGCCCTGGCGGGCGCGGCGGACATGCTCGGGCGTGACCTCGAGCCCGCGCCAGTCGCTGGCATCCATCAGCCGCTGCGAATGCGGGTCCATCCGCGCATAGGGGATCGCCTCGGGCGGTTCCAGTTCCGGGATGCCCTCGTAGAGATCCCAATACTTGCGCCGGGCGACGAAGGGGTCGTGCGGATGGGTGAAGCTGACCGTCAGGCACCAGGGCCGCTCGTCGGCGCCGCGCGCCAGGTCGTAGAGCTTGCGGGTGGCGTGATAGGCGACCTCGTCGTCATATTCGTACTGGTTGGTGATCTCGGCCACGCCGGCGCCGGTGACCGAGCCCAGGTTGTGATACCACCAGTCGATGCGCTCGCCCGGCTTGCGGTAGTCCGGGGTCCAGCCGAAATCGGCCGGGTAGATGTCGGTGGTCAGCCGCTCCTCGAAACCGTGCAGTTGGTCGGGGCCGACGAAATGCATCTTGCCCGACAGGCAGGTGTGATAGCCCGCCCGGCGCAGGTGATGGGCATAGGTCGGGATGTCCGAGCAGAACTCGGCCGCATTGTCATAGACCCGGGTGCGGCGCGGCAGCTGCCCGGACATGAAGCTGGCCCGCCCCGGTGCGCAAAGCGGGCTGCCGGTATAGGCGTTGGCATAGCGGGTCGAGCGTTCGGCCAGCGCCCGCAGATGCGGCACCTGCAGGAATTCGGCCGGGCCGTCGGGGAACAGCACCCCCGACAGCTGGTCGGCCATCACGATCAGGATATTGGGCTTCTTCAATTACTTCACCGATTCCATGACTGCCTCGGCACCGGGTTTTCCATCCAGCGTGGTCACGCCGTCAAGCCATTTCGCCACCGTGTCCGGGTTCTCGGCGATCCAGCCTCGCGCCGCCTCGACCGCATCGACTCCCTCGTCCAGGATCTTGCCCATCAGCACGTTTTCCTGATCCACGGTGAAGGTCAGCTGGCGAAACAGCCTGGCGACGTTCGGGCAGGCGGCCACCCATTCCTTGCGTGCGACGGTATGGACCGTGGCGCCGCCGAAATCCGGGCCGAACTCCTCGTCCCCGCCGGCCAGATAGGTGATCTTCAGCGTCACGTTCATCGGATGCGGCGCCCAGGCCAGGAAGACCGAGGGCGTGCCGGCGGCATCGTTGCGCTGCACCTGGGCCAGCATGCCCTGTTCGCTCGATTCGACCAGTTCCCAGTCGCCAAGGCCGAACTTGTCGGCCTCGATCATCTTCTGGATGCTCTGGTTCGCCGGCGCGCCGGGCTCGATGCCGTAGATCTTGCCCTGGAAGGCGTCCTTGTGCGCATCGAGGCCGGCGAAATCCGTGACGCCCAGATCGGCGGCGGCATCCGTCACCGCCAGGGTGAACTTGGCGCCTTCCAGGTTCTGCACCAGTTCCTCGATCTTGCCCGAGGCATCCAGATCGTCGCGGAACTTCTGCTGCGCCGGCATCCAGTTGCCCAGGAAGACGTCGGTATCGCCGTTCTTCAGCGCCTCGTAGCCGACCGGCACCGACAGCGTGCTGATCTGCGGGGTGTAGCCCAGGCCCTGCAGCAGCGCCGTGGCGACGCCGTTGGTGGCGGTTATGTCGGTCCAGCCGGGATCCGAGAAGCGGACCGTGCCGCAGCTGGCCGGATCCTGCGCCAGCGCGGGCGAGGCAAGCGCGGCGACAAAGGCGGCAAGGGCGGCGGCGGGGGCAAGCGGGGAAAGCGATGCGGTTCTGGGCATGGTCTGATCTCCGGTTTCGGGCCGCGACCGGGCAGGGGCGGCTTCGCCCGCCATCAGCCCACAGAGGGCGCGCGGGATCAAGTCCGCGATGCGGCCCGGGCCGCAGGTGCGATTGGGGGGAAGCGACGATCTGAACCTTGACGAAAGCCGCCGCCTTGATCAAAGGTGGCGGCGTTCGGGGCCTGTAGCTCAATGGTCAGAGCAGGGCGCTCATAACGCCTTGGTTGGGGGTTCGAGTCCCTCCGGGCCTACCACCCCTTCCCCTTCCTGCAGGGCATCCTGGCCGCGATGCGGTCCTTGGATGCGACCCTCTCCCCGGGGGATTCGCGGCCGAAGCGGGGGCGCGGCCGGGTGCGTGGCAGGGCGCCCTTGCCGGCGCCCCGTCCCTGGTCAGGCGATGGTCAGGCGACTTCGGCCGAGGAATTGCCAACCGCCTCCTTGATGGCCGACAGCGCCGCCTCCTCGGTCCAGGCGCGGCCGGCATTGCCGCGGTCCAGCACCATCCAGGTCCAGGCGCCAACGCCCGGACCCTGCGAATCATGCGAGATGCGGCCGACAGGCCGGTCGTTGAAGGTGATCGTCCAGTCCCCAGAAATGGCCTTTCCATCGACAGTCGTCGGAACGCGAGTCCACATACGAGGTCCTTTCTTCAGTTGTCGTTGATCATCCAGCGCCACGACCCGCTGCGGGCGGTGGCTGTTGCGGACGAATTGGTGGCGCCGGTTGCATCCGCCGGCGCGGTTCGGCCCCAGCTTATGCCGGAGATCCTCACAGTTTTGTAACCGCTGTTTTCGGATCACGCAATATTACCGCTGCGTTGCAGCGCGTGACAAGCGTGGGATTATCGGCATCCGCGCCTTGCGGTCCGGGAATGGCCACGCTGCCAAATGATCCGGCGCCGGGAATGAATCCAGCGAATTCAGCCTGTTGTCGGGAAGCTTCCGCCCGCCGGCCCGCCGGATGCGGCCAAAGCGGTCAAGCCCCTTGATTTATCGCGCTCGTGGGCCCATCTTGGCCGGGCAACGTTATTTCTCTCTGCACCTGTCTCCTTCTCGGCTTCAGTCTGCGTTTCGAACTGACTGAGCCGGGTCGCCGCATGTCGCGGGCGACATACATGAAGGAGATATCACGATGGCCAATGGCACCGTGAAATGGTTCAACGCCACCAAGGGCTTCGGCTTCATCGCCCCGGAAGACGGCGGCAAGGACGTGTTCGTCCATATCAGCGCGCTTGAGCGTGCCGGCATCCATCATCTGAACGACGGCCAGCCGGTGACGTTCGAGATCGAATCGGGCCGCGACGGCCGCCAGTCGGCGCGCAACCTGGTGCTCGCCTGAGCCATTGCGCCGCACGGCACCCGGTCCGGCCGATCATGGCCGGGCCAAACCCTCTGGAGGCCCGCATGGCAGCCAAGGACAAGGCCAAGAGCCTGTTTCGCGATCCCGCGCCGATGACCGCGATGGATCGGACCACATTCGAAGCCCGGCAGATCATCGACGAGCAGAATCAACGGCGCGCCGAGCTGACCGCCAGCCTTCGGGCGCAGCGCCTGGCCCGCGACGCGGCCGGGCCGGCCAAGGCCCCCGCCAGGCGCAAGACCACGAAATAGCCGCCTGCCCGGGCTGGTCACGGCCGGCGAGCAGGCCGCGGCGCCAGGCCGCGCCCGGGCCCTTCGCAAGGGGGCCCGGCGGCGCATGGCCGCCGATCAACAGGAACGACAAGAAACATGGCAAGAAAAACGATCCGCAGGAAAACCGTCCAGAAGCAGCAGAGCAAGCGCCGGCTGGCGATCATGTATATGGTCAAGCAGGCGGAGACCGGCACGGCCGAACGCGGCGGCATCCCGATGTCGCGGCATTGACGCCCTGAGGCCCGCGCGCCCCTGCGCCGGCCCTGCCTCGACCAATCCGACCAGCGGCGCCCCGGCATGGCAGGGGCGCCGCCTTGCATTTCAGCCCCTGGATCCTTGCAGCCCGGCGCGCCATTTCGCCACCGTCCGCCGCGACAGCCGGATGCCCTGTTCCGCCAGCGCCTGCGCCAGCCGGGCGTCCGAGATCCGGCGTCCCGGCGGCCATTCGGCGATCAGCGCCCGCAGCGCGGCCAGCGCCGATTCGCGGCTGATGGCGGGATTCAGCGGGCTGGCTGGCGGCCGCAGCAGGTCGCGCAGCGCCAGGGTGCCGCGCGGGGTGCGCATCGCCACCCCGGCCACGGCGCGGCTGACGGTGCTTTTCGACAGCTCCAGTTCCGCCGCCAGCGCGGTCATGCTGAGCGCCCGCAGATCCGCCTCGCCGCGCAGCCAGGGCGCCTGCAACCGCACCAGCCTCCGTGCGATACGCAGCAGGGTCCGCCCCCGCGCCTCGACGGCCGCGACCAGCGCTCGCGCCGCCGCCTGATCCTCGGCGCTGCCCTGGCTGCCCGCCAGCGGTTGCGGCGCGGTCAGTCGGACATCGCCGGCGGCGGTCAGCTCCAGTTCGGGCGGGGCGGGGGACGGGCCGTCCCCTGCCAGCGGCCGCGGCGACAGCGCCCGCAGATCGGCCAGCATCCCGGCCGCATCCTCGGCATCGCAGCCGCAATGCGCCTGGATCGCTGCCAGATCGCCCGCCGCCGCCAGATCCAGGCGCTGCAGCAGCGCCTCGATCATCGGGTCGAGGCGTCCGCGGGCCTGCAATTGCAGGCGCAGGCATTCTGCCAGGCCGCGGGCGAAGACGCCGGGCGGGTCGAGCTGCTGCAGGGCCGGCAGCAGCGCCTCGATCCGGTCCGGGGCAACGCCCAGCCAGCCCGCCACCTCGGGGACCGGGTCGGACAGCCAGCCATGCTCGTCAAGGCAATGCACCAGCGCCCGGGCCAGATGCGCCTCATCGGCCGAAAGCCGCAGCAAGCCGACCTGCTCCGCCAGCCGCTGGCGGTCCGAGCGCTCCTCGGGCGTCTCGGCCAGGTCCAGGCAGGGATTGCGCGCCGCCTCCAGCCGCAGCCGCCGGCGCAGGCGCGCGCCGTCCATGCGCAGCAGGTCCAGCGACAGCCGCATCTGCTGGCTCAGCGACAGGCCGCGGATCTGGCGCTGCTGCTGTTCCTGCACCGTTCCTCCCCCCTGTTGCGCCACAGCTGTTGCGGTGCCTGCAACAGCCTGGCCGCAAGACCCCTGCGATCATGGCGCGCCGAAATTGGCCCCGCCGTTGCTTGCATGATGGGCAGGGAGGACAGACATGGTCAAGGTCGGCATCATTGCCAATCCGATTTCGGCCCGCGACATCCGGCGGGTGATCTCGCATGCGGGCAACCTGCCCATCAACGACCGCGCCAATATCGTGCTGCGCATGATGGCCGGGCTGGCCGCTTCCGGAGTCGAGGAAGTGCTGGTCATGCCGGAGAACGGCGGCATCCGCTTTCACCTGGAACGCAGCATCCAGCGCGAATTGCGTCTCGGCCACGGGCATTTCCCGCGCCTGCGCTATCTCGACATGCCCGTCACTGCCACGCCCGAGGACAGCGCCCGCGCCGCGCGGATGATGGCCGAGGAGGGCGTGGGCGCCATCGTGGTTCTGGGCGGCGACGGCACCAACCGCGTCGTGGTCGGGGCCTGCGGCGCGGTGCCGGTGGCCGGGGTCTCGACCGGCACCAACAACGCCTTTCCCGAGCTGCGCGAGCCGACGATCACCGGCCTCGCTGTGGGGCTGGCCGTCACCGGGCAAGTGCCCGGAGCCGTGGCGCTGCGCCGGAACAAATGGCTGGAGGTGACGCTGGGCGAACGGCGCGAGATTGCGCTGGTCGATGTCGCCGTAGTCGAGGACCGTTTCGTCGGCGCCCGCGCCATCTGGAAGGCCGCCGGATTCCGCGACCTGTTCGTGACCTTCGGCCTGCCGCAGGCCATCGGCATGTCGGCCATCGCCGGGCTTTGCGACCCGGTGGACCGCGCCACGCCCGAGGGGCGGCATGTCCGCCTGTCGCCCGACGCGCCGCGCCAGCTGCTGGCCCCCATTGCGCCGGGGCTGATCGACCGCGTCGGCATCGCCGGTGTCGCGCGCATGGCGCCGGGCCAGGCGCATCGCCCCTCGATCCCCGCCGGCACGCTGGCCTTCGATGGCGAGCGCGAGCTGACCTTCACCGAAAGCGACCGGGTTTCTGTGCGGCTGGTGCCCGACGCCTTCCGCACCATCGACGTGCCCGCCTGCATGGCCCATGCCGCGCAGGCCGGGCTGTTCATCCGCAACCCAGACTGAACCAGACAAGGGAGGAGTTCATGTCCAATCCGTTTCCGCTGCCCAAGGAGCGGCTGCTTGAAGCCTATCGCAAGATGCGCACCATCCGCGATTTCGAGGAGCGGCTGCATGTCGATTTCGCCCGCGGCGAGATCCCGGGCTTCGTGCATCTCTACGCCGGCGAGGAGGCCACGGCGGTCGGCATCATGATGCATCTGCACGACCGCGACCGCATCGCCTCGACCCATCGCGGCCATGGCCATTGCATCGCCAAGGGCGTCGACGTCAAGGCGATGATGGCCGAGATCTATGGCAAGGCCACCGGCTGCTGCGCCGGCAAGGGTGGCTCGATGCATATCGCCGACCTGTCCTTGGGGATGATGGGGGCGAACGGCATCCTGGGCGCCGGGGCGCCGCTGGTCTGCGGCGCGGCGCTGGCGGCGCAGAAGCTGGGCCATGACGGCGTCGGCATCACCTTCTTCGGCGACGGCGCCTCGAACCAGGGCACGGTGCTGGAAAGCATGAACCTGGCCGCGATCTGGAACCTGCCGGTGATCTTCGTGGTGGAAAACAACGGCTATGCCGAATCGACCTCGGTCGATTACGCCACCGCCTCGGACAGCTACGTGGACCGGGCGACGGGCTTCGGCATGCCGGGGATCACCGTGGACGGGCTGGATTTCTTCGCCGTCCACGAGGCGGCGGGCGAGGTCATCCGCCGCGCCCGCGAAGGCGCCGGGCCGACGCTGCTGGAATGCAAGAACGTCCGCTTCTTCGGCCATTTCGAAGGCGACGCCCAGACCTACAAGGCGCCGGGCGAGAACGAATACAACCGCGAACACAATGATTGCCTCAAGCTGTTCCGCCTGAAGGTGACCGAGGCCGGGGTGATCTCGGACGAGGAGCTGGACGCCATCGACGCCGAGGTGGCCGCGCTGATCGACGAGGCGGTGGTCGCGGCCATCGCCGCGCCGCTGCCCGGCCCGGAACAACTGACCACCGACGTTTACGTGTCCTATTGAGGGAGGAATTGCCATGGCACGCATCATCAGCATGAAGGACGCGGTGAACGAGGCGCTGGATCAGGAGATGACCCGCGACCCCACCGTGATCATGATGGGCGAGGATATCGTCGGCGGCGCCGGCGCGCAGGGCGAGGATGACGCCTGGGGCGGCGTCCTGGGCGTCAGCAAGGGGCTTTACGCCAAGCACCCGAAGCAGATGATCGACACGCCGCTGTCGGAAAGCGCCTATGTCGGCGCGGCGGTGGGCGCGGCGACGGCGGGGCTGCGGCCGGTGGCGGAACTGATGTTCGTCGATTTCATCGGCGTCTGCCTGGACCAGGTCTTCAACCAGGCGGCGAAGTTTCGCTACATGTTCGGCGGCAAGGCGGAAACCCCGGTGGTGATCCGGGCGATGTGCGGCGCGGGCTTTCGCGCGGCGGGCCAGCACAGCCAGATGCTGACACCGCTCTTCACGCATCTGCCGGGGCTGAAGGTGGTGTGCCCCTCGAACGCCTATGATTGCAAGGGGCTGCTGATCCAGGCGATCCGCGACAACGACCCGGTGATCTTCCTGGAGCACAAGAACCTCTACGCCAGCACGGCGGATGTGCCCGAGGAGCCCTATGCCATCCCCTTCGGCGAGGCGAACATCGTCCGTGAGGGCGCGGATGCCACCATCGTCACCTATGGCCAGATGGTCGGCCGCTCGCTGGAAGCCGCCGAGCTGCTGAAGAAGGAGGGCGTCGATGTCGAGGTGATCGACCTGCGCACGCTCTCGCCGATCGACATGGACACGGTGCTGGAAAGCGTCGAGGCGACCGGCCGGCTGGTCTGCGTCGACGAGGCGAACCCGCGCTGTTCCATCGCCGCCGACATCGCCGCCACCGTGGCGCAGGATGCCTTCGACGCGCTCAAGGCGGCCGTGCAGATGGTGACGCCGCCGCATGCGCCGGTGCCCTTCTCGCCCTCGCTGGAAGACGCCTATGTGCCCTCGGCCGAGCGCATCGCCGCGGCCGTCCGCAAGACGCTGGAGAACTGACATGGCAGACATCACCCCGATCCTGATGCCGAAATGGGGGCTCTCGATGCGCGAGGGCAAGCTGGCGGCCTGGCACGTGGCCGAGGGCGCCGAGATCAAGCCCGGCGACGAGATCATGGATGTCGAGACCGACAAGATCGCCAATGTGGTCGAGGCCGCCGACGGGGGCCTCTTGCGCCGCCGCGTCGGCATCGAGGGCGAGACCTATCCGGTGCGCGCGCTGCTGGCGGTGATGGCGCCGGAAGCGGTGCCGGACGCGGAAATCGATGCTTATGTCGCCGCCTATCAGGCCCCATCGGCCGGCGACGAGGACGAGGATGCCGGACCCGCCTATCAATATGCCGACCTGCCCATGGGTCGCATCCGCTATGCCGAGCGGCCGGGCGAGGGCGTGCCGCTGGTGCTGATCCACGGCTTCGGCGGCGACCTGGACAACTGGCTGTTCAACATCGACGCGCTGGCGGAAGCTGCGCCGGTCTATGCGCTGGACCTGCCCGGTCATGGCCAGTCGGTGAAATCGGCGCGCCCGGCCGGGCTGGGGCTGATGGTGGAAACCGTCCTGGCCTTCCTCGACCATATCGGCGCGGACAGGGCGCATCTGGCCGGCCATTCCATGGGCGGGCTGGTCGCCGGCACGCTGGCGGCGCAGCACCCGGCGCGCGTCGCCTCGGTCACGCTGATCTGTCCGGCGGGCCTCGGGTCCGAGATCAATGCCGATTATATCGACGGCTTCGTGAAGGCCGCCGGGCGCAAGGACCTGAAGCCGGTTCTGGCACATCTGTTCAAGGACCAGTCGCTGGTCAGCCGCGCGATGGTCGAGGACCTGCTGAAATACAAGCGCCTCGACGGGGTGCAGGATTTCCTGGCCGAACTCTCGGCCGCGCTGTTCCGCGAGGGCCGGCAGGCCGAGCGACTGGCCGAGGCGCTGGCCGCCTCGGGCGTGCCCGCCCAGGTGATCTGGGGCGAGGCCGATGCGATCATCCCCGCCGCCCATGCCGAAAGCCTGCCGGGCGCGTCCCGCCATGTCATCCCCGAAGCGGGTCACATGGTGCAGATGGAGCAATCGGCCGAGGTCAACCGCCTGATCCGCGACTTCATCGCCTGAATCGCCGGCCGTCCCCAAGGGGGCGGCCCATTGCAATGGGAGGAGAGAGATGAGCAATTCCGTCGAAGGCCGCGTGGTCATCGTCACCGGCGCGGGCCGCGGCATCGGGAGCTCCATCGCCGAGGGGCTGGCGCAGGCCGGCGCCCGGGTGGTGATCGCCGACATCGCCGCCGATACCGCCGAATCCACCGCCGCCGAGATCCGCGAGGCGGGCGGGCAGGCCATCGGCCTTGCCGTCGATGTGACCGACCGGGCCAGCACGCGTGCGCTGATCGCCCGCACCGTCGTCGAACATGGCCGGCTGGACGCCATGTTCAACAATGCCGGCATCGCGCAGGTCAAGCCATTCAACGACATCACCGAGGCGGACTGGCACCGCGTCATGGACGTGAACGCCATGGGCGTGCTGATCGGCATCCAGGAGGCGGCGAAGCAGTTCATCGCCCAGGGTGGCGGCGGCAAGATCGTCAACACCGCCTCGATCGCCGGCAAGCAGGGCTACGAGCCCTTGGCGCATTACTCGGCCAGCAAGTTCGCCGTGGTGGCGCTGACCCAGGCCGCGGCCCGCGCCTTTGGCAAGCACGGCATCTGCGTCAACGCCATCTGTCCCGGCGTGGTCGCCACCGACATGTGGAAGCTGATCGACAAGGGCTTCAAGGACGAGGGGCTGACCCAACGCGACAACGAGGCTTTCGAGGGCTTCTCGGCCGACATCCTGCTGGGCCGCCCGTCGCGCCCCGAGGATCTGGCGGGCGTCTCGATCTTCCTCGCCTCGGCCGGGTCGGATTACATGACCGGGCAAAGTCTGGTCGTCGATGGAGGGATGGTGCTGGTATGAACGCGAAACAGAAACTGGCCGAGATGAACGCGCGCGCTGCCGCGCTCTACAAGGCCGACGGCAAGACCATGTCCGCCTTTCGCGGGCTGATGCTCGCCGCCAACCGCGAGGGCAAGGTCGGCCCCGCCATGAAGGAGATGATCGCCATCGCCGTCGCCATCGGGCGCGGCTGCGAGGATTGCATCGTCTTCCACGCCAGCGAGGCCAAGGCCCATGGCGCCAGCCGCGAGGAACTGCTGGAGGTGCTGGCCGTCGCCATCGAGATGTCGGGCGGGCCGGGCACGGTCTATGCCGCCAAGGCGCTGGCCGCCTTCGACGAATTGTAAGGGGGGATATCATGAAAGCCTTGCGTTTCCATGCCGCGCGCGATCTTAGGGTCGAGGACATCCCCGAACCACCCCGGCCCGGTCCCGGGCAGGTGCTGATCCGCAACCGCCATGTCGGCATCTGCGGCACCGACCTGCACGAATACGCCTCGGGGCCGATCTTCATCCCGACCGCGCCGCATCCCTATTCCGGCGCCCATGGCCCGCAGGTGCTGGGCCATGAATTCGGCGGCGAGGTCGTGGCGGTGGGCGAGGGCGTGACCAAGGTGGCGCCCGGCGACCGGGTGGCGGTGCAGCCGCTGATCATGCCGCGCGGCGGCGAGCATTTCGCCGACCGCGGCTGGCACAACCTCTCGGGCAGCCTGGCGCTGGTCGGGCTGTCCTGGGTCTCGGGCGGCATGGCCGAGATGGCGCTGCTCAACGACTACAATGTCGAGAAGATCCCCGACGGGATGAGCGACGAGGAGGCGGCGCTGGTCGAGCCGACCGCCGTCTGCGTCTATGCCTGCGACCGCGGCCGGATCACCGCCGGGGATTCGGTGCTGGTGACGGGCGCCGGGCCCATCGGCATCCTGGCGCTGCTGACCGCGCGGGCCTTCGGCGCGACGCGGCTGTTCGTGTCGGACGTGAACGACACGCGGCTGAAGCTCGCCGCCGAGGTCGTGCCGGGTGTCGTCGCCATCAACCCCGCGCGCGAGGATGTGGGCGAGCGGGTGCGCGCCGGCACCCAAGGCGGCATCGGCTGCGACGTGGCACTGGAATGCGTCGGCAACGAACGGGCGCTGCAATCCTGCCTCGACGCGGTGCGCAAGCAGGGGGTGATCGTGCAGACCGGGCTGCATCCGGGCAAGGGCAGCGTGGATTTCTTCCAGCTGACCTTCAAGGATGCCGAGATCCGCGGCTCGTGGTGCTATCCGACGCATAGCTGGCCGCGCACCATCGAGCTGATCGCCTCGGGCGCCATCCCGGCCAGGCGGGTGGTGACGAAGCGCATCGCGCTGGACGAGGCCGTGTCCGAGGGGTTCGAGGCGCTGCTGGACCCGGCCGGCAGCCAGCTGAAGATCCTGATCGACCTGTCGCGCTGACGGCCGGCGCCTGCGGCAAGATTTCTGCCCCGGCGCGGCCCGACCCGTGCTATGGTCGCGCCGGGCTTTGGGAGGAGCCGATGCGGGGAATGCCGGATACCGGGACGCATGTCCTTGAAGTCATTCGCGTGGCCGAGGGCGAGACATCGCCGCGCCGGGATGCCGATGTGCTGGCCTCGTGGCGGCGCTGCGTGAACGAACACCAGCTCGACCCCGGCCGCCATGCCGGGCCGCGCATCGTCACCCAGCAGGAACTGCGCCAGCACCGCCAGGAATCCGAGGAATTGCTGGGCATGGCCCGGCACGGCATGGAAGACCTTTATCGCCGCGTGAACACGATGGGCTATGTGCTGCTGCTGTCGAACGCGCGTGGCGTGACCGTCGATGCCATCGGCGATGCCGAGCTGGACCGCGAGCTGCGCCATGCCGGTCTGATCACCGGCTCGGAATGGCATGAAAGCCATGTCGGCACCAATGGCGTGGGCGCCTGCCTGGCTACCGGGCGGGCGATCACCGTGCATCGCACCGACCATTTCGACCTGGCGCTGACGCCGCTGTCCTGCACCGCCGTGCCGGTCCACGACACGCGCGGCGGGTTGATCGGGGTGCTGGACCTGTCGCATCTGCAGGCGCCGCAAGACAAGATGAGCCAGGCTCTGACGCTGGAGGTGATGAAATCCTGCGCCCGGCGCATCGAGATGGCCAATCTGGTGCGCCGGCACCGCGCCGACTGGATCCTGCGGCTGAACCCCTCGCCCGAATTCCTGGACGTGGACCCGATGGTCGCGGTCGCCATCGACGCCGGGGGCTGCATCAGCGGCATGACCAACAATGCGCGCGAGCTTCTGGCCGGCGGGCCGGCCGAGGCGCTGATCGGCCGGCGCTTCGACGACATCTTCGCCTGCGACCTGGACGACCTGCCGAAGCTGTCGCGCGCCATGGCCCCGGTCGACGGCGCGCTGGAGATGCAGGCCGGCGGCCTGATCTTTGCCCGCGCCGTGCCGCCCACCGCACCGCCGCGCCGGGCCACGGAGACCAGCCTGCCCCAGCCGCTGCGCGCGATCCATGGCGGCGACCCGGCCATGCAGCGCCTGGCCGAGCGTGCCGCCAAGGTGGTGGACCGCCAGATCAGCGTCATCCTGCGCGGCGAGACCGGCACCGGCAAGGAATTCATCGCCCGGGCCATGCATGCCTCGTCCCGCCGCCGCGGCTCCTTCGTGGCGATCAACTGCGCCGCGCTGCCCGAGGCGCTGATCGAAAGCGAGCTGTTCGGCTATGCCCCGAACGCCTTTACCGGCGCCCATGCCCGCGGCAAGAAGGGCCTGATCCGCGAGGCGCATGGCGGCACGCTGTTCCTGGACGAGATCGGCGACATGCCGCTGGCCCTGCAGGCGCGGCTGTTGCGGGTGCTGTCCGAGCGCGAGGTGCTGCCGGTTGGCGCCACCCGCGCCGAGCCGGTGGATATCCGCGTCATCTCGGCCTCGCATCGCGACCTGGCCGGGCTGGTGGCCGAGGGGCGGTTCCGGCAGGACCTGTATTACCGGCTGAACGGGCTGGTGCTGGACATCCCGCCGGTGCGGGCGCGGGCCGACCTGGAATGGCTGATCGCCCGCATCGCCGGCGCGACCGAGGGCAAGCCGCGTTTCTCGCCGCAGGCCATGGCGCTGCTGCTGGCGCATGACTGGCCGGGGAACGTGCGCGAGATCGTCAATCTCTGTACGCTTTGCGCGGCGCTGTGCGACGGCGCCCCGGTCCTGCCCGAGGATCTGCCGCCCGAACTGGCCCGGCCCACCGCGCTGCCCGCCGCCCGCCAGCGCATCGAGGCCGAGGAGGCGGCCGAGCTGCGCCGGCTGGTCGCGGCTTGCGCCGGCAATATCTCGGCCGTCGCCCGGCAGGCTGGGGTGGATCGCAGCACCATCTATCGCCGCATGCAGCGGCTGGGGCTGACCGGGCCGGATGCCCGCTGAGCTTTGCCGATTCGGGGCCTTTCCAAACCGTCGGGACTGTGCCAGCCTCCGCCCCGGTTCGGACAGGAGAGTCGGGTTCAGCCCCGCGCCGACGGAGCAACGCCCCGGAATCTCTCAGGCAAGCAGACTGCCGGACCGACACTCTGGAGAGAGATGCCCCGCGCATCCGCCGAAGGAGGAAGCCGCCATGCGGTGACGCTCTCAGGCAAAAGGACAGAGGGGGGACGCGCCGCAACCCGGCGGGTTCGCGACTTTGGACCGAGGCGGCCGGGCCGACCCTTGCGGGCGGCGCCGGCCCGCCCGGCTTGCGCCGAGGAGGAGGAGCGCGTGGCGGAAGGAAGGATCAGGCTGGCGTTGAACGGCTTCGGGCGCATCGGGCGCTCGATCCTGCGCATCTGGGCGCAGGGCGGCTACGAGGATCTGGATCTCGTGCTGATCAACGACATCGAGTCGCTGGAGAACTGCGCCTATCTGTTCGAATATGACAGCGTCTTCGGCCCCTGGCGCGGCCAGGTCGCGGTGGCGGATGGCGCGCTGGTCGTCGATGGCCGGGCGATCCCCTTCCATTCCGCGCCGGACCTGCGCCGGCTGGACCTGTCGGGCGTCGACATCGTGCTGGAATGCACCGGCATGACCGGCTCGCGCGCGGTGGTCGAGCGCGGGCTCGAGGCCGGGGCGGGCGCGGTGCTGATCTCGGGCCCCTCGGACGAGGCCGACATCACCGTGGTGATCGGCGCCAACGAGGAACGGCTGGACGGCCAGCGCATCGTCTCGAACGCCTCCTGCACGACCAATGCGCTGGCGCCGCTGCTGCGGGTGCTGGACGAGGCTTTCGGCGTGGTCTCGGGGCAGATGACCACGGTGCATTGCTATACCGGCAGCCAGCCCACGGTGGACAAGCCGCGCGGCGATCCGGCGCGCTCGCGCGCGGCGGCGCTGTCCATGGTGCCGACCACGACCAGCGCCGGGCGGCTGATCGGCACGGTGCTGCCGCATCTGGCCGGGCGGGTGGCGGCGCGGGCGATCCGGGTGCCGACGGCCAGCGTGTCCTGCATCGACCTGACCTTCGCCAGCGCGCGCCAGGCGGATGCGGCGGGGGTGAACGCAGCGCTGAAAGCCGCGGCCGAGGGCTCGCCGGTCTTCGGCTGGACCGAACGGCCGCTGGTCTCCTGCGACCTGCGGGCGCGGCCGGAATCCCTCGTCGTCTCGGGGCGCGAGACCTCGGTGGCGGGCGGGCTGATCCGGGTCTTTGGCTGGTATGACAACGAATGGGGCTTTTCCAACCGGATGCTCGACATGGCCCGGCTGATGGGCCGGCGCTAGGGCACCCGCTCCCGCGCCGGGTCGGCGGCGCGGTGCGAGACAGGACCGCGCGACCGCCATCGCCGTTCGATCCCGCCGGGCACGGGCAGCCTGGCGCCAGGCCGGCGCTAGAGCCTGTTGCACTCAATCGGCCTCATACCCGGCGGTTTTGAAGTAGTTGTAGCACTCCTCGTCGGAGAACAGATCGCAGACCTTGAGCCTGTTGCACTCAATCGGCCTCATACCCGGCGGTTTTGAAGTAGTTGTAGCACTCCTCGTCGGAGAACAGATCGCAGACCTGGCCGACCGCAGCCCAAAGCTGATCGTAGGTTCTTGCGGCGGCTTTTCTGATAAGTGCCTTGAGCTTGGCGAATGCCATCTCGATCGGATTGAGGTCAGGGCTATAGGGCGGCAGGAACAGAAACCACGCGCCGATATCGCGCAGTGCTGCCGCTGCGGCAGGGCTCTTGTGGCTGGAAAGATTGTCCAGAATGACAACGTCGCCGGCCCGCAGCGTCGGAACCAATTGGGTTTGAATGTAAAGGTTGAACATCTCGGCGTTCATCGCCCCGTCGATCACCCAAGGCGCGTCCAGCCGGTCATGGCGCAGGGCCGCGACGAAGGTCTGGCTCCGCCAATGCCCGAACGGCGCATGATCCACCAGACGTTGCCCGCAGGGTGCCCAGCCGGTGGTCTTGGTCATGTTTGTCTTGACCCCGGTCTCATCGATGAAAGCCAACCGCTCCAGATGGTTGGCCATGAAAGGCTGGCGCCTCGCAATCCAGACATGGCGCAGGCCAGCCACGTCCTGGCGCTTCTGTTCAAGCGCATGCAGGGCTTTTTTTGTGTGTCAATCCGAGCCCGCGCAACACCCGCCAGACGGTGGCACGGTGGACGGCGATGCCGTGGGTTTGGGTCAGTTCTGCCACCAGTTCGTCGAGCGTGATCTCGCCTTTGGCCGTGACGCGGGCCTTGAGCCAACCGGTCACCCCCGCCAGCTTCCCATGTCCGCCGCCATTGCCTTGCTGTCTCGGCGTCAAGAACCCAGTCTCGCGTCGCAGCTTCACCAGGTCATTGACGAATTTGGGTGACACTCGAAAGTGCCGGGCCGCCTCACGGTGTCCGTGGCCTTCGTCGACATACGCGACGACCCGCGTTCGAAGCTCCATTGGATGTGGCCTGCCCATCAGCTCCCCCATACCTGCCTCAGCAAAAGGGAAGCACATCACGAGCAGGCCGGGAATCCTGAATCTTGATGCCCGCGATACGCTC
>NZ_JAEHFP010000069.1 GCF_016446475.1 Paracoccus binzhouensis | reverse complement strand
CTGCCGGCCCGGGACGCCGCCCAGGCTGCCGCCCGCGCCGTCGAGCTGGCGCGCTGGTTCACGCAGGGCGGCATCCGGCACGGCCGCGGCCGGATGCGCGATCACCTGCGCCACGCCCCTCCCCCGCCGCCCGGCGCGACTCCGCTCCCGCCTTCTGTGTTGTCCAAACACCCATGCGACCGCGCCGCCGGACCCGCCGGCGCGGCTTGCAGCCCCGGCCCGGCCCCGAACGGCTGGCTGCTGGGCTTCGCCTTCGGCCAGATCACCGCCCGGCAACTGGCCGAGGCCGCCGCCCTCGGCCCGCTGCGCCTGACGCCGTGGCGCGCCCTGCTGATCGAGGGCGCCAGCCGCCCGCGCATCCACGGTGCCATCCTCGACGCCGATGACCCGCTCCTGCGCATCCATGCCTGCACCGGCGCCCCCGGCTGCCCGCAGGCGCTGGCCGATGTCCGCGCCCTGGCCCACCGGCTGGCGCCGCAGCTTGCCCCTGGCCAGAGCCTGCATGTCAGCGGCTGCGCCAAGGGCTGCGCGCATCAGGGCCCGGCCTCGGTGACGCTGGTCGCCACCGGCCCCAACCGCTTCGACCTGATCCGGGACGGCGGCCCGCGCGATCCCGCCGCGCTGGCCGGGCTCGCGCCGGACCGCATCCCGCCCCTTCTCCGATAGCCGCCCCAGGAAACCCCGATGCTGCACCGATACGAAACCGACGGCGCCCGGATCTACGCGCAGTCCTTCGCCACCATCCGCGCCGAGGCCGACCTGGCCCGCTTCTCCGCCGAGGAAGAGCCGGTGGTGGTGCGCATGATCCATGCCGCCGGGCTGGTGGGGCTGGAACGCGACGTGGTCTTCTCGGCCGGCATGGCCGCGGCGGCGCGTCAGGCGCTGGAAGGCGGCGCGCCGATCCTCTGCGACGCGCGCATGGTCAGCGAGGGCATCACCCGCGCCCGCCTGCCCGCCGCGAACCGGGTCATCTGCACGCTGAACGACCCGCGCGTGCCGGACCTCGCGGCGCAGATGGGCAATACCCGCAGCGCCGCGGCGCTGGAGCTGTGGCGCGACGACCTGGATGGCGCCGTGGTCGCCATCGGCAATGCGCCGACGGCGCTGTTCCATCTGCTCAACATGCTTCGCGACCCGGCCTGCCCGCGCCCGGCGGCGATCATCGGCTGCCCGGTGGGCTTCGTCGGCGCGGCGGAATCCAAGGCGGCGCTGATGGATGATCTGCCCGCGCCGGCGCTGGTGGTGCGCGGGCGGCTGGGCGGCTCGGCCATCACCGTCGCCGCCGTCAACGCGCTGGCCAGCCGGAAGGAATGACCATGGGCCCCCAAACCGGAAAGATCATCTGCGCCGGCCTCGGCCCCGGCGATCCCGACCTGATCTCGGTCCGCGCCGACCGCGTCATCCGCGGCGCGCGGCAGATCGCCTATTTCCGCAAGAAGGGCCGCGCCGGCCAGGCCCGCCGCATCGTCGCCGAACTGCTGGCCCCGGACGTGGTCGAACACGCCATGGAATATCCGGTCACGACCGAGATCCCCTTCGACAGCCCGGAATACAACCGGCTGCTCTCGGCTTTCTACGACGACTGGACCGCGCGGCTGGCGCGGCTGTCCGCCGACAGCGACGTGGTGGTGCTGTGCGAGGGCGATCCGCTGTTCTACGGCTCATTCATGCATCTGCACGCGCGGCTGCAAGGCATCGTCCCGGTCGAGATCATCCCCGGCATTCCCGGCATGACCGGCTGCTGGAACGCCATCGGCCAGCCGATGACCTGGGGCGACGACGCCATGACCGTGCTGATGGGCACCCTGCCCGAGGCCGAGCTGGCCCGCCACATGCGCGCCGCCGATGCGCTGGTGGTGATGAAGACCGGCCGCAACCTGCCCAAGATCGCCCGCACGCTGGCCTCGGCCGGGCGCATGGCCGATGCCTGGCTGGTCGAGCGCGGCACCATGCCCAGCCAGCGCGTGACCCCCTTGGCGCAGGCCGATCTTGACGCCTGCCCCTATTTCGCCACCGTGCTGGTGCATGGCAACGGCCGCCGGCCGCTGTCCGATTCTGCCGCGGATGCCGCCGAATGACGGGCTGGGTCGCGGTGGCTGGCCTCGGGCCGGGCGCGGAGACGCTGGTCACGCCCGAAGTGCAGGCAGCGCTGGCCGAGGCGACCGATGTCGTGGGCTACATCCCCTATGTCGCCCGCGTCGCCCCGCGCGCGGGGCTGGCGCTGCACCCTTCGGACAACCGGGTCGAGCTGGACCGCGCCCGCCTCGCGCTGGATCTGGCGGCGGACGGCAAGCGGGTCGTGGTGGTCTCCTCGGGCGATCCGGGGGTTTTCGCCATGGCCTCTGCCCTCTTCGAGGCGCTGGAGGGGCACGATGCGGCCCCCGAGATCCGCATCCTGCCCGGCATCACCGCCATGCTGGCCGCCGCCGCGCGGATCGGCGCGCCGCTGGGCCATGATTTCTGCGCCATCAACCTGTCGGACAATCTGAAGCCCTGGGCACTGATCGAAAAGCGCCTGCGGCTGGCGGCCGAGGCGGATTTCGCCATGGCCTTCTACAACCCCCGCTCGAAATCCCGGCCCGAGGGTTTCGCCCGCGTGCTGGAGATCCTGCGCGAATGCTGCGGGCCCGAGCGGCCGATCTCTTTCGCCCGCGCCGTCTCGACCCCGGACGAGGCAATCCGCACCGTCACCCTGGCCGAGGCGCGGCCCGAGATGGCCGACATGCGCACCGTGGTCATCCTGGGCAACAGCGCCACGCGCCGGGTGGGCGCCTGGGTCTATACGCCGCGATCCGCGCCATGAAGCCAGGCCATGACCTCGGCCGGCGCGGCGACGACGCGGCGCAGCGGCAGCACCGGCCGGTCGATCATCACCACCGGCAGGCCAAGGGCGCGCGCGGCGGCCAGCTTGGCCTCGGCCGCATGGCCCCCGGCATTCTTGGCGACGACATGGGCGATGCCGTGCCGGCGCATCAGCGCCATGTCGCCCGCGACGGTGAACGGCCCGCGCGAGACGATCAGCGTCGCGTCGCGCAGGGGATGCGCCGCCACCTCGGCAAAGCGCAGCATCCAGCTGTGGTTCAGCCCCGCGAAGGGTTGCAGGTTCTGCCGCCCGATGGCCAGGAACACCGCCGAGCCGTCGCCGGGCAGCGCCCTCGCCGCGGCATCGTAATCGGCGACGCGGGTCCAGCGGTCGCCGGGCAGCGCGATCCAGGGCGGCCGCTGCAGCGCGATCAGCGGCGTGCCGGTGGCCGTGCAGGCGGCGACGGCATTGCGGCTCATGCCCTCGGCAAAGGGGTGGGTGGCGTCGACGACATGGCTGATGCGCTCGGCCCGCAGGTAGCCGGCAAGCCCCTCGGGCCCGCCGAAGCCGCCGATGCGCGTGGGCAGCGGCTGCGCCACCGGCTTGGCGGTGCGGCCCGCATAGGAATAGACCGCGTCCAGCCCGGCCGCGGCCAGCACGCGGGCCATGGCCCCCGCCTCGGTGGTGCCGCCCAGCAGAAGGATGCGCGCCATGCCTGATCCCTGGCTTTCCATCATCGGTCTGGGCGAAGATGGCCCCGCCAGCCTGCCGCCTGCAAGCCGCGATGCGCTGGATCGGGCCGAAATCGTCTTCGGCGCGCCGCGGCACCTGGCGCTGGCGGGGATCGCGGGACCGCGCGGCCGGGAATGGTCGGTGCCCTTCGACCTGGCGCCGCTGCTGGCCTTGCGGGGGCAGCGGGTGGCCGCTCTGGTCTCGGGCGATCCGTTCTGGCACGGCGCCGGCGGCAGCATTGCCGCACGGCTCGATCCCGGGGAATGGCGGGCCTTTCCCGCGCCCGGCACGTTCTCGCTGGCCGCCGCAAGGCTGGGCTGGCGGCTGGAGGAGGTCGCCTGCCTCGGCCTGCACGCCGCGCCCTTCGCCCGGTTGCGCCCGGTGATGGCGCGCGGCGCGCGGGCGATCTGCCTGCTGCGCGACGGCGCCGCACCCGCCCAGCTTGCCGGATGGCTGGTGGCGCAGAGGCTGGGCGCGACGCGCATGCTGGTGCTGGAGGCGCTTGGCGGCCCGCGCGAGCGCATCCGGCAGGCGCGCGCCGACGGCTTCGCGCTGGACTGCATCGCACCTGTCGCGGTGGCGCTGGACGGCGCGGACCTGCCGCCGGGCGCCGGCCTGCCGCGCGGCTTCGGCCTGCCCGACGACAGTTTCGCCCATGACGGCCAGATCACCCGCCGCGCCATCCGGGCGATGACGCTGGCGGCACTTGGCCCGCGCGCAGGCGAAATGCTCTGGGACATCGGCGGCGGCTCGGGCTCGATCAGCGTCGAATGGTGCCTGAACGGCGGCCGGGCGGTGACGCTGGAGCCGCGCGCCGACCGGCTGGCGAACATCAGGGCCAATATCGAGGCCTTCGGGCTGGCCGGCCGGATGCGCGCCGTCCATGGCGATGCGCCCGATTTCCTGCACGATCTTCCGGTCCCCGATGCGATCTTCATCGGCGGCGGCGCCAGCGCCGCGGTGATCGACGTCCTGCCCCCGGCCCGGCTGGTGGCGAACGCGGTGACGCTGGAGACCGAGGCGCTGCTGATCGCGCTTCACGCGCAACGCGGCGGCAGCCTGACCCGGATCGCTCTGGAGGAGGCCGCGTCGCTCGGCCGGATGCGCGGCTGGACCCCGGCGCGCAGCGTCGTGCAATGGAGCTGGCCATGAGGGTCGCGGGCATCGGCTTTCGGCAGGCGGCAAGCCTCGCCTCGCTTGCCGACGCGCTGGCCCGCGCCGGTTCGGCGGATGCGCTGGCCACCAGCCCGGCCAAGGCGGATGCGCCGGTGATCCGGGCGCTCGCCGCCCGCACCGGCCTGCCGCTGATCGCCGTCGAGGTCGCCGGCATCGCCACCCCCACCCGATCGCCGCGCATTCTGGCGCGGCTCGGCACCGGCTCGCTGGCCGAGGCGGCGGCACTCGCCGCGCTTGGCCCCGGCGCGCGCATCGTCGCGCCGCGCGTCCTCTCGCAAGACGGCATGGCCACCGCCGCCATCGCAGAAGGAGACCCCCCATGACCGTCCATTTCATCGGCGCCGGCCCCGGCGCGGCCGACCTGATCACACTGCGCGGCCGCGACCTGATCGCATCCTGCCCGGTCTGCCTTTATGCCGGTTCGCTGGTGCCCCAGGCGCTGCTGTCGCATTGCCCACCCGGCGCGCGGATCGTGAACACCGCGCCTATGGACCTCGACCAGATCATCGCCGAGATCGCCGCCGCGCATCAGGCGGGCCAGGACGTGGCGCGGCTGCATTCGGGCGACCTGTCGGTCTGGTCGGCCATGGCCGAGCAGTTGCGGCGGCTGCGCGACCTCGGCATTCCCTATGACGTGACCCCCGGCGTGCCGTCATTCGCGGCGGCGGCGGCGGCGCTGGGGGCGGAGCTGACCCTGCCGGGCGTCGCGCAATCGGTGGTGCTGACGCGCACCTCGGGCCGCGCCTCCTCGATGCCCGAGGGCGAGGCGCTGGCCAATTTCGCCGCCACCGGCGCCACGCTGGCCATCCACCTGTCGGTGCATGTGCTGGACCGGGTGCAGGCGGAATTGCTGCCGCATTACGGCGCCGATTGCCCGGTCGCGGTGGTGTTCCGCGCCAGCTGGCCCGACCAGCGCATCATCCGCGCCACGCTGGGAACGCTGGACCCCGGCATCGGCGCGGGCGAACGCACGGCGCTGATCCTGGTCGGCCGGGCGCTGGCGGCCGAGGGCTTCGAGGAAAGCCGCCTCTATGCCGGCGATTACGACCGCCGCTTCCGTCCCGTGGGCACCGCGCCGCGGTTTCCCGAATGAGGGGGATCCTGATCAGCGCCCCCGCCTCGGGCAGCGGCAAGACCACGGTTACGCTGGGGCTGATCGCGGCCTTGCGGGCGCGCGGGCTGGTGGTGCAGCCCTTCAAGAGCGGGCCGGATTATATCGACCCGGCCTTTCACCGCGCGGCGGCAGGGCGGGAGTCCTTCAACCTCGACAGCTGGGCCATGGGCCGGGCGCAGATCGCGCATCTGGTCGGCGCGGCGGATGGCGCGGATATCGCGGTGGCCGAGGGCTCGATGGGGCTGTTCGACGGCGTGGCTCGGGCGGGCGGCTGCGGCAACGGCGCCAGCGCCGACATCGCCGCGCTGACCGGCTGGCCGGTGCTGCTGGTCATGGATTGCAAGGGACAGGCGCAATCCGCCGCCGCCGTGGCGCTGGGGTTCCGCGAGATGCGCCGCGACGTGCCTCTGGCCGGCGTGGTGCTGAACCGCGTCGCCTCGCCCCGGCACGAGGCGCTGATGCGTCACGCCTTCGACGCGCTGGCTATTCCGGTGCTGGGCATACTGCCGCGCGAGGCGGGGATCGAACTGCCCGAGCGCCACCTGGGCCTGGTGCAGGCGCAGGAGCACGCCGCGCTGGAGGCGCTGCTGACGGCGGCGGGCGAGACGGCGGCGCGGCATCTGGACCTTGACGCCATCGTCGCCGCGGCGGCGGGCGGCATCGCGGCGGAACCCTTTCGCCCGCTGCCGCCGCCGGCCGAGCGCATCGCGCTGGCGCAGGACGACGCGTTTTCCTTCGTCTATCCGCATCTGGTCGCCGGCTGGCGGGCGGCGGGGGCGGTGATCCTGCCCTTCTCGCCGCTGGCCGACCAGGCGCCGGATGACAGCGCCGGGGCCTGCTGGCTGCCCGGCGGCTATCCCGAGCTGCATGCGGGCCGGCTGGCCGCGGCCGACCGCTTCCGCGACGGGCTGCGGCGCTTTGCGGAAACCCGGCCGGTGCATGGCGAATGCGGCGGCTATATGGCGATGGGCGCCGGGCTGGTCGATGCCCAGGGCACACGGCATCAGATGGCCGGGCTGCTGGGGCTGGAAACCAGCTACGCGCAGCGCCGCATGCACCTGGGCTATCGCCGGGCCGAACCGCTGGCCGGGCTTTATCGCCAGCCGCTGGCGGGGCACGAGTTCCACTATGCCACCATCCTGGCCCAGCCTGACGAACCGCTGGCCCGCGTCGCGGACGCCAATGGCGATGCGGTGCCCGAGACCGGCTCGCGCCGCGGCCGGGCCACCGGCAGCTTCTTCCACCTGATCGGAGCGGCGCCATGATCGAGTTGGCGCTGATCGGCATCGGCACCGGCAGCCCCGGCCACCTGACGCGCGAGGCCATTGCCGCCATGGCGGATGCGGACCTGATCCTGATCCCCTCGAAGGGCGAGGACAAGGCCGACCTGGCCGAGCTGCGCCGGGCGCTCTGCCAACAGGTGCTGACCAGCCCGCCGCCGCTGGCGGTCTTCGACATGCCGGCGCGCGACGTCTCGGACGGCTACCGGCAGGGCGTCGAGGCCTGGCACGACGCCATCGCCGCCCGCTGGGAGGAAGTGATCCGCGCCCATGGCGCCATCCGCCCGGCGCTGCTCGTCTGGGGCGATCCCTCGCTTTACGACAGCACGCTGCGCATCGCGGGCCGGGTGGCGCGCCGCCTGCCGCTGAACCTGCGGGTGATCCCCGGCATCACCGCCATCCAGGCGCTTTGCGCCGCCCATGCCATACCGCTGAACGCGGTGGCGGCGCCGGTGCTGATCACCACCGGCCGCCAGATCCGCGACCATGGCTGGCCCGAGGGGGTGGACCGGCTGGTTGTCATGCTGGACGGCGAATGCTCGTTCCAGAGCCTCGACGCGCAGGGGCTGCATATCTGGTGGGGGGCGTTCCTGGGCATGCCGCAGCAGATGCTGATCCGCGGGCCGCTGACCGAGGTCGCCCGGCGCATCGTGGACTGCCGCGCCCGAGCCCGGACCCGGCATGGCTGGATCATGGACATCTACCTGCTGGAACGATGCCGGTCACGCTGACCCTGCCGCCGGGGGCCGAGGCCGACGCCTTGGCCGAGGCATTGCGCCCGCTCGGCCCCGACATCGTCCTGCGCCGCGCCGCGTTGCGGGCGCGGGACGCACGGCCCCTGCTGATGGCGCTGCAGGCGCCGGGGCGCGGTGCCTATCTGTTCCACGACCTGCGCCCTGCGGATGCCGGCGACGTGGCGGCGACGATCCGCGCCTATCTGGCGGCGCCGGACGGCTGGATTCGCGACGCCCGGCCCTGCGGCCGGCTGCGCCTCTGCCTGAAGCTGCGCATCCCGGCGGGCTGAAAAAGCCGCCGTCCATGCCACGTGGAGGGAGGAGACGCGGCATGAACGGCGGTCACTGCCTTGCAGGCCCCGTGCGGCGCGGGGCTGACGGGGGATGCGGCCCCGTCGTCTTCAGCTTGCGCCGCGATGCGGCATCGCACAAGCCTCGACCGCCGGCCCCCACGCTCGCGCCGGCCTTTGCCCAAATCTTCGCCAGGGCCGGGGCCAAGGCGCACAAAACGCGCAGGCCGGGAACGCAATCTGCGACAAATCGTGGAAATTCTCACGAAAATGGCATCGGCCGGTGCGTTGGCAGATCGGGCGGGCTGTGCAAATCTGGGCGCGCGCGAACCCTGATTGCAGCCTTACGCCACATGAAAGGAACGACGACATGCGCCTGATTCTCGCCGCCGCCACCCTTGCCGCGGTTCCGCTTGCCTCGCTTGCCCAGGACGACCCGGTCCATCAGGCCATCGAGGCCCGCCACGGCTTCTACCAGATGCTGGCGATCAACATGGGCGCGCTTTCCGGCATGGCCAAGGGCGAGATCGCCTATGACGAGGCCGCAGCCAGCCGCGCCGCCGCCAATATCGAGACGCTGACCCGATACGACCTGCCCAGCCTGTTCATCGAGGGCAGCAGTTCGGCCGAGGCCGAGGACAGCGCCGCCAAGCCCGACATCTGGAGCGATCTCGAGGCGTTTCGCACCAAGTTCGCCGGCCTGCAAGAGGCCGCGTCCGGCGCCGCCGATGCTGTCAAGGGCGGGGCCGAGAATGTCGCGCCGGTGGTTCAGAAGCTGGGTGGCGCCTGCAAGGCCTGCCATGACGATTACCGCGAGAAAAGCTAATGGCCGGGCGCGGTCCGCTGCGCGAGGTCCGGCTGTGGGACCCGCTGCTGCGCGCGTTCCACTGGCTGCTGGCTTTCTTCGTGGTCGCCGCCTGGTGCCTGGGCCAGTTCGGCCCGGCCCGGATGACGCTGCATTTCTGGTGCGGCTATGTCGTGGCCGGGCTGCTGATCTTTCGGCTGGTCTGGGGCTTTGTCGGCCCGCCCCCGGCGCGGTTCTCGCATTTCCTGCGCGGGCCGGGCGCCATCGCCGGCTACATGCGCGGCATGTTCCTGCGCGAGCCCAGCTACTGGCCCGGCCACAACCCGCTGGGGGCGCTGTCGGTCATCGCCCTGCTGGCGGTGCTGGCAGCGCAGGTCAGCAGCGGCCTGATCTCGGATCCCGACGACTATATCAACGTGGGCCCGCTGGCTTCCTATGTCAGCAGCGCCACCCGGTCCAGGGCGGTGGGCTGGCACAACCTGGGCGCCAGCCTGATCCTGGTCCTGGTGCTGCTGCATGTCGCGGTGATCCTGTTCTATCGCTTCTGGAAGCGCGAGGATCTGGTGCGGCCGATGATCACCGGCCGCAAACAGGTTCGTGAGGACTAGGCGGCGGAATTGATCGAATCGTCCCCGCATGTCAGGCTGGGACATGCCGGGCCTGCACCCTGGCCTGTCCGGCATGCCTGAACCGCAGGAAGGAGCCGATGATGATCAGCAAGACCGTCGCCCTTGCGCTGGCGCTTTCGATGGCCGCGCTGCCCGCGCTTGCGGACTGCCCCGGCCACAAGAAGATGTCCAGCAACGACCAGACCACGGCCACCACGCCGGTCGAACGCCCGGCCACGCCGCCAAGCACCAACAGCTAAGGCAAAGGGCGGGATGCGGCCCGCCCTTTTCCCGTTGAAGCGCTTGTTCAGCTGAAGCGATTGTCGCGCGGGAAGCCGCGCGGCGCCATGTAGCCCGCCCCTGCCCGCTTGCCCAGCCATGCGGTCAGGTCCGGCTCGCTGCGCGTCCGGCCACCGGATTCCTGCCAGCGCAGCCCCTCGGCCAGCGTGAGGCAGATCGCATCCGACAGCCCGCCATCCTTGTATTTCTGCAGCCGCACGCCCTTGCCGCGCGCCATTTCCGGCAGTTCGGACAGCGGGAAGACCAGCAGCTTGCGGTTCTCGCCCACCACGGCGACGTGATCGCCGGTCACGCGCCGGCACAGCGCGGCCTCGCCGTTCAGCACCTGCTTGCCGGCGCGGGTCTGCGCCAGGATGTCGGCTCCGGCGACGACGAACCCGTCCCCGGCCTTCGAGGCGACCAGATAACGCTCGCCCTCGCGCCAGGGGAAGATGTCGATCACCGCCGCGTCGTTGGGCAGGTCGATCATCAGCCGCAAGGGCTCGCCCATGCCGCGCCCGCCGGGCAGGCTGTTCGCCGGCAGGGTGTAGAAGCGGCCATTGGCGGCAAAGACCATCAGCTTGTCGGTGGTCTCGGCATGCAGCGCCATGAAGGGGCCGTCGCCATCCTTGAACTTCACCTCGGCATCCAGCGGCTGGTGGCCCTTCATGGCGCGGATCCAGCCCATCTTCGACAGGATCACGGTGATCGGCTCGCGCTCGATCATCGCCTCCAGGTCGATCTCGGCCACCTCGCCGGCCTCGCCGATCTCGGTGCGGCGCTGGCCGCCGGGGGCGGACTTGCCGAATTTCGCCCGGGTCTCGCGCAGCTCCTCGGCGATGCGGCCCCATTGCGCCGATTCGTCGGCCAGCATCGCCATCAGCGCGGCGCGCTCCTCGGTCAGCTTCTCGTGCTCGGCCCGCAGCTCGATCTCCTCGAGCTTGCGCAGCGCGCGCAGGCGCATGTTCAGGATCGCCTCGACCTGCACCTCGGACAGCCGGAACTCGGCCATCATCACCGCCTTCGGGTCTTCCTCGTGGCGGATGATCTCGATCACCCGGTCAAGGTTCAGGAAGGCGATCATGTAGCCCTCCAGCACCTCGAGCCGCGCGGCGATCTTGTCCAGCCGATGGTTCGAGCGCCGCAGCAGCACCTCGCGCCGGTGGTCGAGGAAGGCGCGCAGCACCTCCTTGAGCGAGCAAACCTTGGGCACGCGGCCGTCGATGAGCACGTTCATGTTCAGGCCGAAGCGCACCTCCAGGTCGCTGACGCGGAACAGCGCCGCCATCAACTGCTCGGCCTCGACCGAGCGGCTGCGCGGCTCCAGCACGATGCGGATGTCCTCGGCCGATTCGTCGCGCACATCGGCCAGGATCGGCACCTTCTTCGACTGGATCACCTCGGCCAGCCGCTCGATCAGCTTGGATTTCTGCACCTGGTAGGGGATCTCGGTCACGACGATCTGCCAGCTTCCGCGGCCCAGATCCTCGACCGACCAGCGCGCCCGCAGCCGCAGGCTGCCGCGGCCGGTCCGGTAAGCCTCGGCAATGGTCTCGCGCGATTCGACCAGCACGCCGCCGGTGGGGAAATCCGGGCCGGGGATGATGGAAACCAGCGTCTCGTCGCGGGCATCCGGCGCCTTGATCAGATGCAGGCAGGCGTCGATGACCTCGTGCAGGTTGTGCGGCGGCACGTTGGTCGCCATGCCCACCGCGATGCCCGAGGCGCCGTTGCAAAGCAGGTTCGGGAAGGCAGCGGGCAGCACGATGGGCTCTTCCAGCGTGCCGTCGTAGTTCGGGCGGAAATCGACAGCGTTCTCGGCCAGACCCTCCATCAGCGCCTCGGCGCTCGCGGTCAGCCGGGCCTCGGTGTAGCGGCTGGCGGCGGGGTTGTCGCCGTCGATATTGCCGAAATTGCCCTGCCCGTCCACCAGCGGATAGCGCATGGCGAAGGGCTGGGCGAGGCGCGCCATGGCGTCATAGATCGCCGCGTCGCCATGCGGGTGATAGTTGCCCATCACGTCGCCGCTGATCTTGGCCGATTTGCGGAACGCACCGCTGGGCGACAGCCGCAATTCGCGCATGGCGAACAGGATGCGGCGATGCACCGGCTTCAGCCCGTCGCGCGCATCCGGCAGCGCCCGGTTCATGATGGTGCTGAGCGCATAGGTCAGGTAACGCTCGCCGATGGCGCGCGACAGCGGCTCGGATGCGGTCTGATCCGCTTTCGGATCTGGAATGTTCGGATCGTCGGACATGGCCGATTGAATAGGCCCGACAACGCCTTCGGTCCAGCCGGAAATGCGCGGCTTGCGCAAGGCCCGGCCATGGCGCAGAACCGCCGGCAAGGAGGAGCGCATGAAGACCGTTCTGATCACCGGCTGTTCCTCGGGCATCGGGCTGGACGCGGCGCGGCACATGCGCGGGCGCGGCTGGCGCGTCATCGCCACCTGTCGCAAGCCCGAGGATATCGAGGCTCGCCGCGCCGAGGGCTTCGACACCCTGCCGCTGGAACTGGGCTGCGAGGACAGCGTGGCCCGCTGCGCCGAAGCCGCGCTGGCGCTGGGGCGCATCGACGCGCTGGTCAACAACGCCGCCTTCGCCATTCCCGGCGCCACCGAGGACCTGCCGCGCGGCGCATTGCGGGCGATCTTCGAGGCGAACCTGTTCGGTACCCATGACCTGACCCGCCGGCTGCTGCCGCATTTCCGCGCGCATGGCGGGCGGGTGGTCAACATCAGCTCGGTCCTGGGCCTGGTCGGCATCCCCTGGCGCGGCGCCTATGTGGCGACGAAATTCGCGCTGGAGGGGCTGACCGACGTGCTGCGCGTCGAGATGGCCGATACCGGCGTCAAGGTCATCCTGATCGAGCCCGGCCCCATCGGCACGAAGATCCGGCTGAACTCGATCCCGCATTTCGAGGCCTGGATCGACTGGCAGGCCAGCCCGCGCGCCGAGCAATACCGCCGCACGCTCTTGAAGCGCCTTTACGAGCCCGCCGCGAAGAAGGACCGCTTCGAGCTGCCGCCCGCGGCCGTCAGCGCCCGCATCGCCCGGGCACTGGAAAGCCCAAGGCCGCGGCCGCGCTATTACGTCACCACGCCGACCCATGTCTCGGGCATCGGGCGGCGGCTTCTTTCCACGCGCGCTCTGGACTGGTTCGCGCGCCGCAGCTAGGCTTCGCGCCGAAAGGGCCCGCCCATGCATGACAAACCGCTGTTCTACCTGCTCGCGATCTGCTGCCTTGCGGTGGTGGTGATCCTGGCCACCGGCATCGGCGGCTTCGCGCGCGGCGGCGAATTCAACCGCAAGCACGGCAACCGCATGATGCGCTGGCGCATCATCGCCCAGGCGATCGCCATCGCGGTCTTCCTGCTTTATCTCTGGGTCAGGAGCTAGCCGATGGTCGTCCTGAACAAGATCTACACTCGCACCGGCGACAAGGGCGAGACGGCGCTGTCGAACGGCGAGCGCGTGCCCAAGCATTCCCTGCGGGTCGAGGCCTATGGCACGGTGGACGAACTCAACGCGACGCTGGGCCTGGCCCGCCTGCATGCCACGGGCGAGATCGCGGCGCGCATCGCGGTGATCCAGAACGACCTGTTCGACCTCGGCGCCGACCTGTCGCGCCCGCGCATGGACGAGGATGCCGAGGCGCCCTATCCGGTGCTGCGCATCATCGACGCCCAGGTCGAGCGGCTGGAAGCCGAGATCGACGCGATGAATGCCGGGCTTTCGGCCCTGCGCAGCTTCATCCTGCCGGGCGGCTCGGCGCTGTCGGCGCATCTGCACCTGTCGCGCACCGTGGCGCGGCGGGCCGAGCGTGCCGCCGTGGCGCTGGCGGCGACCGAGGATGCGAATCCCGCCGCGGTGAAATATCTCAATCGCCTGTCGGACTGGCTGTTCGTGGCGGGGCGCGTGGCCAATGAAAACGGCGCGCAGGATATCCTGTGGGTGCCAGGAGCCAGCCGTTAGCGACAACATGACGGAATGGAAATGTTACGACGCGTTACGGTCGTTTTTTCCCTGTCAATGCCGCCGATGGCCCGCTAACAAACCCTCCGAACAGGTGACGCAACCAAAGGGGAGAGGCCGATGAAGGTTCTCGTGCCAGTGAAGCGCGTGATCGACTACAACGTGAAGGCGCGCGTGAAGAGCGACGGGTCTGGTGTCGATCTGGCGAATGTGAAGATGTCGATGAACCCGTTCGACGAGATCGCGGTGGAGGAGGCGATCCGTCTGAAGGAAGCCGGCAAGGCCGAGGAGGTCATCGCGGTCTCGATCGGCGTGAAGCAGGCGGCCGAGACGCTGCGCACCGCCTTGGCCATGGGCGCCGACCGGGCGATCCTGGTGGTGGCCGCCGAGGACGTGCACCAGGATATCGAGCCGCTGGCGGTGGCGAAGATCCTCGCCGCGGTGGCCAAGGCCGAGGGCACCGAACTCATCATCGCCGGCAAGCAGGCCATCGACAACGACATGAACGCCACCGGCCAGATGCTGGCGGCGATCCTGGGCTGGGCGCAGGCGACCTTCGCCTCGAAACTCGAGATCGAGGGCGGCAAGGCCAAGGTCACCCGCGAGGTCGACGGCGGCCTCCAGACCATCGCGGTGGCGCTGCCGGCGGTGGTCACCGCCGACCTGCGGCTGAACGAGCCGCGCTATGCGAGCCTGCCGAACATCATGAAGGCCAAGAAGAAGCCGCTGGAGGAGAAGACCGCCGGTGATTACGGCGTCGACGTCGCGCCGCGTCTCGAGGTGGTCTCGGTGCGCGAGCCCGAGGGCCGCAAGGCCGGCATCAAGGTGGGCTCGGTGGACGAGCTGGTGGGCAAGCTGAAAGAAGCGGGGGTGATCTGATGGCTGTTCTGCTGCTTGGCGAAGTCACGAATGGCGAGCTGAACCGCGACGCGACGGCGAAGGCGGTGCAGGCGGTCAAGGCGCTTGGCGATGTGACGGTGCTCTGCGCCGGGGCCTCGGCGAAAGCCGCCGCTGAGGAGGCCGCGAAGATCGCCGGCGTCGCGAAGGTGCTGGTGGCCGAGGCGCCTCTCTACGGCCACCGCCTGGCCGAACCGACGGCGGCGCTGATCGTCGGCCTGGCCGGCGATTACGACCACATCGCGGCGCCTGCGACGACGGACGCCAAGAACGTCATGCCCCGCGTCGCGGCGCTTCTCGACGTGATGGTGCTGTCGGATGTCTCGGCCATCATCGACGCGGACACGTTCGAGCGGCCGATCTATGCCGGCAACGCCATCCAGACCGTAAAGTCGAAGGACGCGAAGAAGGTCTTCACCATCCGCACCGCCAGCTTCGACGCGGCGGGCGAAGGCGGCAACGCCCCGGTCACCGAGGCCGCCGCCGCCGCCGATCCCGGCCTGTCCTCCTGGGTCGCCGACGAGGTGGCCGAGAGCGACCGCCCCGAGCTGACCTCGGCGAAACGGGTGGTCTCGGGCGGCCGCGGCCTGGGCTCGAAGGAGAGCTTCGCGATCATCGAAGAGCTGGCCGACAAGCTCGGCGCCGCGGTGGGCGCCTCGCGCGCGGCGGTGGACAGCGGCTATGCCCCGAACGACTGGCAGGTCGGCCAGACCGGCAAGGTGGTCGCCCCCGAGCTCTATGTCGCGGTGGGCATCTCCGGCGCCATCCAGCACCTGGCTGGGATGAAGGACAGCAAGGTGATCGTGGCGATCAACAAGGACGAGGAGGCGCCGATCTTCCAGATCGCCGACTATGGCCTGGTCGGCGACCTGTTCTCCGTCGTCCCGGAACTGACAGGAAAGCTCTGAGGGCTTTCCGTTTGTGAAATACCCCGGGGGAGCGACCCCGCGGCCCCGTCGAGGGGCCGCAGGGGCGCGGGGGCAGAGCCCCCAACCGCCCGGAACATATCCCGAAAACCGCCCGGCCGCGCGCCGGGCGGTTTTTACATTGAACGTCACGCCCCCTTGCGCCTATCGTCCCGCCTGATCGACAAAAGGATGAGGTTCATGGCGATTCAATCGGTGGGCGTGATCGGCGCCGGGCAGATGGGCAACGGCATCGCGCATGTCTTCGCGCTGGCGGGCTATGACGTGCTGCTGACCGACATCTCGCGCGAGGCGCTGGACAAGGCGCTGGCGCAGATCGACCACAACCTGGACCGCCAGGTCAGCCGCGGCAAGATCTCGGCCGAGGACAAGGATGCGGCGATGCGGCGCATCACCACCACCATGACGCTTGCCGACCTGGGCAAGACCGACCTGATCATCGAGGCCGCCACCGAGCGCGAGACCGTCAAGCAGGCGATCTTCGAGGACCTGCTGCCGCATCTGAAGCCGGAAACCATCCTGACCTCGAACACCTCCTCGATCTCGATCACCCGGCTGGCCAGCCGCACCGACCGGCCCGAGCGCTTCATGGGCTTCCATTTCATGAACCCGGTCCCGGTCATGCAGCTGGTCGAGCTGATCCGCGGCATCGCCACCAACGAAGAGACCTACAAGCAACTGGTCGAGGTGGTCGAGAAGATCGGCAAGACCTCGGCCAGCGCCGAGGATTTCCCCGCCTTCATCGTCAACCGCATCCTGATGCCGATGATCAACGAGGCGGTCTATACGCTTTACGAGGGCGTGGGCTCGGTCAAGTCCATCGACCAGTCGATGAAGCTGGGCGCCAACCATCCGATGGGACCGCTGGAACTGGCGGATTTCATCGGCCTCGACACCTGCCTCGCGATCATGAACGTGCTGCACGAGGGGCTGGCGGACACGAAATACCGGCCCTGCCCGCTGCTGGTGAAATATGTCGAGGCGGGCTGGCTGGGGCGCAAGACCGGGCGCGGCTTCTACGATTACTCGGGCGAGGAGCCAGTGCCGACGCGGTAATAAGCGGTGAGGCCGGACCGGGGCTCTGCCCCGGACCCCGGAGTATTTCCGGAACGAAGAAGATCAGGTCTTCTTGCCGATGCGGGGCTCGGTCCCGGCCAGGATGCGGCCGATATTGGCGTGGTGGCAGATGAAGATCAGCGCCGCCATGAACGCCGTCACCGCCGCCATGCGCGTCCCGTCGAGCCAGAGGGCGAGGAAAGGCGTCAGCGCCGCCGCCACCAGCGCCGAGAGCGACGAGATCCGGCCGACCAGCGCGGTCAGCAGCCAGATCCCGCAGGCCGCGAGCCCGAGCCGCCAGTCGAGCGCCAGAACCGTGCCGAGGAAGGTGGCGACGCCCTTGCCGCCCCGGAAGCCCAGCCAGACCGGGAACAGGTGCCCCAGGAAGGCCGCGGCGCCCGCGACCAGCGCCGCGTCGGGACCGGCGAGCCAGCGCGCCAGCAACACGGCGATGGCGCCCTTGCCGCTGTCCAGAAGCAGCGTCGCCAGCGCCGCCGGCTTGTTGCCGGTGCGCAGGACGTTGGTGGCGCCGATATTGCCCGAGCCTATCCGGCGCAGGTCGCCCAGCCCCAGGGCCCGGGTGATGACGATGCCGAAGGGGATCGAGCCCAGAAGATAGCCGATGACGGTCCAGAGGATCAGGCTCATGCGTCCGCTCCAAACACGCGGCGGCCGGCAACCCAGGTGCCCAGCACCCTGCCCTCCATCCGCGCACCGTCGAAGGGGGTGTTCTTCGACTTCGACAGCAGGGTGAAGCGGTCCAGCACGAAGGGCGCGTCCGGGTCGAACAGCAGCAGGTCGGCCGGCGCCCCCGCCGCAAGCCGCCCGCCGGGCAGGCCGAGGCGGCGCGCCGGATTGAGCGACATGGCCCGCCAGAGCTGCGGCAGGCTCAGCCCACCCTGATGGTAAAGCCGCATCGCCGCCGGCAACAGGGTCTGCAGCCCCACCGCGCCCGGTGCCGCCTCGGCGAAGGGCAGGCGCTTGCTTTCCTCGTCCTGCGGGGTGTGGAAGCTGGCGATCACGTCGATCAGCCCCTCGGCCACCGCCTCGACCATGGCCAGCCGGTCCTCCTCGGAGCGGAGCGGCGGGGTGAAGCGGAAGAAGGTACGATAGCCGCCCACGTCATATTCGTTGAGCGTCAGGTGGTGGATCGAGATGCCGGCACTCACGTCCAGCCCGGCCTCGCGCGCCCGCTGGAGCGCCGGCAGGCTGGCCGCGACGGTGATCTGGTCGGCGTGGTAGCGGGCGCCGGTCATCGCCACCAGCGCCAGGTCGCGGTCGAGCCCCATCACCTCGGCCATGGGCGAAACCGCCGGCAGGCCGTAGAGCGAGGCGAACTTGCCGCCGGTCGCCGCCGCGCCCTTGGACAGGCCCGGCTCCTGCGGATGGCCGACGATCAGCGCGCCCAGGCCGCGGGCATAGGTCATGCAGCGCGACATCAGCCGGGTGTCCGCGACCACCCGCACCCCGTCAGTGAAGGCCACGGCGCCGGCATCCTGCAGGAAGCCCATCTCGACCATCTCGCGCCCCTCGCGGGCGCGGGTCAGCGCCGCCATGTGGCGGATGTTCACCGGCGCGTCGGCCGCGCGGCGGGTGGCGAATTCCAGCGATTCCGGGGCGTCGATCGGCGGCATCGTGTCGGGCCGCGCGATCACCGTGGTCACGCCACCCGCCGCCGCCGCCAACCCGGCGCTGCGGAAGCTTTCCTTGTGCCGCTCGCCCGGCTCGCCGATCTTGACGCCCCAGTCGATCAGCCCGGGCGCGAGGCATTTGCCGCCGCAGTCGATCAGCTCGGCGCCTTGCGGAGCGTCGGCGCCCACGGCCTCGATCCGGCCGTCGCGGACGGTCAGCGAACCTTCCTCGACCGATTGCGCCTCGGGGTCGACCAGCCGGGCATTGTGGAAGTGCAGGATCATGCCATCATCTCCGCCGCCTTGGCGCCGCGCTCGGCGCGCAGGTTGCGCGCCAGCAGGTCCATCGCCGCCATGCGCACCGCGACGCCCATTTCCACCTGATCCTGGATCACCGAACGATTGATGTCGTCGGCGATGGTGCCGTCGATCTCGACCCCGCGATTCATCGGCCCCGGATGCATGACGATGGCATCGGGCGCCGCCAGCGCGAGCTTCTCGGCGTCGAGGCCCCAGCGGTGGTAGTATTCCCGCTCGGACGGGATGAAGCCGCCGTCCATGCGTTCCTTCTGCAGGCGCAGCATCATCACCACGTCGGCGCCCTTCAGCCCCTCGCGCATGTCCTCGTAGACCTCGCAACCCCAGTCCCGCGCGCCCGAGGGCATCAGCGTCGCCGGCCCGACCAGCCGCAGCCGGTTCTCCATCTTGCCCAGCAGGATCAGGTTCGAGCGCGCGACGCGGCTATGCGCGATGTCGCCGCAGATCGCCACGGTCAGCCGGTGCAGCCGGCCCTTGGCGCGGCGGATGGTCAAGGCGTCCAGCAGCGCCTGGGTCGGATGCTCGTGCCGGCCGTCGCCCGCGTTCAGCACCGCGCAATTCACCTTCTGCGCCAGCAGGTCCACGGCGCCCGATTGCGGATGGCGCACCACCAGCAGGTCCGGGTGCATGGCGTTCAGCGTCAGGGCGGTGTCGATCAGCGTCTCGCCCTTCTTCACGCTGGACGAGGCCACCGCCATGTTCATCACATCGGCGCCCAGCCGCTTGCCGGCCAGTTCGAAGCTCGACTGCGTGCGGGTCGAGTTCTCGAAGAACATGTTGATCTGCGTCATCCCCGCTAAGGCGTCGGAATGCTTCACCGTGCGGCGGTTCAGATCCACATAGGTCTCGGCCAGGTCGAGAAGCGTGGTGATCTCGGGCGGGGCGAGCGGCTCGATCCCCAGAAGATGGCGGGCACGGAACATGGCTTGGGTCCCCCAGGTCGCGGTCGGCCCTCTATGGCAAAAGCCGCGCGGCCCGGCAAGCGCCGCGGTCCCGATTGGCCGTGCTTATCAGCCCCTTGCATCGGCGCGGATTTTGCCGCATCGCGGAACCATGAGCAGCAAGGGCCATGTCAGCTTCGTCTCGTCAGGACCGGGGGATCCGGAACTGCTGACCCTGCGCGCCGCCCGGCTGCTGGCCCAGGCCGACGTGGTGCTTTACGACGACCTCGCCTCGGGCCCGGTGCTGGACCAGGCCGGGCCGCAGGCAAAGCGCATCCCGGTCGGCAAGCGCGCCGGCCGCCCCTCGGCCAAGCAGGAGAACGTCAACGCCCTGCTGGTCGAGCATGCCCGGGCCGGCAGGCATGTGGTGCGGCTGAAATCCGGCGATTCCGGCATCTTCGGCCGGCTCGAAGAGGAACTGACCGCGCTGCGCAGCCATGGCATCCCGTTCGAGATCGTGCCGGGCGTGCCCTCGGCCATGGCCGCCGCCGCCGTGGCGGGCCTGCCGCTGACCCGGCGCCAGACCGCGCGGCGGCTGCAATTCGTCACCGGCGCCGACGTGACCGGCGGCCTGCCCGAGGACCAGAACTGGGCGGCGCTGGCCGATCCGCGCGCCACCACCGTGGTCTTCATGGGCCAGCGCACCTTCCCGCGCATGGCGGCGCTGCTGGTCGAGAACGGCCTGCCCCCCGACACCCCCGCCCTGCTGGCCGAGGCGGTGGGCCATCCGCACCAGCGCCTGATCCGCAGCACCGTCGCCGCCCTTGCGGAGCAGCTTGCAAGCGAAGGCCCCAGCCCGCATCCGGCGCTGATCCTCTATGGCCCGCTGGCCGAGGGGAATTGAGCCTCTCACCGTTTTCCAGATACGCAATATTGCACCCCTGCGCCCAAAGACTATGCTGGCCGCCGAAAGAGGGACCGTCATGCTGGGTTTCGTCACCATCCAGGACCACGCGCCGGGCGCCGGCGACCGGCTGCTGACCGCCACGGCCGAGCGGCTGGCCGCCGCCGGGCTGCGGCTGGCCGGCGCGGTGCAGATCAATACCGAAGTCAGCCCCGGTTGCGAATGCGACATGGACCTGCGCATCCTGGGCGACGACGGCCCCTTGGTGCGCATCACGCAGTCGCTCGGCACAGGCTCGCGGGCCTGCCGACTGGATACCGGCGCGTTGGCCCAAGCCGTCGCGCGCACGGAAACGGCGCTGGAGCGCGGCGCCGAGCTGCTGATCGTCAACAAGTTCGGCAAGCAGGAATGCTTCGGCCGCGGCTTCCGCGACACCATCGCCCGGGCGCTGGCCGCCGGCATCCCGGTTCTGGTGCATGTCCCCGACGAACAGCTGCCGGGCTTTCGCGACTTTGCCGGCGACCTGGCCGAACATGTCGCGCCCGAGCGCATCGAGGACTGGTGCCGCACGCAGCTGGCCCGCCCTGCCGCATGAGCCTGCTGCCATGAGCCTGCAGATCGACGCGCGCGGCCTTCTGTGCCCCCTGCCGGTGCTGCGGTTGCGCAAGCGGCTGATGGCACTGCCCAGGGGCGCGCGGGTCACGCTGCTGGCCACCGACCCCGCCGCGGTGATCGACGTGCCGCATTTCTGCGCCGAAGCCGGCCACCGGCTGATCGGCAGCCGCGAGGTGGCGCCGGGCGAGACCGAATACACCGTCGAGCGCGGCCCCGCCTGCCCGATCGCCGCGGACTGATGCTGGCGATCTTCCTGAAGACCCTGCCTTTCTTCCTCGTGATCGGCACGGGCTGGCTGGCGGGGCGCACGCGCTTCTTCCCGCCCGAGGCGACCGGCTGGCTGACGAAATTCGTCTTCTACTTCGCGCTTTCGGCCATGCTGTTCCGCTTTGCCGCGACCCTGGACGTGGCCCGCCTTTTCGACCCGGCCTTCGTCCTGGCCTATCTGTCGGGTTCGGCCGCGCTTTGGGCCCTGGGCTTCGCGGTGGCGCGCTGGCGCCGCCAGCCGCTCGCCACCGCGGCGATGGAGGCGCATACGGCAATGACCGGCAATACCGGCTTCCTGGGCGTGCCGATGCTGGTCGTGCTGCTGGGCGAACGCGCCATCGGCCCGGTGCTGATGGTGCTGACCATCGACATGGTGGTGTTCTCGACCCTCATCACCCTGATCGTCACCGCGGCAAGGCAGGGGCGGGTGCGGCTCTCGACGCTGGTGCCCTTGCTGCGCGGCATCGTCTCGAACCCGATGATCGTCTCGATGCTGGCCGGCCTGGCCTGGGCCGGGCTGCAGCTGCCGATGCCGGGCCCGCTGGACGAGTTCCTGGCGCTCTTGGGCGCCTCGGCCACGCCGGGGGCGCTCTTCGCCATCGGTGCCAGCCTCGCCGGCCGCGCGGCCGAGCGGATGGGCCCGGCGCTCTGGCTCAGCTTCGCCAAGCTGGTTCTGCATCCCCTGGCCGTGGGCATCGCCGCGCTGGCGGTCTTCGGGGTCGAGCCCTATGCGGCGGGGGTGATGATCGCCGCCGCCAGCCTGCCGGTGGCGGGCAATGTCTATATCCTCGCGCAATATTTCGGCACCGCCGTGCAGCGCGTCTCGGCGGCCATCCTGATCTCGACCGCGGCCAGCATCGCCACGGTTCCCCTCGTCATTCACTGGATCACGAAAGGCTAGACCATGCGGGACATCTCGGCCCTGACGCTCGACAACCTGCTGTTTCAGATGGACGCGGACGGCATCGCCACCGTCACCCTGAACCGCGCCGCCAAGCGCAACGCGCTGAACGCCGAGACCATCGAGGAACTGGTCGAGGTCTTTTCCGCCCTGCCCGCCTCGGGCGCCCGCGCCGTGGTGCTGCGCGCCGAGGGGCCGCATTTCTGCGCCGGGCTGGACCTGGTCGAGCACGGGCGCGAGCAGCGCAGCCCCGCCGAGTTCATGCGCATCTGCCTGCGCTGGCACGAGGCCTTCAACAAGATCGAATATGGCGGCGTGCCGGTAATCGCGGCGCTCAAGGGCGCGGTCGTTGGCGGCGGGCTGGAGCTGGCTTCCTCGGTCCATATCCGGGTCATGGACGAGACCACCTATTTCGGCCTGCCCGAGGGCCAGCGCGGGTTGTTCACCGGCGGCGGCGCCACCATCCGCGTGCCGCGGCTGATCGGCCAGGCCCGCATGGTGGACATGATGCTGACCGGCCGGCTCTATTCGGGCGAGGAGGCGACGCAGGTCGGCCTGGCGCAATACCGGGTCGCGGACAGCGAAGCCAAGGCCTATGAGCTGGCCCGCCGGGTGGCGCAGAACACGCCCTTGTCGAATTTCGCCGCCTGCTCGGCCATCTCGCACATGCAGAACATGTCCGGGCTGGACGCGGCCTATGCCGAATCCATGGTCGCCGGCATCGTCAACACCCAGGACGCGGCCAGGGGCCGGCTGGACAGCTTCGCCCAGGGCACGGCGCAGAAGATCAAGCCGGGCGAGGCGGGCTGACCGCCGCCGGGGCGCCGCCCGGGTCAATCCACCGGGCGGATCAGCTTCTTTTCCAGCACCCGCAGCACCGTCGGCAGGTCGTGGCCGCGCCTGAGGATGCGCCCGTCCATGCCGATCACCGCGTATTGACCCTGCGCCTGGCGCAGTTTCGGCCGCTTTTCGATGCGATAGAGCGGATGCTCGGCCGCCCGGCGAAACACCGAGAACACCGCCATGTCGCGCAGGAAGGACATGGCGTAGTCGCGCCATTCGCCCGCCGCCACCATGCGGCCGTAGACGGAAAGAATAGCGCCCAGTTCGGCCCGGTCGAAGGCCACGCGATCATGCTCGGACGGGAAACCGAAGGGCGCATTCATCATGAAGGAATGGTGACACCGCCCCGGCGCGCAATCAACGAAAAAGGGCAGCGCCGCGCCCCCCGCCGATCTGCCGCGCGCGCTTTGAGCGGGCCGCGGCCTAAAGGCCGGCCCGGCGCCGGCCGCCGGCCATGCGCGCCAAGGTGCCGTCGCGCCACATGCCCTCGTGCAAGCCGACCATCAGAACATGGCCGGCGATCAGCGCCAGCAGCAGCCAGGCCAGCTCGCCATGCAGCGCCTCGCCGATGCCGACCATCCAGCCGATGGGCGGCTGCTGCGCAGCGAAGATCTCGAAGCCGAAGGGGGCGAAGCCGCGCTCGCCGCCATAGGCGCGCAGCAGCGCCGCGGCCGGCACGATCAGCATGACCAGATACAGCAGGCCATGGCCCAGCCGCGCCGCCAGCCCCAGCAGACCCGCGCCATGATCGGGGCGGTTGCGGCGGTTCGCCAGCGCCCAGAACACCCGCAGCACGATCAGCAGGAACAGCACCGTGCCGACCTTTTGATGCGAGCCGACGAAGAAGGCCACCAGCGGCGTGCGGCCCAAGGCCAGCCGCAGCCCCATGCCGACGAACTGCCACAGCATCAGCGCCGCGATGCTCCAGTGCAGCAGCCGGGTGATGCGGCCATAGACCCGGTCGGTATCGCGCAGCGGCAGGGGGATGGTGGGGGCGGTCATGCGGGCTCCGGCCGGGCAGGGAAGGCGGCAAAGTTGACTAATTTTCTTAGCGACAGTATGGCCATGGCCCGAAACGGGCAAGACCCGCGAACCTGTCTGCGGGGTAACATGGTCGTCAGCATCCGTTTCGTTTGCGTTTCCCTTGAGCTTGCCAGGGTATGGTCCAGATGAACGCTCAGAATCGCGACATCCCGACCGAGACCGGCTTCCCGCTGACCGAGGCGCAGGAGGGGCTGTGGTATGTCCAGGCGCTGGACCCCGAGAACCCGATCCTGAATACCGGGCAATATCTGGAACTGACCGGGCCCCTGGACCGCGATGCGCTGGCCCAGGCCGTCGCCCGCACCATCGCCGAGACCCCGGCCCTGGCGCTGCGCTTCTTCGCCGGCCCGGACGGGCCGCGCCAATGCCTCGGCCGACCGCCGATTCTGGGCTTCACCGACCTCTCCGCCCAGCCCGATGCCGAGGCGCAGGCACTGGCGCAGATGCAGGCCGACAGCCGCCGCGCCTTGGACCTGGCGCGCGAGCCGGCCGGGGCGCTGAGCCTGATCGCACTCGGCCCCGAGCGGCATTTCCTTTACGAGCGCATCCACCATCTCGCCATCGACGGCTATGGCATGGTGCTGGTCACGAACCGCATCGCCGCGCATTACGCCGCGCTGGTGGCCGGCGCACCCGAGCCCGAACCCTTCGGCCCGCTGACGCTGGCGGCCGAGGAGGACGCGGCCTGGCGCGCCTCGCCCCGGCGCGCGGCCGACCGCGACTGGTGGCACGCCCAGCTTGCCGGCCTGCCCGAGGTCGCGGGCCCG
>NZ_JAEHFP010000068.1 GCF_016446475.1 Paracoccus binzhouensis | reverse complement strand
CCTCGCAGCCGTCAACGCCATGATTTATATGCGAAATATCACGATTACGACAGCGAAATCAGCGACTTACTTGGAGAATGTGGGATGAGGTCCCGCTGACTTGGCAGTGCCAATGATGGCACGAACGCCCATCCTTCGCCGCGAGCCGAGCGGGCGAGGATACCTTTGGCAGCGGCTGGATCGTCCGTTCCTGGGTCAGGTCCGTCGCGCCGGTGCGGATCACTTTCCGCACCCTGTTCCGCAAGCCCCGCAACTCCCGGCAGATCTGCTTGATCGCCTTCTGCTCCAGGAAATACGCACGACGGGTCTTCGCTGTCGCTTCCACAACCAGCATCCCACATTGGCCCCCGATGAGCGCGGGGGCATCATGTCCATCAGTGCAAGGGGGGCTTTTGATGGGTGGATGCCGAAGGCGGAAACCAGGGGCAGCCGGGGCCGAACCGGGCGGCCGCTGTCCCGGCGGGAAACTGCCGAGACGCCGGTTTTGTGATTTGTCCGGGCGGACGCCAGCGCATAAGGCAGCCCTCATGCGCTGTCTCGGGCTTGCTGTTCTGTGTCTGCTGTCGGTCCTTGCCCTTGGAAGGGCCGAGGCGCATCCGCATGTCTTCATCGACGCCGGCGTGACCTTCCGCTTCGACGGCGAAGGAAAGTTGGGCGCCGTCGGCCTGGTCTGGGCCTTCGACGATTTCTCCTCGATGCTGATGGTCGAGGACATGGAGATGGACCAGGATGGCGACGGCGTGCTGACGGATGACGAGATCGCCCGCCTGACCGCGATGTTCAGCGACTGGCCCGAGGATTTCGCCGGCGATCTCTACCTGACCCATGACGGCGAGCCGGTCGCGCTGTCCGGCCCTCTGGACATCGCCGTGCGCTATCAGCAGGGCAGGATCATCGTGACCCATGAACGCGCGCTTCTGGAGCGGATCCGCCCCGAGGATCAGCGGATCGAGGCGCAGGTCTATGACCCGACCTATTACACCTTCTACGAACTGGCCGGGACGCCCGGGATCAGGGGCCGGGACGATTGCCGCGTCGCGATCGAGAAGGCCGACATCGCCGCTGCGCAGCGCAGATATGGCGACGAACTGGCCAAGCTGACCAATGACGAGATCATGGACCAGGGCAAATATCCCGACGTGGGCGGCGATTTCGCCGACGACATGAGGCTGGAATGCGCAAGGCCGTCCTGATCGCCCTGCTTGCGCTGGCCGTGGCCGCCGGCCTGGTCTTCTGGACCGGGCTGGATGATCGCGTCGCACGGATGGCGGTGAACTGGCAGCGCGACTATCAGGATGCGCTGGCGCGTGCCTTGCGGGCCTTGCGGGGCGGCGAGGCAGGGGCAGTCACCACGTTTCTGGGCATCTGCTTCGCCTATGGCTTCCTGCATGCGCTGGGGCCGGGCCATGGCAAGGCGCTGATTGGCGCCTATGGTGTCGCGACCGACGTGCCGATGAAGCGCATGGTCGGTCTTGCCGCAGCCACCAGCCTTGCGCAGGCCACGGTAGCGGTGGTCCTCGTCTATGTCGGCGTCTGGATCTTCGGCGGCGCGCGCGACCGTGTCGAGGGCGCCTCGGCCGGTCTCGAGCCGTTCTCGGCAGCGGCGATCGCCCTGCTGGGGGTGATCCTGTGCTGGCGCGGGTTGCGCCGGCTGGCCACCAGCCGGCACCGGGATGGCCACGAGCATTCCGAAACATGCGGCTGCGGCCATGCGCATGTCCCGGATGCGCAGCAGGTCATGGCGACCCGCTCGTGGCGCGAAGCTGCCGCGCTGGTCGCCGGGGTGGCCCTGCGTCCCTGCACCGGGGCGCTGTTCCTGCTGATCCTGACCTGGCGGCTCGACCTGGACGCGGTGGGCATTGCCGGGGCCTATGCCATGGGGGGCGGCACGATGCTGGTGACGGGCCTTGCCGCGGTCGCCGCGGTCGGCCTGCGCCGCGGCGTGCATGTCTCGCTGCCGGCCTTTGGTCGGGCCTCGGTCTTTGCCAGCCTGGTCGAGATCGCCCTCGGCGGCTTGGTGGCGATCTTCGCCTTCGCGACGGCGCTGCGCCTGGTGCAGGCAGCGTTCTGAGCCGCCGCCGGACCGCAGCGCGTCCCGCGCCCTGCCTTGCCATGCAATGACGTTGTTTTCATGCGTTGGTACGGCGGCTGCCGGCCGGGATCCGGCCCCAGTTCCGCTTGCACCCTGAGCACCGGAACCGCCACGCGCATCGGCGCCGAGCCCGGCGCCCGCTTCCCGCCGCTGCGGCGCTTGGGGCATTGCCGGCGACGCGGCGCCGGTCACCGGGCATGATCGCAGCGCATCGGCCAGCGCATCCGCCGGCGCAAAACGTCGGCGGATTCTCGCGATCCCCCCGGCAAACTGCTTCGGCCCATCGCATCGGGGCCTGATATGGGTGGCGGCTTCGAATGATGTCTCCGCTTGGGTGCGGCTGGTGGTTGCACCGTCCGACAGGGTTTGCGCGTCTGGCTGCTTTCTCATCCTCGCGTCCCGGCCCCGGAACGGCGTTGCGGGGCCGGGCGATTCCGGCTATTTGAGTAATGTAATAACATTACCATTCGAGGATGCCATGTCCGCCAGCCGCCTTCCCGGCGATCCGCGCCTGCCCGTCACCGTCCTGTCCGGCTTTCTGGGCGCCGGCAGGACCACGCTTCTGAACCACGCCCTGAACAACCGCCAGGGCCACCGGGTCGCGGTCATCGTCAACGACATGTCCGAGGTGAACATCGGTGCCGGCATGGTGCGCGAGGCGATCCGCCGGGCCCTGGACGATGCCCTGGTCATGGCCGCCGGGTTCACCCCGCAGGACTGGCAGCACCTGCCCGATCCCTTCCCACAATGGAACCGCCACCCCGTCGCATGAAACCAGCGGAAAGCGGCACAACCTGAGGAGAAAACCGACGCATGGCCGATACCGATACCGCAACCCCGCACGTCCCGGGCCCCGATCCGGCCAAGGCGCGTGCAATCCTTGAATCCACCAGCGGGCTGGTGCTGCAGCAGGTGGCCCGGCCGGGGGTCGGGGCGGCGGTCTGGCGGCGCAGCTTCTCGTCCGGCTTCGCCGAATGGATCGGGGGCATTCCGGCCGGACAGCTGCCGGCGCTGCGCGCGCTGGCGGATGTCCGCGCCGTCGAGCCCTGCATCCATGCCGCCTGCGACCAGTCCGGGCTGTCCGCCGGAACGATGCGCGACCTGCTGGCCAGCGATATCGGGGCGCTGGCGCTGGTCCTTGCCCAGGTCATGGGCCAACCCTTGCTGCATATCCGCTTCGAGGCGGTGACGACGGATGCCTGCCGGCGCTTTCATGTCGACCGGATGCCCGGGCGGCTCATCTGCACCTATCGGGGGCCGGGAACCCAATTCGGGCTTGCGGACGAAACCGGCCGGGTCGTGCAGGTCGGCGAGATGCGCGCCGGCGAGGCCGCGATCCTGCGCGGCGCCCTGTGGCCTGGCGATGAGGTCACGCGGCTGCTGCACCGTTCCCCGCCCATCGCCGGGACCGGGCAGGTGCGGCTGCTGCTGGCCCTGGATCCCGCCGTCGCCCCTTCCGAGGCGCGGAGGCTGCATTGATGCGCGGCAATCTCGCCACTTCGCTGCACCGCCGCCGCCGGCCCTGTTCGCTTGCGCAATACGACCGCCTGCCGCCCGAACTGCGCCGCTGGCTGGCGCAGGCGGCGCTGCCCTGGAGTCCGGCTTCCGCCTTGCGCCTGTGGCAAAGGTTCTTGCGGGAAGCCGCCGGCGATACCGAGGTCGCCCGCAAGCGCCTGGACCTGATCGAGGCGCGGATGCTGATGCGGGACGCGCCGCGGATCTGGGGCTTTGCGCATGGCTGGACCATGCCACCGTCATCGGGCGCGGGCGCGAGACATCGCCGAAGATCAGCGGTGGCTTGACGCAGCGCAAGCCGTGGCGCTGCACCCTGCCGCGTCGGAGGAGGGCATGGTCGGATGAGGGCAGGGCCCGCGAGCTGCTGGCCGAGATATTCGACCATATCGTTTCGTGCGGATGCAGGCCGCGAGCCCCTCGCGGATGCTCTTGGTCCGGGCCCGCATCACCTGCAGGTCGGCGACGATGCGGCGCGACCTGCGGCCTCTGCACATGGGGCTTGCCTTGCGCGATGGCCCCCGATGTGGCTTGCCCTTGGGCAAGGCCAGGGAGCCCGGGTTTGGGGTTGCACCTGCGCCGGCGCCGACATGGCCCGCGGGGGCGTCAGGCCAGGTAGTCGACCAGCGCCCTCGCCAGATGCGGAAGCGTCCGGCCGCTGCGGGTCAGGATGCCCAGGGACCTGGTGACCAGGGGCGCGGTCAGGGGGCGCATCGCCAGGTTATCCGCCGGCAGCAGTTTCAGGGTCAGCTCCGGCAGGGCCGAGACCCCCATCCCGGCCTGGATCATCGCGCCGGCGGTGGCGGGATGGGAAGCCTGCAGCGCCGGCTCGACGGTCAGGCCCAGATCGGCCGCGACCCGGTCGGTCAGCCGCCTGATGCTGGTCATGCCGCGCATGGCGATGAAGGGTCTGGCGAACAGATCCGACCAGCGGACCTCTGCGGCTGCCAAGGCATCCTCCCGATGCAGGACGGCGAAGAAACGGTCCTCGACCAGCGGCGCGAAATCCAGCCTTGCCGTGGGGGGCGGCCGCACCGAAAGCCCGAAATCCACCTCGCCCCGCGCCACGGCGCCGGCGACATTGTCCCGGAAGCTGTCGAGGATGGCGATGGTGACGGCGGGATAGTCGGCATGAAGCCGGCGCAGCGCATCGGGAAGCTGCGTCGCTGCGACCGAAGGCAGCGCGGCCAGGGTCACATGTTCCACCACGCTGCTGACATAGCTGCCGAGTTCATCCAGCGACACCGTCAGGTCACGCACCACCCGCCGCGCGATGGGCAGGAAGGCCTGGCCGCGCGGGGTCAGCACCACCTGTCACGTGGTGCGATCAAACAGGCGGATGTTCAGCCGCTGTTAAAGCCGGTCGGCCGCCCGGCTGACGGCCGGCTGCGACAGCCTGGATGTCTCGGCGGCGCGGCTGAAACTGCCGCTGGCGGCGACCTACAGGACGACCTGGACCTCGAAGGGCGATGTCTATGCGCTTCATGCATGAATTTGCCGTGATTGTTCATTTCAGGCGCAAGCCGGTTTTTGCCATCTTCCCCGGCGACAGGAGGAGGAGTCTGTCGGGGATAGGGGAAAGATATGCTGACATTCCTGGGTTTCGCGACCATCGTCGCGTTCCTGGCGGCCACGCTGAGCGGCCGCGTTTCCGTGCTGGCCGCGCTGGTGCCGAGAGGGGATGGACGGGCTGGGCGGCCAGCTCAGCATGGTGCGGTTGTATTACCACCTGGGCGCGCGCTGGATGCTGATCGCCTGTAACCGGCCCAATGCGGCCGAAACTGCTGCCGACGGGCGCCTATGGCAGCGCGCCGCGGATGATCGCACCCTGGCGTCTGGCGCCGCCGCGCTGGCCAAGATCAGGGGCGGCAATCTTGAGCGCATTGCGCGGCTGGTATGGAAAGCGGGCTGACGCGAGGGGGCGGCATGCCCCGGCTGCGCGGCTGGAAAGGCGGGTGGATCGCAATCCGCTTCCCGGGGATCACCTTGACCATTCGCATCCGGCTTCGGGGGAGGGCCTGGCTGATGATCTGCAGGACGCGCGTTCGGAAAGGATTTTTGGCAGCAAGGCGCAAGGGGCGCATGGCGGCGCCATGGATCGCGCTGCTGCTCGGGGCGGCTGTGATCCCCCCTTGCCTGGGGCAGGGTGCTGCGGACCGGCAGCGGCGGCCCTTCGACTGGCGCATTGGGCTGTTGCTCGACAATCCCGGCTATGCGGATGACGGCCGGAACGAGCGGGGGCTGAGTTTTCGGCCAGGGGCGTCTTGGGCGAGGCTTGGGCATTTTCCCAGATCGGCGCCGTCAGCTCGCCGATCTTCGACATTCGGGATCACCGGATATCCACCCGGGTCACGGAGGTCGAGGTGGTGATCCCCGGTGCGGTCTGGACCCTTGACCAGCGCCACCAAGCGGGCCAGGGCCTCGGACCGGACCATCGGCGGAACCGACGTGCAGGAGCTGAGGGGCAGGCTGGAAGCCACCGTGCTGCGTGCCGCGACCCAGCGTCATCCCGGCCTGGATCCCGCCAGGGTGTTCGCACAACAGCGCCTGCGCATTGCGGGGGCGGACGGCGGCCGGGTGACCATCGGCATGCGGGGGCGGTCGGACGGGGCAGGCCGATGTCGGATATGCCCGGTTCGGGCCTGTGTTGGACCATATCGACCCGCCGGGGGGCGGTTCTATTTCCTGCTGAACTTCCGGATATGAACGGCGACTTTCGCGGCGCGGATCGCCATGCCGTCGTCCCGGCCTTGCAAGGGCGGGCGCGCTGCCGGGGAATCGCCTTGCCCCGGACTGCGCAGGAGCGGCATCGGCAAGCGCCGCTTCGGCATGGCGGCCGGCGGTCGGGGCGCACGATGCGGGGAAGTCGGAACATCCGCGCCGCCCGATGTTACCCGATCCACCCATTCTGCCGGCAGGAAAGCGGTTTTCTGCCGCGCACCGACGCCGGAACGCTTGCCGCAAGGGTCCGGGGCTGCTTACCGGGATGCAGCCCGCGGGCGCCCCTGGGGAGGAATGGGCAGGGACGCCGGCGACCGCATCCCCAACGCAATCGCTCAAGGAGGAGAAGCGATGAACCATCAAGGACAATCCGACACCCGGCCGCGCGGCGGAGTGCTGCGGGCCTGCGGCCTGGCCGGGCTTGCCATGGCCTGCGCCCTGGCGCTTCCGGCCGGCGGCACCGCCGCCGGGACCGATGATGGCGTCCCGCGGGACGCCTTCTTCTGGCTGGGCGAGATCAACAAGGCCAGCATCGTGATCAACAGCGACGAGGGCCTGCTGGATCGCGAGCTGGCCCCCAGGATCGGCCGGGCGCTGCAGGCGGTCATCGGGAACGGGAATGCCCCCGGGGCGAAGCGCCCCGGCACCGTCATCACCTTCGAGCCGCTGCTGATCGAGCAGGGCGGCATCGAGGTGACGCTGATCCATGCCGGCCGCTCCAGCCAGGACATGCACGCCACCTATCGCGCCGCGATGCTGCGCGACGGGATGCTGGACCTGGCCGAGCAGCTGAACCGCACCACCGAGACGCTGGTCGAGCTGGCCGCCCGGCATGTCGATACCATCGTGCCCAACTATACCAACGGCGTGGCGGCCCAGCCGAACAGCTATGCGCATTACCTGCTGGGCCATGCCGCCGGGCTGGATCGCGACGCGCAGCGCATCCGCGAGGCCTATGCGCGCATCGACCGCTCGGCCATGGGCACCACGGTCCTGAACGGCACCGGCTGGCCGCTGAACCGCAAGCGGATGGCCGATTACCTGGGCTTTGCGGCGGTGGTCGACAATGCCTATGACGCCTCGCAGATATCGTCGATGGACGAGCCGGTCGAGGTTGGCTCGATCGTGACCGCGATCGCGCTGCATGCGGGCAATTTCGTCGAGGACGTGATGACCCAATATGCGCAAAGCCGGCCGTGGATCCTGCTCGAGGAGGGGGGCGACAACACCTATGTCTCGTCGGCCATGCCGCAAAAGCGCAACCCGGGCATCCTGAACTCCACCCGCAGCAGTGCCTCGCAGGCGATCGCGCTGGCGCTGGGGCCGGTGCTGCAGACCCATAACATCACCCCGGGAATGAGCGACCCGAAGGATGCCGATGAGAATGCCGCGGTCATCGAGGCGGGGATCGGCACGCTGGCGCGGCTCGACCGGGTGCTGAAGGCGTTGCGGGTCGATCCCGAGCGCGCACTGGAGGAGCTGAACAGCGACTGGACCGCCTCGCAGGAGATCGCCGATATCCTGATGCGCGACCACGGCCTGCCCTTCCGCGAGGGGCATCATGTCGCCTCCGAGATCGTCAGCCATGCCCGTGCGCGCGGCATCGGCCCGCTTGATTTCCCCTATACCGAGGCGCAGCGCATCTACGCCGAAACCGTCGCGGGAACCGATGCGCCGCCGCAGCTGCCGCTGACCGAAGCCCAGTTTCGCGCCGCGCTGGACCCGGTGGCGATCGTCCGCAACCGCGCGACATCGGGTGGCCCGCAGCCGGCCGAGGTCCAGCGGATGCTGACCGAAGCCCGTGCCCGCATCGCGGCGCAGGATCGCTGGATCGCCGGGAAGCGCGGCCATATCGCCGAGGCGCTGTCCCGCCTGGACAGCGATTTCAGCGCATTGCTGGCGCGGTGAGATCATGAGAAGGCGACGCAGCCCGATCCTATCCGGGGCAGAAGCGTCGCCACATGTCATAGAGATCGCGGGGATTCTCGGGATCGGCCAGAAGATGAAGCCGGTCGAAGAAATCGGTGCCCTGCATGCGATCATATACATAGCGCAAGGCACTGAAATCCTCGATGGCGAAGCCGACGCCGTCGAACAGCGTGATCTGCTGATCGGATACGCGACCGGGACGCCGGTCGGACAGGACCTGCCATAGCTCGGTCACCGGGAAGTCCTCTGGCATCTGCTGGATTTCGCCCTCGATCCGGGTCTGTTCGGGAAACTCCACAAAGACGTCCGAGCGCAGCAGGATGTCGCGGTGCAGCTCGGTCTTGCCGGGGCAATCGCCGCCGATGGCGTTCACATGTATCCCCGCGCCGATCATGTTGTCCGACAGGACCGTCGCGTATTTCTTGTCCGCGGTGCAGGTGGTAACGATGTCGGCGCCCTCGATGGCGTCGTGGGCGGTGCGGCATTCGGTCACCGAAAGCCCTGCGGCCCGCAGGTTCCCTGCCGCCTTGCAGGTTGCCGCAGGGTCGATGTCGTAGAGCCGGACCCGGTCGATGCCGCAGATCGTCTGCAGGGCGATCGCCTGGAACTCGGCCTGGGCGCCGTTGCCGATCAGCGCCAGAACCCGTGCGTCCTTGCGCGCCAGCGCGCGCGTGGCCACGGCGGACATCGCCGCCGTCCGAAGTGCGGTCAGCAGCGTCATCTCGGCCATCAGCAACGGATAGCCGGATGCCACGTCCGACAGGACGCCAAAGGCCACCACCGTCTGCAGCCCCCGCCGCTGGTTGACGGGATGTCCGTTCACATATTTGAACGCATAGTGCCGCCGGTCCGAGATCGGCATCAGCTCGATCACCCCGTCCACGGAATGGGAGGCAAGGCGCGGCGTCTTGTCGAACTCGTCCCAGCGCAGGAAGTCGGCCTCGATGCAGGCCGCCAGTTCCTCGAGTGCCAGCGGCAGTCCGATGGAATGCACCAGCCTCGCCATGTTTTCGACGCTGACGAAGGGGACACGGGCACGATCCGGCAAGAGCATGGCGAACATCATCCTGGGATGGGTTTCGGATTTGATCGATGGCGAGCGATCTTCAAACCTGTCCCGATGGCCCGTCGCAAGGTCATCGGGAAGGCTTTTATTTCAGGGCATCAGGCACGAAGATGCCAGGCGCCCTAGAATACCAGCGTCAGGTTGACGCTGGCGTTGAGCGCCGAAGGCCGGACCGGGGCAAGCGTCGGGTTGTCGATATAGGTGATGGCCGATTGCAGATAGGCGCCCTGTTGCAGCCGGTAGGTATAGGAGGCGAGGAAGCTGGTCGAACCGGAAGCCGCCTCCAGCCCCAGATCGGTCGCGCTCTGCACCACCACGTCGCTGAAATAGGTCTTGGCGGCACCGATCGAGAACACGTCATAGGGCCGGCTCTTGAACGTCCCGATGCGATAGAAGACCAGCCCTGCATCATGCGAAAAGGCGTTCACCTGTTTCCTGGCGAAGTTCACGCTGCCGGTGAAATACCAGCCCTGATAAGGCGCGGCCATGTCGGGCTGCGACAATTGGTAGGTCGCGACGACATAGCCGCCGTAATTCTTGCCGGTCGTTGCCGGATCGTCGAGATGGGCAAAATCGGAAGTGTTGTAGACGGCGCCTGCCCTCAACCAGATGTTGCGCTGGTTCACGTCCGGCTGGACCCTGTAGCCGACCTCGTTGATGAAGACCGCCTTCGCCCCGCGGGTCGAGAATTTCAGGCCCGAATGGTTTTCCTCGCCATCGGCGAAAAGTCCGTCGGGGCTGATGCTTCGGGCGACACCGAAATGAGTGTAGAAGCGCTTGTCCGCGGAGGACAGGCGAATGTCGAAGGCCGGCGTCGGTTTCAACCCGCCGACGCCCAGCCCGTAGAGGATGAAGCTCTGCGGACCAAGCGCCGAGGCGGCAAGGTTGTTGCCGATGGCCTGCCCGTAGAATTGCGACGCCATGTTGTATTGCCCGGCCTGCAGGACCACCCGCCCGTCGTTCAGCGGCACCATGGCGGAAAGCTGGTTGACATAGGCGTGGGAAAGCCCAGCCCCGGAAAAGGACGTGTAGCCGGCCACCGGGGCAAAGGTCAGAAGCGATCCCTCGGGCAGCCCGTATCGGCTGAGATCATGCGTGAAGACCAGCGAGACCGAGGCATTCGCGGTCGGTTTCTGGCCGGTATAGATTTGCGGCCCGCCATCGTTGCCGCGGACGTCATAGGTCAGGCCCTGGGTGGTGACGACCTGCAGATTCCAGCCACGGCTGAAAAGCTTTTCGCGCAGGCCGCCCAATTCGGGGTCGATTGCTTCGCAATTCGATGGATAAGGGACCTCGGACCCCCGGTGATTGAGCTGGTCGTATTTGGCGCAGTTCGGCAGCTCCTGCGCGACGGCCGGTGCCGTACCGCCGAGAAGGGCCGCGGCGAACAGGCCCCCAAGCATGAGGGCCAGGGCACGCTCGCCGAAGTGGCGAGGTTTCTGCGGGTTGGGACTTTGCGTGTCGGTCACGATGTCATCTCCTGTTGGTGCGTTGGGGTCTTGTCGCCGGGTCTTCTTCGGACCCTTGGGTTGGTCGTATCTGCGCTTGGCCTGCGATCTGGGCGCAGGCTTCCGTCCGGCGCCGCAACCTTCTTGCGGTCCGCCGGTCAGGGGTGGTTGACGGCCGGTCCCCGGCCTATCGCGTCGGGCGTTCGCGATGTCGTCCGCCTGCAAGGGTCCGCGTCAGGTGGTCCGGCATCGCCATTGCGACAGATCCTCCTTGCAAAGTTCCTCCAGGACGGCGACGCAGTTCCCGATCGCGGCAAGGCGCGCGATCTCGTATCCGTGGGTGTTCTGCGTCGGGAAGGCCAGGCAGGCCCCGCGCGGCGCATGCCCGTTGCGCATCACGATCGAGGCGTCGCTGCCGAAATCATGGACTACCGAGTGTTGCAGTCCGACCCCCGCCCGCGCGGCTGCGGCGGCGATCCGGCCGTTCAGCCCCTCATGGTAAAGGCCATAGCCATCCTGCGCATAGATCACCGGGTCCGGGCCGTCCACGATGTCGTATTCATCGGACAGGGGGGCGATCTCCAGCGCGATGATCGCATCCACGGGCTCGTTTCTGGTGAAATAGAGCGCGCCGCAGGCACCGACCTCTTCCATGGACGAAAAGACCAGGCAGATCTCCGAAACCGGGTTGCGGATCCGCTTGGCCAGCTCGATCAGGATCGCGACCGAGGCCTTGTTGTCCAGCGTATAGCCGGCGATGTGGTCGCCCAACCGATAGGGCGCCTTGCGATGCCGCGCGATCAGCACGCGAGAACCTGGCCGCACACCCGCCTTGGCGATATCGTCGCGGCTGCGCTTGGTCTCGACCCAGACATCCGACCATTTGACTGGCGCGGTCTCTTGCTGCGGATATTGCGGCGAGGCGCGGGTGATGTGGCGCGATCCGAAGCTGAGGACGCCCTGGATCGTCTCGCTGTCGCCCAGGATATCCACGATTCCCTCGCCATAGACCCAGGGGAAGGACGATCCCAAGGCGCGCAGCCTGAGCCGGCCATCGTCCCCGACGGCGCTGACCGATGCGCCGATCTCATCCTTGTGGGCGCTGATCGCCAGCTTGCCGGCCCCGCTGCCGGGAATGCGCGCGACGACGTTCCCGGCGGCGTCCAGTGCTGCCTCGATACCCAGTTCCGAGAGCCGCCGCAGAAGGAAGGCGTCGATCCGCGCCTCGACCCCGCTCGGCGAATGGCACATGATCAGGTCGCCGATCAGGTCGAACAATTCGCTGTCGCGATCCATGGCGGTCACCCTCTTTCGAAACGGCGCAGCCACTGGTCCAGCAGGCGGATCCCGTAGCCGGTGGCATTAGTGCCGCAATAGGCCGAGCGGCGCGTGGCCCAGACGGTGCCGGCGATGTCGATATGCGCCCAGGGAGTATCGCCCACGAATTTCTGCAAGAGTTTCGCGCCGGAAACCGGGGCGGACAGGCCGGTGCCCAAAAGCCCCGCAAAGGTGCTCATGTTGGCCACATCCGCGACCGGGGTCTCGACCACATGGTCCTGGTTGGGCTGGCAGGGCATGCGCCACACAAGCTCTCCCGTCGCCCGCCCCGCTTCGTCGAGCTCGGCGGCCAGCGCATCGTTATTGGCATAGAGCCCCGCGAATTCCTCCAGCAATGCCACGGCGATCATGCCGGTCAGGGTGGCGATGTCGATGACATGGGCAGGCTGGTAGGTCTTCAGGCCATAGGCGATGCCGTCGGCCAGGACCAGCCGCCCCTCGCCATCGGTATTGCGGATCTCGATGGTCAGGCCGCCCAGGGACTGGATCACGTCGCCGGGCCGGAAGCTTTTCCCGTCGACGGCGTTCTCGGCCATCGGCACGATGGCCGCGACGTTGCAGCCCGCCTTGCGCGAGGCCGCCAGCTCGACCGCGCCCAGCACGGCGGCCCCGCCGCCCATGTCGAAGCCCATGCGCGCGATCACCGGCGCCGCGGTCTTGAGGTTCAGCCCGCCGCTGTCGAAGGTCATGCCCTTGCCGACCAGCACCGCGTCCCAGCCTTCGCGCGCCGGCGCGCCGCGCCATTCCACCACCGCCAGCAGCGGCGGAAATTCCGAGGCGCGGCCGACGGCCAGCAGGGCCGAGGCGCCCATTTCCTGCAGGGCGGCGCTGTCGAATATCCGCAAGGTCGCGCCCAGCGGCTCGAAGATCGCCGGCAGTTCCGCCGCCCATGCCTGCGGGGTCAGCCGGTTGGCCGGCGCCTCGACCCAGGCGCGGGCGCGGTTGACGGCCCGCGCCGTGCGCAGCGCCTGGTCGCGCACGCCCTCCCGTCCCGCCGGGATGAGCAGGCGCTGCGGCCATGGCGTCGGATCGGGGTGCCTGCGCCCGGTATCGGGGCGGAAGCCGTGCAGCAGCACCCCCAGCAGGACCGCGGACAGGCGGGCATCGTCGGCCAGCGCCGCCCCGCCCGACAGCCGGGCGGGTTCCAGCCGAAGCGCCGCCATCGCCTCGACGATGCTGCCGCCCAGGCTTGCCCAGTCATGCGGCGTCGCCGTGCCGATCTCGGGTGCGCCGATCAGGATGATGCGGGCATCGGTGTCCTTCGCCGGCGGAACGTCGAGCCATTGGCCGGGCTGGGCGGCGAAGCCCGTATGGCGGATCGCCAGCGAAAGCCGGGGCTGATCCCTCTCCGGTATCGCGCCATCCTTGCCGGCGAAGGCGAGAACGAATTCCGCCGCGGGTTCGTCGGATTGCAGGATGTCGATTTGTGTCCAGGCTGTCATGCCAACTCCCGAAAGGGCGAAACCGCTGTTCTGCCATCCGAATCCAAGCGCCGGAGGGTGACGAAATATTTACTACACAATTGTGTAGCTGGCAATTCCTATATGCCGCCGGATGCAGGTCTTTTCGCGATACGGATCGCGGCCTGCATGTCTTCGTCGGCCCAGGGGTTCTCGACCAGCGGAAAGACCGGGCGATCCAGCCGCCGATAGGGAATCGAAGCGAAATCCAGGTTCATCGCGCCGGGCGTCGCCATATGCCAGATGTGATCGGCCAGAGAGCCGAAGCTGGCAACGTAATGGTTGCTGGACTTGACGACGACCAACCGCTTGTCGCGCAGCGAGATGCCAAGCCCGGTGAAGCCGTTGACGCCATAGAGCTGACTACGGGACGAGACGACCAGAATATTGATGCCCCGGCAGCGGATCGCGGCTGAACGGCCCAGCGGCACGCGCATGCCGAAGGCCGTGCAGGCATGGTCCTCGGCCACTGCGACGATCTCGGCCACCAGATCGACCGGGGCGCCGGATTCCGGTCCCAGCTTGCCGCCCAGACGCAGCCGGATCGTGGCGCCCGCCCCCGCATCGGCGCAGAGCCGCACCGCCTCCGGGTCGTGGAAAGCGCCGATCGCCGCATCGGCAATGCCGCGATCCAGCAGTTCACGCAGGACAAAGGTGCTGTCGCCGGGCGCCCCGCCGCCGGGATTATCGGCAAAGTCGCCCAGCACGACCAGGCCGTCCAGCCCCTCCGCCCGGTCGAGCGAGGACGCAAGGTCGGGGAATGCGGCCTGCAATTCCCGCCGCCGGTCATGGACCAGCCGCGCCAGCCGCAGGGCCTCCGCCTTGGCGATTTCCAGATCGCCATCCGCGTAAACCAGCACGCGCGCGCCCATCTCCGGCACGTCGCCCCAGGGAAAGCCATGCGCGAATTCCGCGGTCACGATGCGCGGGTCGGCACTGCTGTGGCGGAAGGCCCCGACGACCTGCTTCATCGCACCGTCCGTGGTCGGAAAGAAACCGATCATCCGGCAGTCGATCAGCGCCGCCGCCGGGCGGATCTCCCCCCGCGCCGCCCGCAGGCAATGCCGATACAGATCCGCTGCCCGTTCGGCGAAATCGGTATGGGGATATTCGCGCATGATGGTGATCAGGTCGGCATTGGCGACCATGGTTTCGGTCAGGCTGCAATGCGGGTCCAGCTGGGCGCCAATGATTGCCCGGGGCGCAATCTCGCGGATGCGGGCCAGCAGATCACCTTCGCAATCGTCGTATCCCTGCGCGATCATCGCTCCGTGAAGCGCAAGCAGGACGACATCGACAGCGCCCGCAGCGCGCAGATCGTCCAGGATCATGTCGCGCAGTTCCTCATAGACGGCGCGCACGACCGGGGCGCCGGGTTCCGCCCCGGCGGCAATGCCCTGCACGACCTCGTGGCCGTCGGTGCTGCATAGCTCGTGGAAGACCGCCAGCATCTCGTCCTTGGGCGGTGCGATTTCGCCCGCCCGGACGCGGCGGACATGATCGAGCGAAAAGGCCAGCGCGCCGGACGGGATCGGCGAGAAGCTGTTGGTTTCGGTCGCGAGGCCGGCGATGAAGAAGCGCATCGGGCGGCCTTATCGGTTGCCGGCGACCGGGACGGGTGCCGGGACCGCCGCGGGCAGAAGATCGGCAAGGGCATGGGCGGTGCACAATACCTGCGTGAACAGCATCGAGGGATTGTATCGCTGCGCGGCGATATGGGGCGGCTCGGATTCGTCCTCGACATACATGAAGGCCGTCGTCACGATCGCTCCGGTCGAGGGCACGAACCACGACGATGCGCCGTATCCCACCGTCCGGCCGGGATGGCCCCAGACCTCCAGCCCGCCCCAGCGCCGCCTTTCCAGCCCAAAGCCGTAAGCCGCGCCAAGGCTCAGCGGGTGGAAAGGCTTCTCGGCGGGCAGCGCCCAATGCGCGGTCATGTCCTGCAGCGTCACGCCCAGCGGATTACCGGGCCGCGACAAGGCCCGATAGAAGTCCAGCATGTCGCCGCAGTTCGAGATGATATCGCCGGCGCCATAGGCCCAGGCCAAGGAAAAGCCCCTGGCGGCATTGATGGGCGGCTGCCCGGCGCGCTTCAGATAGCCTTGCGCCAGCCGTTCCTCCGGATAGCCGCTCCCGACCCAGGAGTCTTGCATGCCGAGCGGGCCGAAGATCCGCTTCTTCACGTAGCCGGCATAGCCGCCCGGCGCCCTCGCATCCATCACCATGGCGGCGATCACCCATCCCGTGTTCGAATAGTCGAACTGCTGCCCCGGTGCGAACAGCACGCCTTGCTCAAGCGCCGGGATCACCATGTCCCGCGGAGCCATCTGGCCCGCCGAGGTCGGATCGATGAGCGAAAGATATTCGGGCAGCCCCGATGTGTTCATGATCAGGTGGCGAAGCGTGATCCGCCTGTCGACCGGCAGGTCGATATGGCGGGCGACCGGGTCGTCTAGGTCCAGCAGGCCGTCGCGGCACAGAAGCAGGAACGACAGGGCGACAAAGGTCTTGGCCTGGCTGCCGATCTGGAACAGGTCCGATGGCCCGAGTGCCGCCTCGCCCTGCGCGCGCGATCCGGCGGTGAGGCAGAGGCGCCCGGCCTCGGGCAGGTCGATCCCGACGATCACGCCGATTGCGCCGAAATTCTCGACATAATCGTCGAGCATGAGTTGCAAACGCTCGACAGCGCCGTGAGAGGTCATTGCTTCACCTGTATTGTCGATGGATGTGTAACGCAAACGCCGGGCGTTCAGTTGGTCGCGGAAAGTTCGTGCCCCCGCGGATCGGCTGCGCCGCTTCCGAGATGCCGCAGCTCTGCCTCTTTTGCCATGGCGACGACGGCCGGATAGCGGCGGTCGACGAAGAAGCTCGTGATCGCGGTAAACAGGATCAGCAGGCCCGACAGCAGCGACATCGTCAGGTGGATTCTGGAAGGATCCCCCAGCACGATATCGGTAAAGCCTGCATAGACCACCGTTCCGGCACCCGAGATCAGCCCCAGCACGAGCAACAGGACGGCGGTGATCCGGGCGCGCAGGTGGGACGGCGCGATGCTGACATAAATGACCGAGATGACGATCGAGCACCCGCCGGAAATCGCGATGACAATGCCAACCGCTGCCGCCGCCCAAAGCCCGTTCGACATCAGCGGGCCGCCGATCACGAAGGGCAGGATCACAAGAAGCATGAGGGAAATCGCGGCCAGTGGCGCCTCGCGGCCCATCCAGCGGCGCACGATCTGATTGAAGAACACCCCGATGAACGGAGAAAGCAGACCGGCGACCAGCAGGATCGTGCCCAGCGTGCTGCCCGTCCTCTCGATGGACCAGCCATAGGTTCTGGTGAAGAACGGCGCGAGCCAGCCGTTGAAGCCGACGGTGAAGATCGCGCTCATGCCCAGGCAGATGACCAGAAGCAGGATGAAAGGCAGCGTCGCCGTCAGGTATTCGCGAAACCCTGCCGCTTCGGGCGTGCCGATCGCGGCGGCGGCCATGGCGGGATTGCGCCGCCGCGGCTCGGGGAGGATGGTGACGACAAGGGCGGCGACGACAAGACCGGCGGCGCCGAATGCGATGGTGGTCCAGCGCCAGGCATCGTCGCTTGCCAGGGGCAGCGTGCCTTCCAGCGCGGCGGCATGAAGATATCCGTAAACTGCGCCACCGCCGACCATGGCCACGACTCCGCCGAAGGTCACGCCAAAGAAGAACAGCCCCGACGCCCTGGCAACGCGCCGAAGCGGAAACAGATCGGCGATCAACGACAATGCGGCCGGTATCAGCGCCGCCTCGCCCAGGCCGACCCCAAGCCGGCACAGGAACAAGGCGGTGAAGTTCGTGGCAAAGCCGCTGGCGATGGTCAGCAGGCACCAGACGGTGATGGCGATCGCCAGCAGCAGCGTCCGGTCATAGCGATCCGCCAGCCATGCCAGCGGCAGGGCGGCGATCGCCATGGCAATCGCGAAGGTGAAGCCGGTCAAGATGCCGATCTGCACGTCGGTCAGCGCCATGGCATGCTTGATCGGTTCCATGAGCAGCATCGGCAGCGTCTTGTCCGCCATGGCGATCATCGCGGCCATGGCAAGGACGACGGCCGCCAACCACGCCCGTGCATGCTGCTTGTTTTCGGTATCCATCTTGCGCGACTCTCCCGGCTTTCCTGAGTTCAGGATTGCTACACATTTGTGTAGTTCGAGTCCAGAAGATTGAATCCCGGGCCCTCAAGCACCTGGAGAATGGAACATGTGCAGGAGCCCCAGGATGCATGCCGATCCGGCTGAGGCGGCGGAAATTGCCTTCGCACCGGCCTTCGCCTAGATTGCCGCCATGACACAGAAAGACCCGCCAGCCGAACAGACCAACGGACGCGAACGCCTGCTGGAGGCAGCCATCATGCTGTTCGGGCGCGACGGTTTCGATGCCACATCCGTCAGGGCGATTGCCGACGAAGCGGGCGTGTCCTGGGGGCTCGTCCGCTTCTATTTCCAGTCGAAAGAGGGTCTGCGCGACGCGGTGGAAAAGCGTGTCATGACCGAATATCTGCAACTGGTGCAGGTCGCCAACCGTGCCACATCCCCCGAAGAGCTTTCCTCGATGATAGAGAGCCAGACGGGCAGCCTGTCGGGGATCGTCCGCTATCTGCGCCGCGCGATCATGGAGGAAAGGCCCATCGCGCTTGAATTCCTGCGCGAACTTCTGGGCACGACCGAGATGCTGAACGCGGATCTCCGCGCCCGGTTTCCGGATGAACCCGCCCTGTGGGATTCGATCCGGATGGTCGCCCAGCGAATCGGCTATCTTCTGCTGGCGCCGCAATTCGAAACCCTGCTGAATCGCAATCTCTTCTCGGTCGAGGAACTGAAGCGCCGCAATTTGCAGGAAGAGCGGATCATGCAATTGATTCTGGCGGGTCTGGCATCGGAAGAAGGTAGAAAACGCAGCACCTGACCCGCATCCCGTTTGCATTGACCATTGACTACACAATTGTGTAGATGCATTCCTGCCCCATGATATGATGGCGTGGGGAGAAGGAGGGACACATGCTCGCGAACGGGAATTCGACCGGAACCGATTCGCACGAGCGGGCACGTTACCTGGCCTCGGGACTGCGCAATGTCCGGGTCTTCAACGACACGGTTCGCCCGTTCTGGTCCGATGACGGAAAGCTCTTTTCCTATTGCCGCCGCACGCCGGATGGAACGGATTACCTGCTGGTCGAGGCCGGGACGGGAAGGGTCGCGCCCCTTTTCGACCCGGAGGCGCTTGCCGCGCGGATCGCCGCATTGCCGATCGCGCCGGAGGCGGTCGAGCCTGTGGATGTGCGGCTTGCCCGCGATGCCACGGCAATCGAGTTTCGCCTGGACGAGCGCCTTTGGCGAGCCACGCGCGATGGGCTGGCCTTGACCGATCTGGGCCCCGTGGCGGCACCGGCCGAAAACGTGGCGCCGGATCATTCGGCGCGTCTGGTAATCCGCGACCACAATCTCTGGCTGGTCGAGGGGACCGGCAAGCGCCGCCCCCTGACCCGCGACGGCGAAGCCCGCAACGGCTATGGCGATTTCCTGGGCTTCGACTGCAACCTCACGGCGGACCGCTATCCGCCAATCGCACTCTGGTCGCCGGATTCCAGCCGGATCGCGACCTTGCGCACCGATCTGCGCCGGGTTCCGCTGGCGCATCTGATCGAGGCGGTCCCGCCGGATGGATCGCGTCCCAGGCTTCACAGCTTTCCCTATCCCGTTCCCGGCGACGCGCATGGCGCGTTGAGCGAGTTGTGGTTCATCGACAGGAACGGACAGCGGGTGCCGGCCAGGATGGATCGACTGGTCAGCTTTGGCGCCAATCCGCTGATCAGCTATCCCGCCTGGTGGTCCGACGACGGAGGTCACTTCTACCTGCATGAAGGATCGCGCGACGGAGATCGGCTGGATTTCTGGCAGGTGGACACCGCAACCGGCAACACCAGGCGACTGGTCATCGAAGAGGGCCCCGCGGCGGGGCGGCCATGTTTCAGCCCGAGCCCGCAACCACAGGTGCTGCGCGACGGCCGCATCCTCTGGTCGTCGATGGCTGACGGCTGGCGCCATCTCTATTTCGTCGAGCGCGGCGATCCGCGCAGTCGCCGCCGCATCACCACGGGCGGATGGAACGTCGTTTCGATCCTCCATGTCGACGAGGATGCCGAAACCGTCCTCTTCGCTGCCGCAGGCCGCGAGCCGCGGCTGGATCCCTATTACCTCCAGGTCTATTCGATCCGCTTCGACGGAACGGATCTGCGCCGCCTGACCCGCCAGGATCTCAACCATGACCTGTCATTGCCGTCACGCGCGCTGACGCAAGTCCCGACCGGCAGCGGGCGATATCCGAACGGAACCAGCCCCGACGGAAAGTTTTTCGTCGCCGCCCATGAAGCGCCGGACCGGCCGCCGGTCTCGGTCCTGTATGACCGGAACGGCAGGGTGGTCACGACGCTGGAATATGCGGATGCCGGGGCAGCCTGGCCCGCCGACATGCCGCTGCCCGAGCCGTTTCATGTCCAGGCCCTGGACGGCGAAACGGAGCTTTGGGGGGTGCTCTACAAGCCCCCGGGATTCGATCCGGAGAAAACCTATCCGGTCATCGACGTCATCTATGGCGGTCCGCAGGTCTTCATGGCGCCGAAATCGTTCGGCCAGACAACCTATGCCCGATATGCCGAGGGCCTCGCCGCGGCGGGCTTCGTCACGCTTCTGCTTGACGGCCCCGGAACACCGGGACGATCCCGGGATTTCTGGCTGCATTCCCATGGAAGGATGGAAAGCTGCGGGGGCCTTGCCGACCATGTGGCGGCCATCAAGTCCCTGGCGGCAGATCGCCCCTGGATGGACATCGCGGAGGGTGTCGGTTTGACCGGGTTCTCGGGCGGCGGCTACGCGACGGTTCGCGGGATGGCGATCCATCCCGATTTCTTCACCGTCGGGGTGTCGATCTGCGGCAACCACGATGTTTCGCTGTATATCGCCAACTGGGCAGAGATGTTCCAGGGCATGGATGTCGGTTCCCGCCGCGGCCTGGCCAGCGCCGATGTGGCCGACCGGATCGCCGGCAAGCTGTTCCTGGTTCAGGGAGAGATGGACGACAATGTCCAGCCCAGCCAGATGCTGCGCCTTGTCGATGTGCTGGTGAAGGCCGATGCCGATTTCGACATGCTCATCGTGCCGGGCGCCGGCCATGGCGTTGCCTTTCACCCCTATGCCCTTCGCCGGACTGTCGATTATTTTCTGCGTCACCTTGCAGGTCGGGAATGAGAGGCCGTTATCCGCAATGAACGAGGCCCTTGTCATCGGCGCCGGCATCGTCGGCGTCTCTACCGCCCTGGCACTGCAGGAGCGCGGCTGGACCGTCACGGTCATCGACCGCAAGGAGCCGGGCTGCGAAACCAGTTTCGGCAATGCCGGCATCCTCCAGCGCGAGGCCGTCGCCCCCTATGCGATGCCGCTTGGGCCCGGTTTCCTGCTGGGGGTGCTTCTGGGCCGCAGGAACGATGTCCGCGCGCGATGGCGCGAACTGGCATGGCAGGCCGGTGCACTGGTCCGCTACGGGTTCCACTCGACCCCCGCGCGCCATGCCGTCCTGTCGGCGGCCTATGAAAGCCTGATCCGAACCTCGCTGGCGGCGCATCGGGATTTCATCGACACCTCCGGCGCGGGAAGCTTGGTCCGTCGCACCGGATACCGCGAATATTTCCGCGACCCGCGCTTGTTCGAAACTGCCGCCCGCCGCCGCGAAGAGATGGCCGCGCGTCATGGCCTGAACCTGGCGGTGATGGATGCGGCGGCGCTTCAGGCGGCCGAACCGGCCATCACGGAGCCCGGTGCAGGCGCCATCCACTGGCTCGATCCCTGGAGCGTCAGCAATCCCGGTCGCCTGACCAGGGCCTATGCGGCTGCCCTCGTCGCCCGAGGCGGGCATATCGTCGGGGCCGAGGTGACCGCGATTCGGGCAACCGCCACCGGCTGGACGGCAAAGACGGCAGGACGCGATTGGTCGGCGCCGCATCTGGTGCTTGCCGCCGGCCCATGGACGCCGCGATTTCTGGCCGGATTGGGCATCCGCGTCCCGATGGTCTACAAGCGCGGCTATCATCGCCACTATACCGCGCCGGTTCCGCTGAAGGTGCCGATGCTGGACACCGACCACGGTTACGTCGCCACCCCGGTCGAACAGGGGCTGCGGATCACCACCAGCGCGCATCTTGCCCGATTGCACCTTCCGCCGGACTACGCGCAACTGGCCAGCGCCGAAACGGCGGCGCGCGGTATCCTGGACATCGGGCGGGCCGATGAGATCCAGCCATGGACCGGCACCCGCCCCTGCCTGCCCGACATGATCCCGCTGATCGGGGAATCCACAAGGCTTCCACGGCTATGGGTCAATTTCGGCCACGGCCACCAGGGCCTGACTCTCGGCCCCGCCAGCGGCCGACACTTGGCTGCTCTGATGTCGAGCGAACCTCCTCCGGTAGCACCGGAACCGTTTCTGCCGGCACGGTACGGGTTCTGACGGCAGCATGCTCTCCTCGCCGCTGCCACCTCCCTGGAGGGCGGTCCGGTGCCGGGCTTCCGATAACCCCTCAACTGATCCGTAAGCGGTCGCTGGAGGGCACGACCAGCTTATCTTGACGGCTTGAAGCTCCATGGCAGCAGGTCGTCGATGCGGCTTTGCAGGTGACCTTTGGCGATGGCGGTCAGGGTTGCCTTGAGGTAGGCGAAGGGCTCGACGCCGTTGATCTTGCAGGTCTCGATCAGCGAGGCGATGCGGCCCCAGGCGATGCCGCCTTCGTCGTGACCGGCGAAGAGTGCATTCTTGCGATTGAGGGCAATCGGGCGGACGAGATTCTCGACCCGATTGGAGTCGATCTCGACACGGCCGTCGGTCAGGCAGGTTTGCAGCCCGTCCCAATGGTTGTGGATGTAGGCAAGCTTTTCGCCCAATCGGGATTTGGTGGAGATCTTGCGGCGCTGCGCCTGAAGCCAGTCGCCGAAGGCCACCACCAGCGGCACGATGCGGGCCCGACGGGCAGACAGGCGCTGCCCGGGCGAGATGCCGCGGATATCGGCCTCGACGGCGTAGAGTTCTGCGATGCGGCGCAGGCCCTCGGCGGCAATCTCCGAGCCATCGCGGTCGAAGACCTCCTTCAGCTTGCGCCTGGCATGCGCCCAGCAATGGGCCACCCGAATGAGGGTGCCGTCCTTGCGCGAGGGTTTGGTCAGCCGGTTGTAGCCGGTGTAGCCGTCGACTTGCAGGATACCGCCGAAGCCGGTCAGGAAGGTTTCGGCATTCTCGCCCGCGCGACCGGAGCTGAGAGCAGACCACCCCGGGCGGTTCTTCGCCGCCCCAGGGGTGGTCATTTCGGGCCAGTGCCCAGAGATATCCGGTCTTGGTCGTGCCGCGCCTAGGGTCCAGCACCGGGGCGGTGGTTTCGTCCATGAACAGCTTGCCTGATCGTTTCAGGTGCTCAGCCAGCCGGTCCACGACGGGTTTCAGATGGAAGGCCGCCTTGCCGACCCAATCGGCCAGCACGGCACGGTGCAGATCGAGGCCTGCCCGCGCCAGGATCTGGCTCTGAAGATATAACGGCAGATGATCCGCATATTTGCTGACCAGCACGTGGGGCAAGGTCGCCTCAGTCGGCAGGCCGCCCGTGATCAGGTGGGACGGCGCGGGCGCTTGGGTCACACCGTCGGTGCAGGTCCGGCAGGCGTATTTCGGGCGCACGGTGACGATGACGCGCAACTGAGCCGGGACAATGTCCAGCCGTTCCGAGCGGTCCTCACCGATCTTATGCATGACACCGTAACCGCAGGGGCAGATCAGGCTGTCAGGCTCGATGATTTCCTCGATGCGCGGCAATGCAGCCGGCAGGTTGCCGATAGTGCGCTTCGGCGCGGGCCTGGTTGCCCTGTTGCCCCCTTTGGCGGAACGGGTCTCCTTCTCTGCCTCGACCTCGGCCAGCGCGATGGACAGGTCCTTGAAGGCCGGCTGCCGTTCATCCTCGGTCAGCTTTTCCGACCGCTTGCCATGCAGCGCATGGTTCAGTTCGGCTATCAGGTGCTCTTGCCGCCGGGTGATCTCCGTCAGTGCTGCCACCTGCTCGATCAATGCCTGAACCGCCGCGCGTTGCGCGACAGGGATGGCGGAGAGATCAAGAGCGGGGACGGCCTGCATAGCCTGACGCTATCACCAACCGCCATCAAAAACACGCAAAACCAACCTGTTGATTCATTCTGTCGCAGCAGGTGGTCGGGTTTCCAGCGCTTTGACGCGGCGCCAGTCCAGACCGGCAAACAGCGCCTCGAACTGGGCATGGTTCAGCGCCATTACCCCGTCCTTGATGCCGGGTCAGGTGAAGCTCGCATCCTCCAGCCGCTTGTAAGCCATCACCAGACCGGTGCCGTCCCAATACAAGAGTTTCAGCCGGTCTGCCCGGCGCGAACGGAACACAAAGACCATGCCGGTAAAGGGATCCTTGCGCAGCATGGATGATACCAGCGACGCCAACCCGTCATGACCCTTCCTGAAGTCGACGGCTTGGTCGCGACCATGATCCGCACCCGGTTCGACGGGAACATCATGGGCTGGTCGCCAAGGCACGCACGACCGAGGCTATCCGATCCGCCGTGGCCTCGGCTTCCAGGCGGATCACCACCGCGCCCGCGACAATCTCGGGCCGGACCGCAGTGTCCGCGTCTCCACCCGCGGCTTCACCAACCGTGCCGACCATCAGCGCCGCAAACTCAACCGGATCCTCCGGCCCAGGCAACACCAGTCGCCCTTTCCGAGCAAGCGTTCGCCACGACGACGCATGGTTTGCCGGCAAGCCGTGCCGACGCGCCACTTCATTCGCCGTTGCACCCGGCAGCAGCGTTTCCGCAACTATCCGCGCCTTCACCTCAGCCGGCCACTTCCGGTTCCGCCGACCTCGGCCGCCGACCGGGAGAACCTCCAATGCAGTCTCCATGGAGAAGCTCCGTTCCGATCATCACAACTCTCCAATGCGACGATCAGGACAAAGGCTGGAAGGTGCGGTCCACGCGCCGCTTACGTATGGTTCGTGGTTGAAGCGTCGAAACTCCACCTCGATCATACACTTCGCTGGCCACCCGAGATCACACCGAACGTGTCGATGGAATTACACCACATCCGCGGACACTACCAGTTTTTCCGTGGTGTTCTTCCTCATCGGCTAGATTTTCTTTGTTCAAAGACGAGCAGCAGTCGCCAAATAAACTTTCACAAGGAAGCCAAGGGATCCCACATTCTCCAAGTAAGTCGCTGATTTCGCTGTCGTAATCGTGATATTTCGCATATAAATCATGGCGTTGACGGCTGCGAGGG
>NZ_JAEHFP010000067.1 GCF_016446475.1 Paracoccus binzhouensis | reverse complement strand
GCGTGCCAAGGTCACCTCCCACGTAGAGATGATCTTGAATCACAGCCAGACGCGCAGGGGAATCCTTTTTGTCAACACAACCTAGATCAGCGATAATCGGTGAACACGGGCTGCCTTGCGGCAATGCGTTTTCGAAGCAGGCTATCTGGGCAACGATTGTCGCGGTCTTCTCGGAAAGTTCAAAGCTGTTGTTGCGGATGAAAAAGCCCCGGACCCGACCGAAGTTGAAGGTCGGGAAGAAATCCTGAAGATCGAGATTGAAGACGAACCGCCGGCGCTTGTGCCGCTGGGCATTGGTGACGATGGAGTGTTTACGCCGAAACCCGTGTGAAAGCGATCCCCTCCCACTGTCGGCGTCGATCTCATCCCTGGAGGCGTAAAGAACGTTCGCCAGTCTGCGCTGAAGCATCTTCAGCGGCTCTACGGGTGCGCAAATCTCCCGCTCGCCGCCGCTCCGCTTCGGAATCGTGAATCTCTGGTACTTTGTCTCAGGCGGGATCTTGTAGAGAATATAGGCAAGCGCGCTGGGTTTGTACCCTAATATCGCGGCCACATCATCGAGGGATTTTGCATCCTTTAGCTTCTTAAGAATCGACAATAGAAAACCCTGTAATCAAAACGGGCTTACAGGCACTCTTATGCGATCACGCGTATCGAACATCATCATCCATAACGCGCAATAAGGATCGTCGGGAAGCAGAACCCCCTGACATCATTTCATATATCGCGAAACGCGATAACAAATCTGCCTGTAAGCCCTCCTTGTGGTTGTACAAGGAACGGTCACCCCAAGCAAGAATTTCGCGCGCAAGGCGGCTGACGCATTCACCGGGTCAGGCGGGTAAGAAAGATGATGCCGTCCTCGACGCGCTTGCAGATCGTCGCATCAGCGCGAGAAGGTGGACACCCCGAGAGCGTTGAGATTGATCATGGCTGCGATGCCGATGAACAGTCCCCCAGTGCCGCAAAGGAGGTTGAGCGCAACGCCCGACTCGACGACGTTCTTCGCGACCCCATGAACGAGCGCGTAGCCCGCAATAGCAGCGGGCACCGCGAAAACAGCGAGCGCGATGAGACGCAGAACCGGGTTCTTCGCAAAGCCGAGGACAGCGATCACCAGCCCGATGGAAAGAAGCGCCGCACCGATCGCGGCAAGCCCCGACATCAGCACGCCGGCGCCGGCGCCGTAGACAAATTGGGCGGCCGAAAGGCCAACCATGAAGGGCAAGGCGTAGATCGCGAGATTGTAGGCGATGATGGTAAGCGCGATCGACAGGGAGAGAGCGAGCAGGATCAGCGTCATGGAAGCCTCCACATCAACGGTTGAGGATCACGACAGGCTGCCGGTAGATGCGCTCCGCCTGCGATTATGCTGCTTCGCCGGTTCTGCAAGGATGCTTCATCAAAGCCATCAACCTATTGCGTAGTCAAGTATTGGCGGCGGAAACAGCCGCCCGAGGCGGCGCTTTACGCGCCGCCGTCGAACTTCATGACCGGGATGCCGAGCTTGCGGGCCTTGTCGGCCAGGTTCTCCTGGATGCCTGTGCCGGGGAAGACGAGGACGCCGACCGGCAGGACATCCAGCATGGCGTCGTTGCGCTTGAAGGGTGCGGCCTTGCCGTGTTTCGTCCAGTCGGGCCGGAAGGCGACCTGTAGCACCTTTCGGGTGTCGGCCCAGCGGGAGGCGATCAGTTCGGCGCCCTTCGGCGAACCGCCGTGCAGCAGCACCATCTCCGGGTGCTTGGCATGGACCTGATCGAGCTTCGCCCAGATCAGGCGATGATCGTTGTAGTCGAGACCACCGGTCAGGGCGACCTTGGGACCGGCGGGCAGCATCACCTCGGTCTCGGCCCGGCGCTTGGCGGCAAGGAAGTCGCGGCTGTCGATCATCGCGGCGGTGAGGTTGCGATGGTTGACCATCGAGCCGGTGCGCGGCCGCCAGGCGCTGCCGGTGTGGTGCTCGAAAGCTTCTGAGGCGATATCGCGAAAGAGCTCCAGGCTGTTGCGCCGTTCGATCAGGGTTTGCCCCTCTGCTGTGAGGCGTTCGAGTTCGACCGATTTCACCTCGCTGCCGTCCTGTTCGCGCTGAAGCCGGCGCTGTGCCTGCTCGTTGTCGTCGAGATCGCGTTCTATCCGGCTGGCGGCGCGGTGAAAGAGATTGACGGTTCCCCAGAGCAGTTCTTCGAGATCGGACTCGAGGCGGGTGTCGCTGAGCGACGCGACCAGGGCGTCGAAGATGTCGGTGACGGCGGCGGCGATGGTATTGCCCTCGGGCAGCGGCCTCGGATCGGGTTCGTCCTGAAACGGGCGCCAGCCGTAGAGCTGGAGTTCGGTGAGGGCGTGATCGGTCTGGGAGGAGGTGTGGAATGGTTCATCCCCTGCATATCCGGTTTCGTTCGTCATCGGGAGCGTCCTTCGTCTGGTGACCGCGCCTATCGCGGCCTTCGCAGGCGTCGAAGCGCACGGGCGGGACGGACTGGCAGCCCTCGCGCCTCCGCGAGGGCCTTGATGGCCAAGGCCGACTATTTTGCTTCGCGATGCAAAGCGTCCGCCGGACGCGGCGGAAAATAGTCGGCCGCCGCCATTGCCTGTCCGGACCGCTTGTGTGCCGATCGCCCTCTCAGAAGGCCGTAGGTGCCGGACTCTCCGACGAAGGATGCGGCTGCTGATGGCGTGAGCACGAAACCTGCAGGGGACACAGCCTGGGCCGCGCCTCCGGGACCGGTCACATTCTCACGTCTCCATGAACCGGCGGAGGTCTTTGGGATGAAGCTGATCCTTCAGGGCGGCGCGGAGGGCATCGGCGCCGTGACGGCGCAGATCGTCATTGAAGTCACCCTCGACCGGCGTGAGCGCGATCGCTTCGATCCCGCAGCTCGCCGCTCTGGCGACAAGGCTTTCTCTGGCAACATCACCGGCTGGGTCGCGATCCCGGATGACATAGAGCCGGCGCAGGGACGGCGGGAACAGGATGGCGGCAAGGTGAGCGGCCGAAAGCGCCGCCAGCATCGGCATGTGGGGCAGAACCTGGCGGGGCGACAGCACGGTCTCGATGCCCTCGCCAACGGCGAGCACCTCGCCGGCCACGCCGAAGCGGACAGCGTGCCCGAGAAGGTCACCCATCGCCCGTCGCGGTGTCTCGACAGGCGCCTTGCCGGAGCCGTCCGGGGCGAGCCAGGTGCGGTGCGCCCCCGTCTGCCGTCCGGCGAGGTCGGTGACGGTAGCGACCATTGCCGGCCAGATCTCGGTGGGCGATTGCTCGTCGGGCCGATAATAGCAACGCGGATGGAAACGCAGACTTCCGGTTCCGTGCAAAGCCGTAATGCCGCGATTGCGGAAATACGTCTCTACGAGCGTGCCCCCGATCGGCTGCGACATAGCGAAGAGCCGCCGCGCCGCTTCAGGCGACCCCGACGAGGCCATGCGGAACGTCCTGCCGGTCGGTGTCTTCGTCGTGTCCGGCTCGGGATGCGGCAGTGAGAGGAAACGGCGCGCTTCCTCGGCCACGTCGTTGAAGTCGACCAAGCCGAGCGCCTCGCGGATCACATCGAGGAGATCGCCATATTCGGCCGTTGCGGCGTCGCTCCAATGCCCGGCAGCGCCGGGACCGGATTCCGGTCCGTTGAGCCGGACGAACATTGACCGGCCGGGCGTATTGCGAACGTCGCCTACCGTCCAGTACCGGCCCTGGCGCCGTCCGTTGGACAGATAATGGCGGCAGACCGCCTCGGCCTGCCGGCCGAGACGGATCGCCAGTTCGGAGGCGTCGTGACGGGCCATCAGGCAGCCTCCCGCTCGCCGATACGCTCGACCGGCCAGCGGTCCAGCAGTCTGGCGAGCACAGCCGGGCCGTTCGCATCGACCGGTACGAACATCCTGAGCTTCCAGGAGATGATTTCGTGGAAGAGGCCAAAGGCGGTGAGGCGCTCGCGCATCGTGTCGGTGAAACCGGAGAGTTCGATACGACTCAAACCCATGACACGCACCCGGCGAAGCTGGAGACCCTCGGCGAGATCGAGGATCGTCCGGCCTTCCATCAGCGCCGCGAAGGCATCGTCCGGCGTGATCGTTGCGATGCCGGTCGTGGTCGCATTTGCGGCCCAGGCTGGCGAGACCTTGCGACCGATGATGCGCTCGCCCGCATCGGTCTGGAGGCGATAGACGCGGGCGGACTCCTGCGGCAGCCGCTTCCAGATCGGCAGCAGCAGGCCGGTGACCATATGCAAGATGCTGTCGGAAAACTCCGGCACCTCGGCAAGTTCGGCATTCCAGGCCGACGCGAAAGCGTCCCGGTCGGCCTCGACCCAATGGGTCTCGCTCATCATCCTGACCGGGAGATTGTGCGCGTCCATCGGCCGGATCAGGCGGACCCGACGCTCGATCTCGCCATCGTCCAGCATGACGCTGGTGGTGGGGATCTGCACCGCCGCCCGGCCCGAGCGCTCGTTGATCAGGAGTTTCGCGCGCGGATCGTCGAGTTCTGCCAGGGCGGCATCGAGTGTTACCGGCAGGTTGCGCTTGCGCTCGGTGATCGTCAGCAGACTGGTCTCCGCCCCGGTGCGGGGATGGGTGTAGATCACCTGCCGGTCGGTGACGGTGAAGCTTTCGGCGCGCAGCGTCTCCAGCCCGGCGTCATAGGTGCCGGACGCGATGGCACCCTCGATGCGGGCGGTCAGAAGCTGTTCGAAAGCGGTGAACAGGATGCCCTGAAGCTCGATGGTCAGTGCCAGCAGCCGGTTTAGAAAGGTCGTGATCGCGGGCAGTTCGTCCTTGATGCCGTTCGAGTCCATCAGCTTCAGGCCTGTGGCAGCCTCGAAACGCTCCAGCGAGCAGCCCTCGACCTTGCCGCGCACGAGGAGGAGATAGAGCTGGCGCAGTGCATCGCGGGCGTAGTGCGATTCCAGATTGTCTTCGGGCCGGAACAGGCCCTGGCCGCCGGTCTGGCGCTGGCCGCGCGTGATCGCGCCCAGCGTGTCGAGGCGGCGGGCGATGGTCGATAGAAACCGCTTCTCGGCCTTCACATTGGTCGAGATCGGCCGGAACAGCGGCGGCTGCGCCTGATTGGTGCGGTGCGTCCGGCCAAGGCCCTGGATGGCAGCATCCGCCTTCCAGCCCGCCTCGAGCAGGTAATGGACACGCAGTCGGGTGTTCTTCGCCGAAAGCTCAGCGTGATACGAACGGCCCGTGCCACCCGCATCCGAAAAGACCAGAACGCGTTTGGCATCGTCCATGAAGGCTTGCGTCTCGGCCAGATTGGCTGAACCCGCACGGTTCTCCACCGCGAGGCGGTCGATCGAGACGCCATTGCCGGATTTTCGCACGATCCGGCGCGAGCGGCCCGTCACCTCGGCCACCGTGTCGGTCCCGAAATGCTGGACGATCTGGTCGAGGGCGCCGGGGATCGGCGGCAGGCTGGCGAGGCTGGCGATCATCTCGTCGCGCCGCGCCACCGCCTCGCGGCTCTCGACCGGCTGGCCGTCGCGATAGACCGGGCGTGACGACAGATTGCCCTCGCTGTCGGTGAAGGGCTCGTAGAGCTGCACCGGGAAGGAATGGGCGAGGTAGTCGAGGACATATTCGCGAGGCGACAAGTCCATTTTCAGATCGCCCCATTCCTCGGTGGGGATCTCCGCCAGCCGCCGTTCCATCAAGGCTTCGCCGGTCGAGACGATCTGGATGACCGCCGAATGGCCCGCCTCCAGATCGCTGGAGATGGACCGGATCAGTGTCGGGGTCTTCATGTTGGTGAGCAGATGGCCGAAGAAGCGCTGCTTGGCGCTCTCAAAGGCGGAGCGCGCGGCGGATTTGGCCTGCCGGTTCAGCGTGCCGGAACTGCCGGTGATGTTTGCCGCCTCCATCGCGGCGTCGAGATTGTTATGGATGATGGCGAAGGCATCGGCATAGCTGTCGTAGATGCGGACCTGTTCCGGGGTCAGATCGTGCTCGATTAGTTCGTATTCGACGCCCGAAAAGGAGAGTGAGCGGGCGGTGTAGAGACCAAGGGCGCGTAGGTCGCGGGCCAGAACCTCCATCGCCGCGACGCCACCCGCCTCGATCGCCTCGACGAACTCGGCCCTGGTCGCGAACGGGAAATCCTCGCCGCCCCAGAGGCCGAGCCGCTGGGCATAGGCGAGATTGTGCACCGTGGTCGCACCGGTGGCCGAGACATAGACCACCCGCGCATCCGGCAGGGCATGCTGGAGGCGCAGCCCGGCGCGGCCCTGCTGGCTGGCGGCCACGTCGCCGCGTTCTCCCTTGCCACCTGCGGCGTTCTGCATGCTGTGCGCCTCGTCGAAAATCACTACTCCATCGAAATCGGAGCCCAACCATTCGACGATCTGTTTGACCCGGGAAACCCTTTCTCCACGGTCGTCGGAGCGCAGCGTGGCATAGGTTAAAAATAGGACGCCTTCGTTCAGCGTGATCTTTGAGCCTTGGGGGAAACGGCCGAGAGGCGTGACCAGAAGCCGCTCCATGCCGAGGGCGCTCCAATCGCGCTGCGCATCCTCCAGGAGCTTGTCGGACTTCGAAATCCAGACCGCTTTGCGGCGGCCTTGCATCCAGTTGTCGAGAATGATTGCAGCGGATTCCCGACCCTTGCCGACGCCGGTGCCGTCACCAATCATGAAGCCCTGTCGGAAGCGGATGGCGTCTGAGGCGTCCTCCGGAGCGGCGGACAGGCTGTCGAACGTGTCATCGACCGTCCAGGTTCCGGCGAGGAAACCCGAATGGGCTTCGCCGGCATAGATCACCGTCTCCAGCTGCGCGTCGGACAGCCTGCCGAGGATGTCTTTCGGCAGTGTCGGCCGATAGCTCGGTTTCGGCGGTGCGATGCTCGCCATCGAGGCGGATTGCACGAGCTGGGTCGGATGTGCCTGCGCCCCGGCGATGCGGATGGTTTGAAGCCTGTATTCCTCATAGATCGCGTCGGAAAGACGGTCGTCCTCGGCGGGTTCCCAATCCGCGGTCTCGTAAGCGAGCGGCACGGCCTCCGGTTCGGCCGGCAGCGCGGCAGGCGCGGCGCGGGCTGCACGGTTGACATAGCCCCGCACGGTGCGGGGTGCGACAGGCCGTGCGACCGGCATGGCTACGCCGGGATCGATCGGCAGCCGGCCAGGCAGTTGATCCGTCAGCCAGCCCAGAAGTGTCGCCACCTCCGGCGCGATGCCTGGGGCGGGCGGAAACATCGCCGCTTCTTCGGCGGGCAGCTTGTCGATGACGGTGAGCCGCGTCGGGATCGTCGTGCCATGCTTGGCATAGACCGAGCCGTCGAGGGCGGCGGAGAAGACGACGCGGCCGCGCTCCTGCAGCCGGGTCCAGGCTGCCGTCCAGGCCGGATTGTCGGGCGCGAAGCTTGCGCCGGTGATGGTCACGAGCCGCCCGCCGGGGGCTAGGCGCGCCAGCGCCGAGGCGACATGGCGGAAGGTGGCATCGGCCATGCCACCCTCGACATTCGCCATGACAGAGAATGGCGGGTTCATCAGCACCACGGTCGGGATCAGGCCGGGATCGAGGTGATCGTCGATCTGGGCGGCATCGAACCGGGTGACGGAAAGGGCCGGAAAGAGGGAAGAAAGCAGGCCGGCACGGGCCTCGGCGAGTTCGTTGAGCAGAAGCGTGCCGCCGGCGATCTCGGCGAGGATGGCGAGGAGCCCGGTGCCGGCCGAAGGCTCAAGAACCCGGTCGGCGGGGGTGATCGCCGCCGCCGTTGCGGCCGCGAGGCCGAGCGGGATCGGGGTCGAATACTGCTGAAAGGTCTGCGCTTCCTCCGACCGACGTGTATGCGTCGGTAGAAGCCCGGCGATCTTTCCGAGCTGCGGCAGAATGGCCGCAGGAGACCCGGCCTTGCGGAAAAGCGGCTTTCCGTATTTGCGCAGGAACAGAACGGTCGCAGCCTCGCAGGCGTCGTAGGCGGTCTTCCAGGTCCACGCGCCGGCGGCATCGGATGCGCCGAAGGCGGCTTCCATTGCGCCGCGCAGCGTGACGGCATCGACGCGCTGGCCGCGTTCAAGATGGGGAAGCAGGAGATTAGAGGCGGCAAGGATCGCCGGCGCAACGGCAAGCGGCGCGGCCGGATCGGCCACGGGGGAAACCATGTTCATGAGAGGGAGCCTCGGGAGAGCGGGAACGGGAAAGCCCGGTCAGCGCTCTCTCAACCGCCCGGACTCGCCCCGTTCCGGCGGGCCTCTACCTCTTCGGCCAATTGGCGCGACGCTTGCGGGGATCGATCAGAACCCGCCGCAACTTGCCCACCGTAGCGACCGCGCGGAATGCTTGGAACATTACAAGAACAATTGATTTGAAGAAATGTGTACGATAGGCTGGCCGAACATCAACACGGCAGATGTAACCGGGGACCGGAGCGCCACGCGTTAATCGCGAACAACGTTGCAACCTTGCAGCGTTCGACTGTCCTGAGGCAGGGTGCAGAGACAGGTCACCCAATAGAGTGATTCAGGAGGGCGCAAATGAAAATTTCAACGGCGCGGGCAAGCTGTGAGTAGCCTCGCCTTTTCAAATAGCTACGGCCCAGCCGTGGCACCGATTTCTCCGCGCCGCGAAATGGGGGCCTATGAAGCACTCTTCCTCGAAGAGGGCGCGACGTTCAAGCGTCTCGCCGAACGCTTCGCGGCTGATCCCGAGGCGCTTCCCTCGGATTTTGTGGACCTTGGAAGGGCAGAATGGGCCGCGCAACAGGTCTTCGAGAAACTCCACAAGGTCGGCGTACCGCATTTCGGAGTCAGGTTAAACAAGGCTGGCGATTACCCGGAAAAACTGCGCGATGCGAAATATCCCATCGAAATGCTCTACTATCAGGGGGCCTGGGAACTGAGCGAAATGCGCGGCCTCGCGGTCGTGGGCAGTCGTAGGCCCAGTGAAGATGGCATTCGCCGGGCAGCACGCTTGGCACGAGAACTGGTGCAGCGGAATTTTGCGGTAGTGTCGGGGCTCGCATCCGGCATCGACACTGCGGCACATAAGGCGGCGATTGACGCAGGAGGGGTGACCATCGGAGTCATCGGGACACCGCTTGGTGAGCATTACCCGAAAGAAAATTCGGAACTCCAGGATTTTATCGCAAAAGAGCATTTGCTGATCTCGCAGATTCCAGTCCTGCGCTACGAGGTGCAGCCGTTCCAGCAAAAGCGACATTACTTCCCGGAACGGAATGCCACGATGAGCGCGTTGACCGAAGGCACTATTATCGTTGAAGCCGGCGAGACCTCGGGGACGCTGACGCAAGCACGGGCTGCGCTCTACCAGGGACGCAAACTGTTCATTCTGGAAAGCTGCTTCCAGAACCCCGCCATCACGTGGCCCGCCCGGTTCGAGGAGCAAGGCGCCATCCGTGTTAGGACACCGGACGACATATGGGAGGCGCTCAAATAGATGCGCCTGTCACAAATTGACGCCGCAAGCAGGTCGGATCACTACCACCTGACAGAAGACGACGAGTGCTTCTACTTTCTGGAATACACTTCGGGGAGAGACTACAGTTTCTCAAAAGCCAACGGCATCATCGCGAACCTGAAAAAGAAGCCAAGCAATAGAGATCGAGCCGATTACAAATATAAGCTGAAAGTTATTCAGCAGGCTTCGAATACGTTTCGGGGGGCACTCAACAGCGAGTGGCTGAACCAGGCGACCCTCGTGCCAGTGCCCGGTTCAAAGGCAGTGGGCCACCCGGACTACGACGACCGGATCGAGCAGATTTGTCGCGGAATCCGCGACGGGCTCGACGTCCGCAACCTCGTTGTCCAGCGCGAGTCGACGGTCGCTTCGCATGAGGTCGGGGCCGGTGGCCGGGTCACTGTCGACGAATTGCTCGAACTATACGAAATTCACGAAGGACTGACAGCGCCGCCCCCTACCGACATCGCGATTTTTGACGATGTTCTGACCGCAGGAACGCATTTCCGCGCAATGAAAACGGTTCTCGCAGCCCGGTTCCCCAACGCCCGGATCACGGGCATGTTCATCGCCCGAAGGGTCTTTCCACCCGACCCAGAATTGTAATCCGAATTTCATCGTCCGGAACGATTACCATTTGTTTACTCGTCAAACGAGCCGAACCGGCGTCCAGTTTCGGTGAAAGTGAAACCGTTTGCGAGGATGGTCTCGTCAACGGCTTCGTCGGACGAGAGATAGTCGTATTCGCGTTCGAGCTGGCGATAAAGCCAGCGGGCAAGATCGCGCAGCGCCTCGCTCACGATCTCCTCGGCGTCGGGCGTCATGTCCTGATATGTCGGGCTGTCGCGTTCGACGGAAATCGCCATGCAGTATTCGTGATAGTAGTGGCCGCGATGGCTGACTTCTGCGCGGAGCTGATAGAAGTTGCGCCGCTGGATCGCTTGCAGCGCATCGGCGATGCCGTGCAGGGTCGTATCCTGCGGCGCATAGGATCGGATTATGGTCGGGGCGCTCTTCCGGTAGGAGTAGAACCCCTCCCAGCACGCTCCATCGCCCTGCGACCAGAAGCCCCGGAACCAGATGCACGGCTCCTGGCGCGACCCGCGGCCCATGAGCCGGACGGTGCGGGTTTTGAGGCGGATGCCGAGGATTTCCGCGATGCGCTGGAAATCCTCATAGACAGCATCATACCAGTCATAGTCGAAGCCGCCTTCGCGATACCAGACGCGGGCTTTCTTCTTGGCGGCGTCCGAAAGCTCGCCCAGTCGATAGACAGTGGTTTCGATGATCTCAGGCATCGGGATCGCCTCCATTGAGAACCTGAGCGAGCCAGCCATCGGTATAGGTCCATGCTACCGTCTCGCCGGTGGCGAGATCGATGACATGCGCACCGCCACCGAAGCCGTCCAAACGAGGTCGCGAGCAGGTGTTGGTATATTGCATGCCCCACAATCCGGTCAGGCCGAACGCGGCAGCACAGCGCTTGACGAACTGAATCACATGCTCGGGATCGCCGGTGACGTCATCACGAATCCAGAGCTGCGTGCCACCATGCTCGGGCTGGATCGACAGAAGGAACCCGTCCGAGGCCGGGTCTTCGGCGTCGTTCTCATCCGACAGTGCGTTGTAGAGGTCGAGCGCGCGGGCGGCGTTTTCGGGGGTGCCCACATCGAGCAGGCAGGAGAAGTGCGTGAAATAGTCGGCCATGTCAGGCTCCTGAAACAGGAAAACCCGGCGCATGGCCGGGCAGTGTTTGGGGGAAACGGGTGAGAGATCAGGCGGCTTGCGGCAATCGCAGCAGCTCGGCGGCCGTCGCGCGCCAGAAGGGATCGACCAGCCGGGCCTCGAGCAGGCTGGCGCGGAAGCGGAGATCGCGGGCGGACGCCGCGTCGCTGCCCCCGGATGCTGCGAAGGCCATGCCGCGCAACCGGCTGGCCTCGGTCACGATCCGGCGGGCCTCCGCGTCGGATGCCACGGGCGGCTGCCAGAGGATGATCCCGGCGCGGGTTTCCCCGGCGAGGACCAGGCCCTGTTCGCTGTCCTGAATGAACATGAGGTGCGGGCGGAAGCGTAGCGCAGCACCGGAACCGATGCGGAAATCATCCTGTGCAACGCATTGGTTGGCGAGAATGATGGCTTCCTCGGGGGACGGGCGTTCGCCGAGGATAACCGTGCGGTCAAAAACTTCGGCATCACTGCCGACCTCATAGGTGGCGGCGCCAACACAGGAGATGCGTAGCGGCAGCCTTCGGGCGTGACGCAACCGGGGCAGTACCTGTTGCACGGCGATTTTGCCGATAGGGGCGAAGGCGGCTTGGCGGGATAGGGTCATGGAACATACTCCGTGACGGGCGGCGGAAGCCTCTCCTCCACCTCGAACCCGTCACGGCCAACCGGCCCACACTCTTACTCTCGCTTCTCGAAGGCGGATCGTCCCGGCTGTCGCCGGGTCGATCCGAAGGATCAGCACCAAGGTTCGCGCCGCCCGGTCCAGGTTCTCGCCAGCCCTTCACCGACCAGAATGTCGCCGACGTCCTGGCCCTCGACCCGGACTGCCGCCAGGGTCCGGCCATAGCGGTCGGTGCCCTGGCGCAAAATTTCGACCCGCCGACCTTCCAGGATTTCGGCCAGCCGGATTTTCGCTTGCAGAGCAAGGTCGGTTTCAAAGGCGCATCGTCCCTCCATCTCTGGAGCATCGATATTGAAGATCCGGACAGCCTCGGACGGGCGCGTTGTCCCCAGCCGGATCGAATCGCCATCCCAGACCCGGATTTCCGCCGGTTCGCAGGATGACGCGCAGAGCAGGACGGAAATGACGATATGGCTGAGCATGGCTATGGGCTTTCATAAAAATCAGGGCGAAGCGGACATAATTGCTGACGCTTTCTTCCTTAAGACGGCCGAAGCCGCAAGGCGGTTGGCCCGGTTGCACCGGGCCGTTGAGGGGAGACGCCTGCGCGCCTCAGGGCCATGGGTCGATTTCCAGCTTCACCATCTCCTCGTCGCCGTCGAACTCGTCGGCTGGCATGGCGCCGTGGGTTCCGTCCCCGGCCTGGATCACGACAATCGGGACCATCAGCGTGGTGGCGAGGCTGGCGGCGAAGGCGGTGGCATCTGCGTAGGACATAGGGCTTGGCTCCTGTCTTGGGGGCGGAGGACCATCCCCCGCGCGACAGGCGCCCGAAGTGTCTGACCGGATCTGCAATCACCCCGCGCGTTCGGGCATGTGATCCGAATCCGCGGGGCGGCACGCGCGCGTAAGCCGACCCCTTCGGGGTTGAATGCAAAGATGCGGGTCGGACCAAGGTTCGCGAATGGAAGCGGGGGTGGTGCTTTGCCCCTGACCGGAGACCACAGTTCCGTCGCGGATGCCTCGCCGTCTCAGCCATGTTGCCTGGCCGATTTCGAGGGCGTGTTTCAGGCCGGGGAGGGAACCCGTTGCTCCCCGACGAGAGCGATTGCGTATGGCGAGGCTGGAACTCGATTCATCGCTTCTGCAGCGCGAGTACCAGTAGGCCCGGTGCCAGGGCATCCCTCAGGGCCGCTCAATCCCAGAGGCTATCGGCGATCTCGCGCGCGATCATGGCGCGGGCCTTCATCATCACATCGCCGCCGGATGTGTCGATATGGCCGAAAAACCGCGCCCGGGCACCATGCGCAGTCCAGTCGGCATAGCGGCAGTATTCGCGGGCATCGAGGCGGAAGGCGCGCATGTCCTCGGCCCAATGGGGTTTGGGCTCCACCACGACGGTGATGCCATTGCGGGTCTCCTCCCAGGGAAGCGACCGTTCGTCCGGTGGATTGTCGCGATCGCTGCGGAATATCTCGTCGATGTCGATCAAACGGGTCATCGGGGGTTTCCAATGCAAAGGTCCGGCGCGTCGGCCGGGCCGGGTTGAGGGGATGGGGTTGGTCAAGCTGCCGATGGATAGGGAAGGGGATGAGATGGACCTTGTCCGTCCGGTTTACCGTCCGGTGCGGCAGCGAAGGGGTCAACCAGCTTGTGAATCGGCTGTGCGCGGCCCATCCACGGTTCGGGCCGAATGCAGCGCACCCAGTCCGCAAAGCTCGGTATGAAGCCGAAATCCTCCAGCACATGCTGTTCGCCGATCAGGCGAACGGGCACGATGCGGCCCGTCGAAATGGTGATCGTGGCGCCGAAGGTTCGCTCCAGTTCGAAAATCCCCTGGGCATGATGGCGAAGCGCCCGGTGCCGGAAATCCGCGATGATCTCCTTGGACTCATCGAACCACTGGTGAAGCGGCAGGTAGTCGTCTGCAGTGCCGCCCCATTTGTGCGCCGAGGACAGCGCGTGGTGATAACAATGTCCCATTATCGCCTCCTCAGAATGTGTGGGTGTAGTTTTCCGAAGCGGTGTAGCGCTCCTTATAGTCGAGGCTGATCGTCCGGCTGGCGGTGTCGAAGGTGATGTCGCCATAGGCACCGTCATTGTTCTCCGAGCCGCAATGGGTTTGTTCGAGAGCGGCGTATGCAAGGCTCTCGATGGCGTCGGCGATGCTGACGGTTGCGCGCTCAGGCTCGGCCTGGCCCCACGCAGCCTGCGCGATTTCGATCGTCGCCGTGGGCATGGCGATGCTGTCGTCGCCGGCCCTGGTCTCGACATCCTCGATCTGGCCGGAATCGCCATAGCCGTCGAAACTGACGACGACATGGGTGATGCCGGCATCGGTGAGCGCGTTAAACAGCGCGGTTTTGTTGCGGCTGAACAGCTCTTCTTCGAGTTGGTTCCGAAGCGCCGCGAGCCTCTCCCATTCGGAGGGCTGCGGGTCTGTGACTGGCGGGATTTGGGCATTGTCGGTCATGGGGATCTCCTGAAACGAAAGCGCCCGGCCCGCGCGGCATAGCCGCGTTGGTCTTGGGATTTTGGGGTCTGGCTGTTGGATGGTTGTCGGACGGGTGAACGGGACGGCCGGAGCCGCCCCGCCAGGACGGTCACTCTGCGGCGACGAGGTGTTCGTCTTCGCCTGTGTCGGCGAGGAACGCGGGCAGTTCTTCGTCGCCTGCCTGAGTGTCGGCCTCAGCCGGATTGCCATCGAGATTGGCGAGACGCAGCGGTTCGGGTAGCCAGCCGGTATCGGCCAGCAGACGCTCGGCCTCCCTGGCCATATCGCCCTTCTTCAGGTGGTCGATGAGCTGCGCCTTACCTTCGCCAAGCGCCTCGCGGACCGCTTCGAGGATACGGGCCTTTGTCACGCGCCCGAGATAGTTGTCGACCCTGGGACGCCAGCCGGCTTCGACCAGATCGAGGCCCGTGGCGCGGGTCAGGCGGTCGGCCTCGCGCAGGCGCTGATCCAGACCGTGCTGGCTGATACCCATGGCGCTGTAGGGGTTCGGACGTTCATAGAGCGCATTGACCCCGAAGCTGACGCAATGGGCGAGCAACGCCAGCCGGCTGGTCTCGTCGAGCTTGTCGAGCCAGTCCCAGAGCGCATCGTCATCCTCGCCAAGCGGCAAGTCTGCCTTCCACGCCTTGTGGCGTTCATCGACCGATTTCGCGGACGGACTGTCGCCGAGGTCGGAACTCTGCATGGGGAGATGGATTTCCCGCACCATTGCATCCAGCGAGGTGCCCGATGCGCGAATGCCGAAGCAGTCGCGGACCAGCTTGTGCAGGAGCGCGGTCATGGCGACATGGGGATTGCCTGCCACCGCGTCGCGCAGCGCCAAGGTCCGATGCGCGGTGAGTTCGGTGATCAGACGTTCGGGCAGCGGCTTGATCGCGTCGCTGTCGTCCTCATCATCCGGCTCGGTGGACTGGCCGCCCACGGTGATGACGGTCCGCTGCACGCCGGGCGTGTCAGCATCGCCCGATGCCGCTTCGGTTTCCGCGCCATCGCCGCCTTCCAATTCCACAGGCGTCTCATCTTCGGGACGAACATAGCCGCGCTCGACCAGCAGAGAGCCATCGGCGCCGATGCTAAGGAAGACGCCGGCCTGGGCGATCTCCTGCGGATTATAGGTCATGGGACGGTGTTCGAAGGCGTTGAGCGCCGCTTCGATCTCGCCCAGACGGCGGTCAATCTCGTCGGGCAGTTCGTCTGCCTCGGCATATTCGGATTCGAGCCGGTCGAATTCTTCGCGCAGCGCCTCGCGAGCGGTCCGCTCCTCATCGGTCAGGTCGACAGGCGTGCCCACCAACTCGCGCAGCCCGTGATCATGGCCATAGGGGAAGCTGACCGCGACTTCGATCCACTTCCAGCCTTCCTCGGCGATCTCGCCAGCGGCGCCCTTCAGCTTGTCGGACACGAGACGGTCGAGAAGCACCGGGTCCTGCAGCCAGCCGCCATCGTCGGACTGGAAGAGGTCGCGCATGATAGTGCCGCCAGCCTCTTCATAGGCTTCGATGCCAACGAAGACGGCGCGCTTGTCGGAGGCGCGCACGGCGTCCTCTGTCAGCATGCGCCGGATCTGGTAAGGCTCCTTCGACCAGGAATTGCGAACGGCCTCCCAGACCTGTTCCTGCCGCGCATGATCGTCGCTGACGGTGAAGGCCATGAGCTGCTCGAGCGTCATGCCGTCCTCGGCATAGATGTCGAGCAATGCGGGCGAGACCGAAACGAGCTTCAATCTCTGCTTCACCACCTTCACGTCCATGAAGAAAGCCGCGGCGATCTCTTCTTCGCTCATGCCCTTGTCGCGCAAGGCCTGGAATGCGCGGAACTGGTCGAGCGGGTGGAGCGGGGCGCGCTCGATATTCTCGGCGAGCGACACCTCGTCGATGAGGATATCGCCACCGGCCTCAGATACGACGCAGGGCACCGGCGCGGTCTTGTTGAGGCGCTTCTGCTTCACCAGCATTTCCAGCGCGCGGTAGCGGCGCCCGCCGGCGGGCACCTCGAACATGCCGGTCTCCTGACCGTCGGCATCGACTACCGGCCGGACATGCAGGCTCTGGATGAGGCCGCGCCGGACGATGGACTCGGCAAGCGCTTCGATCGAGACGCCGGCCTTGACGCGCCGGACATTGGACTGGCTGAGCAACAGCTTGTTGAAGGGAATGTCGCGCGAGGACGACAGGGTGATTTTCTGGGTGACGGTAGCCATCGGAATCATCTCCGCGACGGGCGCCGAAAGCCTCTCTCTCGGCTGAAAACCCGTCACGAAGCGAAGCGCCGCCCTCTTCCTCTAAAAGAGAGCAGCGCAGGATCGCAGAGCCGGAAAACCGGGAATCAGGATTTGCGGGTTTCCGTCTCGGCGTGTTTTCGGTCCGGCACCTCGCCGCCGAAGGAACGGGCGTGGAGGATCCGCTCGGCCGCGCGAATGCTGCCGGCCTGGCGCGCCGCCTCGGCCCAGACCGAGATCGGGAAATCCCCGGTGAAGAGCAGATCCCGCTCGATTCCCATGCCGAAGGGCAGCCGGATCGCTTCCATCTCCCTAAGGCTCCAGCTCCCGAGTTCGGGATGGCCAAGATCGGCAAGGCCGAACATGATGTCGCCGTCCTCGTCCAGTTCGGTCGCGAGTCAGACACCTTCGCCGAAGGGGTTGAAGAACTTGACCACCGGGACGTGATCGGCATCGCGTTGGCGGCCATTGGCGAGAAGGGTTGCGTGCAATTCGTCGGTGAGGAGGATCATGCCGCTGCCCTCCTATCGGTCGAATCGAGCGTATCCCGGTCGATGTCATCGTCAGGCAGATGGGCCAGGAGCCAATCGGCGGCCTTGCTGGCCTGGCTGGCGGCGCGGACGATGACACGATTGTCCGCACGCATTGTATCGATCCACGCACCGATATAATCCGCATGCCGCACTGTGGGCACGATGCCAAGGGACGCGCAGCAGAAGGCGCTCGCCAGTTCGGCAACAACTTCCTCGACGAAATATGTCTTCGTTCCGAACGATCCACTCTGATCCCGTGCGAGGCGAGACGGGTGGCCTGAAGCATGTGACATTTCGTGCAGGGCCGTCCGGTGCCAGTTAATGGGCTCGAAGAACGCCTGCGGCGGCGGGACCATCACATAGTCATGCGCGGGCACATAGAAGGCGCGGTCGCCGCCGATGCGGAAATCGATGCCGGTGGCTTCGATCAGTGCCTCGACCTTCGGCTCGATCAGGTCGAGTTCGGGCGGGGGAGCAGTCGTCACGATTTCTTCCGGGAGGTTCTCGCATTGCGCGGAATTGAAGACCGTGAAGCGTTTGAGGAATGGTATAGCCTGAGCTTCCTCGCCGGTCTCACGGGCGCGTTGCCTCTCATCCTCGGGGGTGAAGCGATCGGCATAGACGACGGTCGTGCCGCGCTCGCCCTTGCGCACATTGCCGCCGAGCGACAGGGCCTGGCGGAAAGTCAGCCAGCTCTGGCCCGGAAAGCCGTGCTCGATTACGGCCCCCCAGAGGATCAGCACATTGATCCCGGAATATTGCCGACCGGTCGCGGCATTCTTCGGCATGGCGAGCGGCGCCTTGGCCGCCGATGTGCCCCAGGGCTGGACCCAAGGCACGCGGCCACCCTCCAGTTCGGCGATGATCTTGTTGGTGATTTCGTCATAGAGGCTTGCCCGGCCTGAGCCGGCGCGAGTGCTGTGGTCATGTCTCGACATCGCGGTTCTCCGCGACGGGCGCCGGAGGCCTTTCCTCCGGTCCTCATCCCGTCACGGCAAACCGATCCGCACTCTTACTCTCAAAGGGGGCGTTGCGGGGGAATCCCCCGCTAGAAGGGGTCGGCCGAGACGACAGGCTCGGCCGCAGGGGAAGGCTTTCCCCTCCATCATTCCCAAGCTTCTCAGGTGCTTGCGATCACGTTCAGCCGCGCGGCTTAGCCTTCCCCCGGGGTCGGGAGTTCTCAGTGTATCTGCACGTTGGAAACTGGTTGCATCCTCGAAAAGACGAACCGGTCCTGGTACGCTTTTGGACCACCTGGCCCACTTTGCAGTCAGGGCATTGGTTTTCCACCGGCGAACCGTCAATGGTTTCAAAGAGGACGTCATCTCCGGCGATCTGGCAAAGCTCGCGGATATAGCGGGACGATTGGCGATGGTGAGTGAGCAGATAGACCCCTCTACTTGCGCGTGTTAGTGCGACATAGAACAGCCGCCGTTCCTCGGCATAGTCGAAGGCCTCGGGGCGGGGAATGACGAGGTTGAGCAACTCATCGTCCTCGATCTGGCTGGGCACGCCATAGTCTCCTTCACTGACATCAAGAAGAACTGTGTAATCGGCTTCGAGACCCTTGGCCCGGTGAAAGGACATGCCCGCGACCTCGATGTTTTCGAAATTCGGTGGCTTGCCAGCGAAGGGATCAAGCCGATTGTAGCGCCAAAGAGCAAGCACCTTGAGCTTGGTGCCGGGCTCGGTCCGCCATTGCTCGGCAATGTTTCCCAGAGCTGTATCGAGCCTTTCGAGCACGGCGTAGCATGCTTGGGTGTAGTCAGGTTTGGTGTCGTTGTCGCCAACTGGTATGACGCGAATTGAGCGCGGAATCGCGGCCCGGCTCGAGCGCACCGATTTTTTGAGCTGGGCGGGGTTGCGCTGCACGAAGCTCGCTGCCGTTTCGGCGATTAATTGATTGCAGCGATAGGTTTGCTCGAGCCGTCCGGTCCAGCATTCACCGAAGTGGTCGTGAAACTGGGTGAAAAGGCTAATGTCAGATCCGGCAAAACGGTAGATCGACTGCCAATCGTCCCCGACTGCGAACACTTTGCACGATGGCCGTTGCTGTCTGAGAGCCTTGATAAGGTTGGCCCGCGGTTCGGAGATATCCTGAAACTCGTCGACCAGGATCAGCGAGTAGGGGCTTTGATATTGGCCGGTCTCGATCATTTTGATGGCGTCGGCGATCATTGAGTCAAAGTCGATCTCTTTGGCTTCATCCAGTCTTCTGGAATAATCCTGTGAGATCGCCCATGACCTGCCACTGAGTTTTTCCTCCACCTGGAGTTAGAGTCCGGCCCTTGATCGAAGGACGGACAGATGAAGCGGAAGCGATTTACGGAAGAGCAGATCATCGGGGTTCTGCGCGAGCACGAGGCGGGTGCGAAGGCTGGCGATCTGGCCCGCAAGCACGGGATCTCCGAGGCGACGCTGTATAACTGGAAGGCGAAGTATGGCGGCATGGACGTGTCCGACGCCAAACGCCTGAAGGCCCTTGAAGACGAGAATGCGAGGCTGAAGAACCTGCTCGCCGACCAGATGCTGGAAGTCTCGGCCCTTCGCGAGCTTCTGTCAAAAAATGGTAGGGCCCGCCGCCAAGCGCGAAGCCGTCGCGCATCTGCAGGCCGTCATGGGTCTGTCGGAGCGTCGGGCCTGTTCCATCGTCGGTGCCGATCGCAAGATGATCCGCTACCGGTCGAGGCGTCCGCCGGAGACCGAACTGCGCGGCCGGCTGCGCGATCTCGCCAATGAGCGCCGGCGTTTCGGCTATCGGCGCCTGTTCATCCTGCTGCGGCGGGAGGGCGAGCCATCTGGCGTCAACCGCATCTACCGGCTCTACCGCGAGGAAGGGCTGACAGTGCGCAAGCGCCGGGCTCGGCGACGCGCGGTGGGCACGCGGGCGCCTATCCTGGTCGAGGCAAGGGCAAACGCACGCTGGTCGCTCGACTTCGTGCACGACCAGTTCGCCTGCGGACGGCGGTTCCGCGTGCTCAACATCGTCGATGACGTGACCCGCGAATGCCTGGCCGCGATCCCCGACACGTCGATCTCCGGCCGCCGCGTTGCTCGCGAACTGACGGATCTGATCACCCGGCGCGGCAAGCCGGACATGATCGTCTCCGACCACGGCACGGAGTTCACCTCGAACGCCATCCTCGCCTGGTCGAAGGATCATCGCGTCGAATGGCACTACATCGCGCCGGGCAAGCCGATGCAGAATGGCTATGTCGAGAGCTTCAACGGCCGGATGCGCGACGAACTCCTGAACGAGAGCCTATTCTTCGGCCTCGACCACGCCCGCAGCGCCATCGCCGAATGGCGCCAGGACTTCAACACCGCGAGACCCCATTCCTCGCTCGGATACCAGACCCCGGCGGCCTTCGCCGGAACCCTCGCCGCAACCGGCTCCGACGCTTCGCTCGATAGGGGCTTCGCGTCTCCACCGGTTGCTCTAACCGCGCCCTACGGCGTAACAGAAACGGCCCAGACTCTAGTCGCCACTGGATGAAAGTTCAGTGGCAGGTCACGCGGGCCGCAACCGGCAGGCCAATATCCGCATCCTCTCGGCCGCCCGGCTCGAACAACAGATCGGCGCGGACGGTGCGACCTGGCTCGACCGGCGGCTGGTGACGCCCGACGCTTCCGACCTTGCGCACATCGGCTTCGGCCAGCAGGTCCGCGACGCGATGGACCGGCGCCGCGAGCATCACATCGACCGGGGCGACGCGGCCCACCAGCCCGACGGCGGCATAGTCTATCGGCGCAACCTTCTCGCCACGCTGCGCGAACGCGAGATTGCCCGCGTCGGCGGCGAGTTGGCCGCGACCAAGGGCCTGCCGTTCCGCGCCGCCGCCGATGGCGAAACCGTCACTGGCAAGTTCACCGGAACCGTCCAACTAACGAGCGGCAAGTTCGCCCTGGTCGAGCAGAGCCACGAGTTCACAATGGTCCCGTGGCGTTCCGTCATCGACCGACAGCTTGGCCGTGAGGTCAGCGGCGTCGTTCGGGGCGGATCGGTGTCGTGGCAGTTGGGGCGGCAACGGGGATTGGGTTTATGATGGTTTGTTGGCACGCTCGCTTCCTATGAACGCTCTATGGTGCACATGTCTTTAATGCAATGCACTATCCGCCGCTTCCCATTAGTTTCAATGCACCCTATAACAGCGCAAGAGTCACATTGTAAACGGCACCCCAATGGCAGAGCGGAAATATGGCGAGGCAGCGCCAAGAACTACCAACACTATCTCTGGCGCTGACTGGTATGGACAGGAGTTGAACCGTCGACAATACCAAAGTACGTTGTTTGTTGATCTTGATCTTACAGATGCGAAGAATGTTGGAACGATCTTTAATGAATGCACGTTTCGCCGGGCACGATTCAGTTCATCAACTCATCACAGCGCTGCTTTTCTAAATTGCACTTTTATTTCTTGCAGCTTCTTCGATAGCAAATTTACTGAATGTAAACTTATGGGAAGCATGTTCGACGGGTGCCAGCTCGACGGAATGCAAGTGGTTGATGGAGATTGGTCTTTTGTCGGTCTCCCTGGAGCCGATCTGCGAAGGACATCCTTCAAAGGAACGAGGTTGCGAGAAGCAGACTTGACAGGAGCGCGTTGTCAGGGTGGATCAATCTGCGATGTCGATCTGTCTGGTGCGTGGCTACATAGCGCGGACTTTTCGCGTTGTGATCTACGAGGGAGTGATTTGAGCGCAATTGAGCCGGAAAATGTCCGGCTCAAGGACGCTATAATCACCATTGACCAGACAATAGTGATTGCCGAAGCTCTGGGGTTCGACGTACGTAGAAAATAACGCGGTACAATGCCTGGTCTGCAGTATTCATTATCAGTTCTTGACTATCAAAACTGACTTTCCCGCCACTGCTCCCAGTTTGATTGCATTTAATATCTCAGAGGTCTGGCTCCAGCTGGCTTCTCTGGAAACATCGATAGTTAGAACGTTTTTGGTCACGAGATCGACAAGATGGCTAAGGTCTAAGTAATCATCCCCGCCAACTTCATTATAGACGAAGTGCTTTATGGTGAAACTCGAGCGATCAGGGAAGAAGCTGAAAAAGTCGATACTGGCTGCCTGCCCACTGGCGGCACCGAACCACATAACCAAGCCCTTGTGTGACAGTTTCAGGAGGGCCTGAGTTAAAGTATCTCCACCAATCGATTCGAGAATTACGTCAAACGGTTCTGATACATCATCGAGCGAATGGATGACTCTGGCCCCGCGTGCCTCAATGCTGTCTGTCTTCTCGATGGGTCGAGCCAGAGCTGTTACTGTTGCGCCGATATTCAACGCGAGTTGGACAGCCAAATGACCTACGCCGCCCGTTGCCCCGGTGATTAAGACACGATGCCCTCGACGAATGCCGGCTTCTCTTACCAAGCGCAAGGCAACCAGGCCAGCTAAGGGGAGTGCTGCCGCTACGGGATTGCTGATTTCAGCGGGGAGCGTGACCGCCTGCCGCGCGTGTGCGACTGCAAATTCCGCGCCGCCACCGCCATGGGGCGCATGAACCATGACCCTGTCCCCTCGTGCGGGGCCTGTCCCATCGCGCGCCGGTTCAGTAACGCGTCCAACGAAGTCGATCCCAACGCGCCACTGCGAGCCAGGTGCGGCGAGCCACAGGAAGTCGGGCCGATTAAGTGAGAATGCCTCCACCTCTACCAGAATTTCGTGTTCAGATGGTGAGGGCACAGCCACCTCTCCCATTTCTACTAAACGGTCAATGTTTCCAGTCGCGATCAATGCACGCATGTTGGTCTCCTTTGGTTATATCACTTTCTGTAAGAGAGCATGTTTCTGATGGAAAGAAGGCACTTCACGGTGCTATTGTTTCTTTATGGATACCAAGCGAACAGTCAGAAATACGGCCACCGTCGACGACAGCAAGGATCGGGCTCTTACGCGAGAGATGATCGATCGGATCGGCGATAAATGGACCTTGCTCATCATTGCGGCCCTCGGCGAGAGGGACCACATGCGGTTCACCGAATTGCGTGATGGAATCGTGGGAATTAGTCAGAAGATGCTCACCAAGACGTTGCGACAGTTGGAACGAGACGGCTTACTCAACCGTAAGGTTTATCCAGTGGTCCCACCGCGGGTCGAGTATCGGTTAACCCCGCTCGGTCATAGTCTGTTGGCCTTGGTAAGCGGCATCTGCTCGTGGGTAAGCGCGCATCTTCCTGAAATAGAAGATGCGCGACAAGCGTTCGATTCCGGGGAGTAATGTCGCCGCCCGCATCTTCTGGCGCCAACAGATTTAGCCAATGCCCCAAAGAAGTTTTGATATCGGGCCTGCCAGGGCGGGAGCCGCAGCCAGAACTTCCGTGTCGCCGAATGCCAATTCCGATGGTACAGAATTTGCCACGTAGGCGCCGGCCTCGCGTGCCAGAAGTGCGCCGGCGAGCCAATCGTTCACATCGCCGTCAAGTGACCAATAGGCGTCAAGACGCCCGGCAGCAACATAGGCTAGTTGCAGAGACGACGAGGCCATGATCCGCAAAGAGAAAACTTCCGGGACAATTTTCGTGATCGAAGCGATTGTCGCATCTGTCGCTTCCTTTCCGTCGAACGCAAAAGACGGCATCGTGGTGGAAACAACGGCACCATCCAGCGCTGTTCTATTCGAGGCTGAAAGCCGCCGCTCTCCCGAGAATGCGCCTGCGCCAGCTGTCGCAGTAAACATTTCTCCAGCGGCTGGATCGTAAACGAGCGCAGCGATCGTGCGGCCATTCTCAACCAGTGCGAGCGATGAGGACCACAGCGGAAGCCCCTGGAGAAAATGATATGCGCCGTCTATGGGATCATAGACCCAGTTGAAACCTTCGGTTGCGTGCTCGCTCCCTCCTTCTTCTCTTTCACTATGCGCCCAGCGAACAAGCGGATAGGCATGGGCGAGTGCCGATTCCAGTGAGTGGCGTGCCCAGTGATTCGCGTCTTGCACACGCTCGATCATCCCACGAGCATCGCTCGTGCATCCTCCGGCACGGGAGGCGAGTTGATCCGTGATACCTCGCAAACAACTGCCGCAATAATCCATGTCCAAGCGCATGGGTTTTCCTTTCTTTATTGATGGCGCCGGACAACTACTTGCTTGAGGCCGCAACAGCATGATACTGCGATTTGGGCAATAAATACGCATATCGGGCCATGGAATCGGACGCTTCACGCCTCATTCAAGGCAGTCTCTTTGCGCTGCGCGAACAATCTCATGCATCTGGCATATCGATGCCGCAGCACCGGCATCCCGAAGGCCAGCTATATGCCGTTGCGCGCGGGTTGATTGTAGTTTCGACCCACCGAGGAAAATGGATGATGTCCCCTGGCCAGATAGGCTGGATTCCCCCGAATATAAGCCATGGTGCCTGCATCCATGGTGCAATGTCGGGCTGGACTGGATACTTGCATCCTACACTGTGTGGCAGCTTGCCCATGCAGCCGGCGGTATTCAAGCAGACCGCATTATCGAAAGCTGTCTTCGGCAAATTTCTCCGAAGCGAGGTTCCTGCTGTTCACGGAGATCGCGAACAGCGGCTGATTGGGGTTTTAATTGATGAGATCGCGACATTAGTGCCGGAGCCGATGTATTTGCCGATGCCTACGACAGAGAAGCTTGCGGCAATCTGCCAGGAAATTGCTGCTACCCTATCGACAAAACGATCACTTGATGAAATCGCGCGGCGCGTTGGAATGTCGCGGCGGGCGTTGACGCGCCAGTTTCGCGCGGAAACGGGACTGTCGATCATTGAATGGCGGGATGCTGCTAGGACTCAGCGCGGGATGGAAATGCTGATAGCAGGAAGGACTGTTACCGAAACGGCTTTCGCCTTGGGCTATGACGGTGCGAGCAAGTTTATAACGTCCTTCAAGCGAGCATTCGGTTCAACGCCAAAACAGTTCGTAATGAGCAACCGGCAATCGTCATTTTAGCTATTCACATAAACTTTTAGCCCATCGGCAAGACAATTAAATCCGCTTTCGTCGTTTTTCAAGAGCAGGCATGTTTGTCCGTGCGCAGAAATGAATGAACCCGGCTTCGTCGTTTCGATATTCGGGTAT
>NZ_JAEHFP010000066.1 GCF_016446475.1 Paracoccus binzhouensis | reverse complement strand
CCGGTCCGGCCCGGGCTGCGTGCCACGCGCAGCCGCGGCGCGGTGCCCGGCATGGCGGCCGGGGCCTCGCCGCTGCCCGGCCCGGACGAGCGCGCCGATATCGGCCAGCGCATCCCCGAGATCCTGGTGCGCAGCAGCCCGGAATGGCGCGGCGCCTGCCTGCGCCAGGTCGGGCATATCCCCGCCGGCTATACCTACCTGGCGCAGCTGATGGGCCACGACATGGGCAGCAGCGTCCAGGCCGAAAGCGTGCCCTGGTCGCGCAGCGACAGCGACCTGCCGGGGACGCCGGTGCGGCGCTACAACCTGATCGACAATCCGCTGACGCTGGAGACCGTCTACGGCCCCGGCCCCCTGATGCTGGCCCATGTCTACGACCCGGACAGCTGGCTGTTTCGGCTGACCCCCGGCGCCCGGCTGGCGCGGATCTATGCCCGCGGCCTCAACCCGGTCTCGGATCCCGATCCGCAGCCGATCCGCGCGCTCTATGACGAGCGCAACCGCGATTCGCTGATGCTGCACGAGCTTTGCGTGGCCTGGATGCAGTTCCACAACCGCAATGCCCGCGCGCTGATGCAGCGCGGCCATGCCCCCTATCGCGCCTATGTGCTGGCCCGCGCCCATGCGGTGCGCTGCTGGCACGCGATCCTGCTGGGCGACCTGCTGCCGCGCTTCCTGCATCCCGCCATCGCGGGGCTTCAGGCGCATCAGTTGCCGCGCGCCTGGGCGCTGGACGAGACGACGCTGCTGCACGGGCTTTGCCGGGCCTTCCACGCGCTGCCGCTGGCGGCCTATGACTTGGGCCGCTCGGGGCTGCACAACCTGGGCACGCTGCTGAAACGCGGCTATGCCATCAGCGAGGCCGAGACCGACTGGCGCATCGACTGGCCGCTGTTCTTCGGGACCGAGCGCGGCGGCCCGCTCAGCGGCATCTCCGCCAGCGTGGCGCCCGAGCTGCGCGCGCCGGTGACGGCGGCGGCGGTGATCGCGCTGGACAACCGCTCTGCCGCCGAGGCGCGGCCGCTGCGACCCGGCAACGACGACATCGCCGAGGCCATCGCCGGCCTGCCGGACGACTGGCCCGCCCGCCTTGCCCCGGCGCGGCTGGCGGCGGATTTCGCCGCCGCCCATCCCGAGGCGCCGATCCGCCTGGACCGCGCGGTGCTGGAATGGGGGCCGCTCTACCAGTTCCTGATGGTCGAGGCGCAGCTCCACGGCCGGCGCGGCGGCTTTGGCCCACTGGGCAGCGCGCTGCTGCGCGGCTCGGTCGAGGGCTCGATCCGCCGCGTGGTGCTGGCCCCCGAGGATGCCGCGACCGCCGGGCTGCCCCGGCCCGCGACCATGCTAGAACTGATCACCCTCGTGAGAGAATGAAGGGAGCAAGAGCCATGCCAGGGAATCGCAAATACATCATCATCGGGGCCGAGGTCGACCAGGCCGAGGCATTCCTGCACAAGGACGGCAGCATCAGCGCCCGCAAGGGCCGCGACGGCGAGCCGCTGAACGTCGAGTTCATCGGCCGGCTGATGGTCGAGCTGTCCCAGCGCGGCAAGGCCGCGGTGCCCAAGGCCGAACTCGACGCGCTCGAGGAACGGGTGAAAAACGCATTGATCGTGCAGGATTTTTCGACGCAGAGCGGAGAGGCGGCGCTGAGCGATGCCGAGCGCGAGGCGATCCTGGAGAACACCACCGTCCGCATCGAGTTCGAGAGCCGCCGCCGCGGCCGCCGGAAGCCGGACCGCAACACCCGCATCCTGGTCGTGCCCTCGGACGAGACGCTGGGCATCGCCGATGCCATGCTGCGCGCCCAGGGCGAGTCCGAGGGCTTCCGCCCGCCGCTGTCCTACGAGCTGGACCGGGCGCTGATGCTGGCCAGCCTGAAGACCGAGATCCTGGAGATGGTGCGCGAATTCGCCGCCCGCGCCCATCCCGACTGGAGCTCGGACCTGCAGGCGGCGCTGGAAAGCCATATGGAGGAGGCCATCCGCGACCGCAGCCTGTTCAAGGATCCGGCCGGCCAGCCGGCCAGGGACGTGAAGAACGAGATCATGGCGAGCCCGCTGCGTGCCTTCCACCGTTCGGTCGGGATCTACGCCACCAACATGTGCCGCTAGACCGGGAAGCGCAGCCGCGCGGCCGAGGCCTGTTCCAGCGTCTCGCGCAGCTCCTGCCGCCATTCCTCGCGCCGCAGCGGGAAGACCGACAGGAACCAGTCGAGCAGCTGCGCATCCGTGGCCTCGGCCGGGCCGTGCCATTGCCTGCGCAGGTCGGCCAGGTAGCCGTCGAAACGCCGCGCCGCCGCCTCGGTCTCGCCCAGCCGCCACAGCGCGGCGCTGTGCCAGCCGCCCACGGTCGGCATCAGGCCGCCGCGGTTCTCGCACTGCCGGGCGGCGGCAGCGTAATCGCCGCAAAGATAATCCACCGCCGCCAGATAGATCTGGTGGAAGGGCTCCATCACCTCGGCATGGCGCCGGGTCTCGGCGGCCAGGTCGGCGGCCTTGTCCAGGTCGCCGGCGAAGGCGAAACCCAGCGCGCAGGAGGCCAGCGTCAGCGGATTGTTGCGGTTGAGCGTCAGCGCCTGGTCGAAATGGAACTCGGCCAGGTCGAAATAGCCCAGGTGGCAGAAGCACCAGGCCAGCACCCGATGCGCCCGCGTGTCCAGCGGATCGGCCGAGACCGCGACGATGGCATGGTGCATGGCGTCGCGCTTCAGCTCCTCGGTCTGATAGGTGCCGGGCAGCAGCACATGGCGCACGTTCAGCGCGCCCGCCAACTCGGCATGGGCGGCACCGAAACGCGGCGATTCCTCGGTGATCTCGCGCAGGATGGCCAGCGCCTCGGCCTCGGTCTCGGGCGACCAGCGATCCAGCAGCGCCTGCGCCTTCAGCCAGCGGTCGTAGATGCCCGGGCCGGAATCGGCCAGCGAGCGGTCCGAGACCACCACCGACAGCGCGTTGGCGATGTTGGAGAGCAGGATGCGGACCTTGTGCTCCCAGTCGGTCTGCGGCTGCTCGATCCATTCCGACCAGACCAGCTGGCCGCCGGCGCCGCGCTTGACCTCGACGAAGAAGCGCAGCGCCCCCATCAGGTGGAAGGGCTGCAGCGTGACCCGCACCTGCGCCGGCACGGCGCTTTCCTCGATGATCGACCATTCGCGAAAGCGGGCCATGCGCATGCGCAGGTCGGCGAACAGCACGTTGGTCATGCTTTCCAGCTCGCCCCCCGCACCCTCGGCCGGCAGCAGCGACACCGACAGGCCGACCTGCGGCGCGCGGTCGCCCTGCGGCCGCTGCCGCCCGCCGCCGGTCGGATCCAGCTTGATCGCGGCCAGCAGCGCCACCGTCTCGGCCTCGGGCTCCTGGTCGAAGGCCTCGTCCAGATGAGCGTAAAGCGCATTGTAGCGTTCGATGGCGCGGGTCGAATGCCCGGCCCGCCAGTCCAGCCGCATCAGCAGCCGGGTGGCGCTTTCGTTCGAGGGCTCCAGCGCGATGGCGAATTCGGCCAGGGCGCGCGGACCATCTTCAGGACCGTCGCCCGCATTGTCGGCGGTCTCGGCCAGCCGGCGGTCCAGCACCTGGCGCAGCCCCGCCAGCAGATTGGCGCGGGTGATCGCCAGCCAGCTGTCGAACGAGGCGCTGATCCCTTCAAGCTGCACGGTCTGGTCCACCAGCAGCCGGATGCGGTCCGCCTCCTCGGGATCCCAGTCCGGGCGGGCCAGCCGGGCGGCCAGCTCGTCCTGCAGAACGAAGCTCTGCGGCAGGCGCAGGGCGATCTCTCCGGCATTGGTCTCGAGTCCGAAGCCGGGAAAGCCCTCCATGGCGCGGCGGATATGCTTGACCGCCTGCCGATACGAGGCCGAGGCCTTGTGCTCGTCCGAGTTCTGCCAGAACAGGTCGGTGACCTTTTCCGTGCGATGCACCGGGGTGCGGTCGGCCAGCAGGAAATACAGCAGCGCCCGCGCCTTGCGCAGCCGCAACGCGTCAAGAAGCCGCAAAAGGTCGTCGAGCTGCATCCGAACCCCTAGCCAGACCCGCGACGCCGGTGCCGTTGCGTCGCAAATCGTTAGACATCAAGTTCTGGACATAACGCAACCGTGAGCGGCGGTCCATTGCGGCGCAGCATCGCCGGGTCCGGCGCAGGCCCCTCTTGCCGGGGGGTCAGGGGCCGACCGGCCGGCCGCCAGGGCGCAGGCGCAGCGGCGGCGCGAACATCACCGCATTCCCGAGCAGCGCCAGCCCCAGCCCCAGCAGGCCGGTCCAGTGCCAGCGATAGCCCTCGAAGACCGTCGAGATCGCCAGCGCCACCACCGGGAACAGCACGGTGGCATAGGCAGCGCGCGACGAGCCGATCCGCGCCACCATCAGCAGATAGGTGGTGAAGCCCAGCACCGTGCCGATCCCCGCCAGGTAAAGCAACGCCGCCAGATAGGCGGTACCGGGCGGCGCCACCATGGGCGTGCCGGTCAGCGCGATCAGCCCGGCCAGCACCAGCGCGCCATAGCCCATGCCCCAGGCGCTGGCGATGCTGGGCGGAAGGCCGGCCGCGCTGTTGCGCCGCGAGACCATGTTGCCGAGCGAGAAGAACATCGTCCCCAGCGCCGCCAGCGCCAGGCCGCGCAGCGTGTCGGCGCCCTGGGCCTGCGCCAGGTCGGGACCGAACAGCAGCGCCACCCCCGCCGCGCCCAGCAGCGCCGCCAGCACCGTCCGCCCCGAGACCGGGTCGCCGAAGAAGACCCGCGCGTTCACGGCGTTGAAGATCGAGGCCAGCGAGAACACCACCGACAGCAGCCCGGATGGCACATGGCCGGCCGCCGCGTAGAAGCACAGGAAATTCAGACAGAACAGGCAAAGCGCCTGGGCAAGGATCCAGATCTGGTCCCGGGCCGCCGGCAGGCGCAGCCGCCCCAGCACCGCGAGCAGCGCCAGATACAGCGCCGCCGCCGCAGCGAAGCGATAGAAGACCGAGACGAGCACCGGCACCGGCCCGACCTGCAGGGCGATGGCGATCCAGGTCGAGCCCCAGATCAGCACGGTCAGCACGAAAAGCAGCAGGTTCATGGCGGGCTCCGAAAGGACTGGCCCCGTCCCTAGCCCATCCGCGGCCAGCCGGATTGCACGATCTTGCTGCGATCCGGCGCGGATCGGCGGCGGCGGCCCTCGTGCCGCCTTTCCGCCGCGCCCCGGCTGGCCTAATCTTGGGCCATGTCCGGCCATGCCCTGCCCATCTCGACCTATCTTGCCCGCTCGCCGCATGCGCAGATGCTGGGCCATCTCGATCTGGGCTTCGGCTGCTCGGCCACGCTGTGGCGCAACCGCGACGCCCGCATCAGCTATGACGAGCCGCAGGGCCATACGCTGAGCTTCTACACCCGCGGCGGCCAGGGCACCCGCCGCCTGGACCGGCAGGGCGAGGCGGCTCATGGCTGGCCCGGCGCGGTCTGCCTGATGCCGCATGGCCATGCCTCGAACTGGGAGATCACCGAGAGCTTCGAGTTCATCCACCTGCACCTGCCCGATGACGAGCTGCGCCGCAGCTTCGCGCAGATCTGCGAGCGCGATTCGCGGCTGATGCAGCTGGCCGACCTGACCTATGTCGCGGCGCCCGAGCTGGCGGCGCCGTTCCAGGCCCTGCATGGCGCCACCCGCCGCGCCGACCGGCTGGCGGCCGAGGCGGCGATGCACGAACTGCTGGGCCGGATCTTCACCGGCGGGCGCTATGTCGCCCCCGGACGCAGGGTGCTGACCGGCGGGCTGGCGCCGCGCCGGCTGCGGCTGGTGCTGGATCACATCGAGGCCAATCTGGCCGAGCCGATCCAGCTGCGCGACCTGGCCGCGCTGGCCGGGCTCAGCGCGTTCCATTTCCAGCGCAGCTTCCGCGCCAGCTGCGGGGTCTCGCCGCATCGCTGGATCACGGCGCGGCGCATCGAACGGGCGCGGCGGCTGCTCGGCTCGGGCGCGCCGCTGGCGCGCATCGCGCTGGATTGCGGCTTCGACAGCCAGAGCCATTTCACCCGCGTCTTCAAGGCCGCCATGGGCCTGACGCCCGGCGGCTATCGCGCCGCGCTGGGCGGCGCCCGACCGCCGCGCGCGACGTAAATCTGCCACAGGAAAGGCCGGATCCCGTTACCGCAGCCGGCTTTCGGTGAAGCGGCAGGCGCATCGCGCGTGGCGAGCTGGCTGAGTTGGGTATTTGGGGAGCAAAGAAGCGGCCGGCTTTCGCGCGGAGAAAAAGCAACGGCCAGCCGGGTCGGGCTGGCCGTTGGTCGTTTGCGGCCAGCGGGCGCCCTAGAAGCTGCGCGAGACCGAGAGCTTGAGGTTGCGGCCGGGCGCCGGGCCGGTGAGCCAGGTCGCGGGCGTGTAGTTGCGGTCGGTGACGTTGTCGACGCCCACATGGACCTCGACGCTTTCGAGCTGGCCGCCCTGCGGTTTCCAGGTCGCGAAGATGTCGTGCACGCCATAGCCCGCGCGGCGATCCCCGTCCGGCTTGTCGCGGCCCGCGGCGAGCGTGCTGCGCAGGCCGATGCGCCAGGCGTCGCTGGCCTGCCAGATCGCCGAAAGCGTCACGCGGTTGTTCGGCAGCGTGTCGAGATCGGCGCCGTCCTGGTCCTCGCCGCTCACCACCGAAACCGCGGCGCCCAGCTCCCAGGCCGCGATGGAATAGCTGGCCTCGAGCTCGCCGCCGCGCAGATAGGCGCGGTCGATGTTGACATAGGCGGGCGTCGGCGCGGGCGCATTGGTGCGCACGATCATGTCGTCGATATGGTTGCGGAACAGCGTGAGCTTCAGCACCGCCTCGTCGCCGGCAGCGAAAATGCCCGAACCACTATAGGAGATGCCGGCCTCGATGTTCTTGCCCTTCTCGTCCTTGAGGTCGGGCGAAGGCGCGCCGCCCATATAGGTGTCGAACAACTCGTCCGCCGTCGGCATGCGGTTCACCAGCGCGACCGAGCCGAAGACCGACCAGTTGTCGTCCAGCCGATAGATCGCCGCGATCTGCGGTTCGAAGGAATCGGAACTGTAGCGGTCGTCCGTGGCGGTGACGGAACTTTTCGGCTCGATGCGCTGCCTGTCATAGCGCAGGCCGGTGTTCACCGTCAGCTCGCCCCAGGTCACCTCGGACAGCGCGAAGGCGGACCAGAACCGGGTGATCCCCTCGGGGTGCGAGGCCGCGGCCACGCGCGAGGAACGGTCCTGCCGCGAAATCTCGGCCCCGGTGGTCAGGTGATGGTCAAAGCCTGCCCCCGAGAGATCGGCGACGTTCTGCAGCCTGAACTTCCATAGCCGGTAATCGCGCCGGCCGAGGAAGCTGTCCATGATCGGCTCGTCCGGGTCGTCGCCCTGCTGCACGTCCTTCATGGTGCTGGTATAGGACAGCGTCGCGGTCAGATCGACATAACGGTTGTCCTGCGGGTTCCAGCCCCAGATCAGCCGCGCGGTCTGGTCGCGGGTGGTGATGTCGCCCACGCCCCAGGAAAAGCCCGGATAGAACATATCCTTTTGCGACCCGTTGATCTGGTCGAAATCCTGATCCTCGCCCTTGGCCTCGAGATGCTGGTAAGAGAAGGCGACATATTGGTCGCCGAAGGTCTTTTTCGCCTTCAGCAGCAGGTTGGGCGTCTTGGAGTTTGACCGCACCGTGGTGTTGCCGTCGGCATCCTTGGTGTCGCCCAGCTTGCGCCAGGCGAAGGCGGCCAGGGCCTCGAAATCCTCGGCGGGGCGCCAGCCAAGCGCGACGCTGCCCAGCACCGTGTCGGGATTGCTGGCATAGCCCAGCTTGGCCTTGCCGCCGAAGGTCTTGCCGGGGGCGATCAGGTCGCTGGCCTCGATCGTCTCCATGGCGATCACGCCGCCAAGGGCGCCCGAGCCGTAGAGCGTGGAGGAGCCGGGACCGCGCAGCACCTCGACCTGGCGCAGGAAGTCCGGTTCGACGAACAGCGCGCCCTGACGGTAGGATTCGTAGAATTTCTTTTCGCCGTCGAGCAGTTGCACTATGCCCGCCTCGGACGCGGCCTGTTCGGTGGCGCCGAAGCCGCGGATATTGAAACCCTGGCCGAAGAAGCTGCCCGAGCCGACGCCGGCGACGCCCGGCACCGTGGCCAGCACCTCGCCGATATGGGTGGCCTCGATGTCGTCGAGCTGCTGCTCGCTGACCACCGAGACGGATTGCGGCACCTCGGAGGCCACCTTGGGCTTGCCGGCGCGCAGCACGATCTGGTCGAGCACATAGCCTTGCGAAGGCGTCCCGGCCGCGTCCTGGGCCAGAAGCGGAGTGGAAAGCGTCAAGGCGGTCAGGCAGGTGGTCCCCGCCAGAACCGCGCCGCGGATCGAGTGGTGTTGCATGTGTCCCCGTGGATTTGTCGGCAGTTTCAGGCTGGCCACGGGGCTGGCATCTTGCGCGCCGTAAATTATTCTTAGTAAAACTGTCAATGATTCCTTGCGCATCGTTGCGGTCCGATCCGGGCATGTGCAGCAGAAAAAAGGCATGTCGATGACCGAGCATTCCCCCGAAGACCTGCGCCGTATCCTGGCCGAGGATGGCGGCCGCCCCTTTGACCTGGCCGCGCGGCTGGGCCTGCCCGAGGCGGCGCTGGTCGCCGCCCGCGTCGGCCATGGCACCACCCGCATCGAGGCCGCACCGGGCCGGCTGATCCCGCATGTCCAGGCCCTGGGCGAGGTCATGGCGCTGACCCGCAACCGCTCTTGCGTGATCGAGAAGGTCGGCACCTACAACGACTTCCACGACGGCGAGCATGCCGCGATGACCGTGGACCCCGAGATCGACCTGCGCATGTTCCCGCGCCACTGGGTCCATGCCTTCGCCGTCGAGAATCCGGGCGATTCCGGCATCCGCCGCTCGATCCAGGTCTTCGATGCGGCGGGCGACGCCATCCACAAGGTGCATCTGCGCGAGGCTTCGGACCTGGCCGCCTGGGAGGCGCTGACGCGCGACCTGGCGCTGGCGGACCAGTCCGACCGCGCCGTCTTCGCCCCCCGCGAGCCTGTCGAGGCGCCGAAAGCCAATCCCGAGCGGGTCGACGCGCTGCGCCGCGAATGGTCCGAGATGACCGACACGCATCAGTTCAACATCCTGATCCGGCGGCTGAAGATGAACCGCCTGGGCGCCTATCGCATCGTCGGCAGCCCGCATGTCCGGCCGCTTGCCGTCGATGCCGTGCCGGCCCTGATCGAGCGCGTCCATGCCGGGGGCGTCGGCGTGATGATGTTCGTCGGCAACCAGGGCTGCATCGAGATCCATTCGGGCCGGTTCGAGGTTCTGAAGCCGATGGGCCCCTGGCTGAACGTCATGGACCCGCGCTTCAACCTGCATCTGCGCGGCGATCACGTGGCCGAGGTCTGGGCGGTCGAGAAGCCGACCAGACGGGGCCCGGCCATCTCGGTCGAGGCCTTCGACGCCGATGGTGCGCTGATCTTCCAGTGCTTCGGCCTGCGCCCGGAAAAGGGCGGCGACGCCGAGGGGTGGGCCGCGCTGGTGGATGGCCTGCCGGCCCTGGCAGAGGCGGCGGAATGAGACGCCCCGCCCTGGCCCCTGCCCTTGTCCTGGCGCTGCTGGCGGGCGGCGCCCAGGCCGATTCCTGGCCCGAAGCCCGGCGCGTCCTGCCACTGGGCGGTTCGGTGACCGAGATCATCTATGCGCTTGGCGAGCAGGATCGGCTGGTCGGGCGCGACACCACCTCGAACTGGCCGCCCGAGGCCAATACCCTGCCGGATGTGGGCTATGTCCGCGCCCTGTCGCCCGAGGGCGTACTGTCGGTCTCGCCCGACCTGATCATCGCCGAGGAGGGCGCCGGCCCGCCCGAGGCGGTGTCGGTGCTGAAAGCCGCCGGCCTGCCCTATGTGACCGTGGCCGAGCGCCATGACGCCGAGGGCGTGCTGCAGAAGGTGGACGAGATCGCCGAGGCGCTCGGCGTGCCCGACAAGGGCCGGGCGCTGCATGACAGGCTGGCGGCAGACCTGAAGGCGGCCGCCAGCCGGGCCGAGACCGTCGGAGAGCCCAAGAAGGTGCTGTTCGTCCTGTCCCTGCAGGGCGGGCGGGTGATGGCCGGCGGCACCGGCACGGCGGCGGACGGCATCATCCGCCTGGCCGGGGCCGAAAACGCCATGCAGGGCATCGAGGGCTACAAGCCCGTCACCGACGAGGCGATCATCGAGGCGGCGCCCGATGTCATCCTGATGATGCAGCGCGGCGGCGCCGAGGAAGCCCCTGCCCCCCGCGACGGGGCCGGCGGCCAGCTGAGCCACGGCGCCGCCAAGGCGACGGCCCTGGCCATGCCGGCGCTGGCGCAGACCCCGGCCGGGCGCAACGGCGCGCTGGTGACGATGGACGGGCTGAAGCTGCTGGGCTTCGGCCCCCGCACCGGCGAGGCCGCGGTCGAGCTGCACGACCTGATCTACGCGGGGTCCTGATGGTGGCCATCCTGCCCGAGCTTCGCCGGCCCGCGCGCCTCGAGGGCGACCGCAGCCACCGCGCGCGCCGGCTGGGGCTGGTGCTGGCGCTGGTGCTGGTGGCGGTAACGCTGGCCTCGCTGGGCTGGGGCGCCTCGGGCACTTCGCTGACCCGGGCCGTCTCGGATCTCGCCGCCGGCCGGGCGCTGGCGGTGCAGGATCGGGTGGTGCTGATGGACATCCGGCTGCCGAGGGCGCTGATGGGGATCTTCGTCGGCGCTTCTCTGGCGGTCTCGGGCGCGGTGATGCAGGGGCTGTTCCGCAATCCGCTGGCCGATCCGGGCATCGTCGGGGTCAGCTCGGGCGCCTCGCTGGGGGCGATCGTCGCCATCGTGCTGGGCTCGGCCCTGCCGGCCGGGATCGCCGGCTTTCTCGGCTGGTATCTGGTGCCGGTCGCGGCGTTCTGCGGCGGCTGGATCACCACCATCCTGCTTTACCGCATCGCCACGCGGCGCGGCCGCACCTCGGTCGCGACCATGCTGCTTGCGGGCATCGCGCTGGGGGCGATCATGGGCGCCGTCTCGGGCATCCTGGTGTTTCGCGCCTCGGACAGCGAATTGCGCGACCTGACCTTCTGGGGGCTGGGCTCGCTGGCCGGGGCGAACTGGCCCAAGCTGGCCGCCGCGGTGCCGATCATGGCGCTGGCGCTGGTCTTCGCGCCCTGGCTCGCGCGCGGGCTCAACGCGCTGGCCCTGGGCGAGGCGGCGGCCGGTCATGTCGGCATCCGCGTGCAGCGGGTCAAGAACCTGGCCATCCTGACCGTGGCCGGGGCGACCGGGGCGGCGGTGGCCGTCTCGGGCGGCATCGGCTTCGTCGGCATCGTGGTGCCGCACCTGCTGCGGCTGGCCAGCGGGCCGGACCACCGCTATCTGCTGGTGAACGCGGCGCTGCTGGGCGCGGTCATGCTGCTGATCGCCGACATGGTCAGCCGCACCATCATCGCGCCGGCGGAGCTGCCCATCGGCATCGTCACCGCCATCATGGGCGGGCCGTTCTTCCTGTGGATCCTGTTGCGCAACCGCGGAGTGCTGGACCTGTGAGCCTGATCGCCGCCGGCATCCATGTCAGCCTGGGCCGCAAGGAGATCCTGCACGGCGTCTCGGTCGAGGCGCGGGCGGGCGAGATCACCGCCATCGTCGGCCCCAACGGCTCGGGCAAGACCACGCTGATGCGCTGCCTGACCGGAGAGCTGGCCTGCCGCGGCCGCATCACCCTGGACGGCCGCGACCTGGCCGCGATGCCACCCGAGGAACAGGCGCGGCGTCGGGGCGTGCTGCCGCAGGCGGCGGCGCTGTCCTTCCCCTTCACCGTGGCCGAGGTGGTGCGCATCGGGCTGGAGGCGCGGGGCGAGCGGGCGGACGGGCTGGTGCCGGCGGCGCTGGCGGCGGTGGACCTGCCGGGCTTTTCCGGCCGGCTCTACCAGGAACTTTCGGGCGGCGAGCAGCAGCGCGTGCAGCTGGCCCGGGTGCTGGCCCAGGTCTGGCAGCCGGTCGATGCCGAGGGGCCGCGCTGGCTGCTGCTGGACGAGCCGGTCAGCAGCCTCGACATCGCCCATCAGCTGACGGTGATGCGGCTGGCGGCCGATTACGCCCGGCGCGGCGGCGGGGTGGTCGCGGTGATGCACGACCTGAACCTGACCGCGCTTTTCGCCCGGCACCTGATCCTGATGAGCGGCGGCCGCGTCCTGCGTCAGGGCCGGCCCGACCAGGTGCTGACCGACGAGACCCTGTCGCTGGCCTATGGCTGCCGGCTGCGGGTCAACACCGCCCCCGAAAGCGGCATCTGGGTGCTGCCCCATGCCGCCGCCTGAAGCGCGCCCGCCTGCGACCCAAGGCCGCGCCGGGATTTACAAGCGCCGGCCGGCATCGCCATATTGCCCTTGACCGGCGCCGGGCCGGCCGCTGGCGGAGGTGCCGGATGCACGCGATGGTCCTTGAACAGATCGGCTCGCCGCTGGTCTGGACCGAATTGCCCGACCGCCGGCCCGGCCCGGGCGAGATCCGGGTCAGGGTCCTGGCCTGCGGGGTCTGCCGCACCGACCTGCATGTGGTCGATGGCGAGCTGCGCGACCGCCACCTGCCGGTCATCCCCGGTCACGAGATCGTCGGCCGCGTCGATGCGCTCGGCCCCGGGGTGACCGGGCTGCGGCTGGACGAACGGGTGGGCATTCCCTGGCTCGGCCATACCTGCGGCGCCTGCCCCTATTGCCGGGTCGGGCAGGAGAACCTTTGCGACGCGCCGCAGTTCACCGGCCACACCCGCGATGGCGGCTATGCGACCGCGGCCATCGCGGATGCGCGCTTCGCCTTTCCGCTGGGCGAGGAGGGCGAGGACGTGGCCCTGGCGCCGCTGCTTTGCGCCGGGCTGATCGGCTGGCGGTCGCTGGCGATGGCGGGCGAGGCGCGGCGGCTTGGCCTTTACGGTTTCGGCGCGGCGGCGCATATCATCGCGCAGGTGGCGAAATGGCAGGGCCGCCATGTCCATGCCTTCACCAAGCCCGGCGACCGGACCTCGCAGGATTTCGCCCTGAGCCTGGGCGCCGATTGGGCCGGGGCCTCGGACGAAGCCCCGCCCGAGGCCCTGGACGCCGCGATCATCTTCGCCCCGGTCGGCGATCTGGTCCCGGTGGCGCTGCAGGCGGTGCGCAAGGGCGGCCGCGTGGTCTGCGCCGGCATCCACATGAGCGACATTCCGGCCTTTCCCTATGCGCTGCTGTGGGAGGAGCGCCAGCTCGTCTCGGTCGCGAATCTGACGCGGCAGGACGGGCTCGATTTCCTTGGCCTCGCGCCGCGCATCGGCATCCGGACGCAGACCACCGCCTATCCGCTGCGCGACGCCAACCGGGCGCTGGCGGACCTGCGGGCCGGCCGTTTCGACGGCGCCGCAGTGCTGGTGCCATGATCCCATCCATCGAAAGAGTGCCGGCATGACCACGAATGCAGTTCCCCCGACCGACGCCGCCGACCGCAATGGCGAGGTGTTCCGCGCCATCGACCGCATGCGCGAGGCGGCGACGGCGCGCCTCAGCGCCGGCCTGTCGCCGGTGGCGCTTGGCATGGCGCTGCTGGACTGGTCGGTGCACCTGGCCGCCGCCCCCGGCAAGCGGCTGGAACTGGCCGACGACGCCATGCACGAGACGGCGGCGCTGCTCGCGCATGTCGCCGCGCTGGCCGCCGATCCCGAGGCCGAGCCGGCGATCCTGCCGGTGCCGCAGGATCCCCGCTTCCGGGCCGAGGCCTGGCGCCAGCCGCCCTTCAGCCTGTGGGCGCAGGGTTTCCTGCTGGCACAGCAATGGTGGGACCGCGCCACGCATGACGTGCCGGGCGTCGATCCGCATCACCAGGCTGTCGTCGCCTTCGCGGCGCGGCAGCTGCTCGACATGGCCTCGCCGGCGAACTTGCCCTGGATGAACCCGGAGGTCATCGCCCGCACCGCGGCGACCGGCGGCACGAACCTGGTCGCGGGCTGGCGCAACTGGGTCGAGGACGTCACGCGGCTTGCCACCGGCCGGCCGCCGGCCGGGGCCGAGCAATTCCAGGTCGGCCACGACGTGGCCGCGACCCCCGGCAAGGTGGTGTTCCGCAACCGCCTGATCGAGCTGATCCGATACGCGCCGACGACCGACACGGTGCTGGCCGAGCCGGTGCTGCTGGTCCCGGCCTGGATCATGAAATACTATATCCTGGACCTCGCGCCCGAACATTCGCTGATCCGCCACCTGGTCGCGGCCGGGCATACGGTGTTCTGCATCTCGTGGCACAATCCCACCTCCGAGGACCGCGACCTGACGCTGGAGGATTACCGCAAGCTCGGCGTGATGACGGCGATCGAGGCGATCTCGGGGATCCTGCCGGGGCGCGGGATCCATGCCGCCGGCTACTGCCTGGGCGGCACGCTGCTGACCATCGCCGCCGCGGCGATGGCCGGGCGCGGCGACGACCGGCTGGCCAGCGTCTCGTTGCTGACGGCGCAGACCGACTTCACCGAGCCGGGCGAACTGGCGCTGTTCATCGACCACGACCAGCTGCACATGCTGGAAAGCATGATGTGGCAGCGCGGCTACCTGTCCTCGAACCAGATGGCCGGGGCCTTCCAGCTGCTGCGCAGCAACGACCTGGTCTGGTCGCGCCTGGTCCACGACTACCTGATGGGCGAGCGCGAGCCGATGACCGACATGATGGCCTGGAACGCGGATGCGACGCGGATGCCCTATCGCATGCATGCCGAATACCTGCGCTGGCTCTATCTGGAAAACGCCCTGGCCAGCGGCAAGCTGCTGGCCGACGGCCATCCGCTGGCGGTGCAGAACCTGCGGGTGCCGATCTTTGCGGTGGGCACCGAATACGACCATGTCGCGCCGTGGCAATCGGTCTACAAGATCCATTACCTGACCGATACCGAGCTGACCTTCGTACTGGCGAGCGGCGGGCACAATGTCGGGATCGTCTGCCCGCCCGGCCGCCCCGGCACGCATTACCGCCTGGCCGAGAAGCCCGCCGACGGCGTCTGCCTGGCCGCCGGGCAATGGCTGGAGGCGGCGGAACTGCGCGAAGGCTCGTGGTGGAGCGCCTGGACCGACTGGCTGGCGCGGCATTCCTCGGCCAAGCGCATCGCGCCACCGGCACTCGGCCAGCGCAAGCGCGGCGAGCCGGCGGCGGAGGACACGCCGGGCCGCTACGTGCTGGAGCGGTGAGAACCGGAGCCGGGTCGCTGCCTCCTGCCGCGGCCATGGCCGGGATGTGCCGCGATACCCTGACGGCCGGGTGAGAGCCCGAGCGCCCGCCGCGTTCAGGCGGCCGTCCGACTCAGCGCGACGGCCTCCATGGCCATCATCCGCTCCTCGTTGGCAGGGATCACCAGCACTTCGAACCGGCCCAGCGGGGCCATGCGGCGCAGGATCGCCTCGCGCACCGACGCGGCGTTCTCGCCGATGCCGCCGGTGAAGACCATGGCGTCGATCCCGCCCAGCGACACCGCCAGCGCCGCGGCCGCCTGGGCGCATTTCAGCGCGAAATAGTCCAGGGCAAAGCGCGACTCGGGCGTCCCGTCCGCCAGCAGGGCCGCGACATCGTTCGACTTGCCCGACAGGCCCAGCAAGCCCGAGCGGTTGTAGATCAGCTCCTCGATCTCCTCGACCCGCAGGCCGAAGCTGCGCTGCATCAGCAGGATCGCGCCGGGATCGACGGCGCCCGAGCGCGTGCCCATCGGCACCCCGTCCACCGCCGTCATGCCCATGGTGGTATCGACGCTGCGCCCCTTGCGCATCGCGCAAAGGCTGGCGCCGTTGCCCAGATGCGCGGCGATCACCCGGCCCTCATGCAGGGCCGGATGTTCCTCGGCCAGCACATGCGCGAGCCATTGATAGGACAGGCCGTGAAAGCCGTAGCGGCGGATGCCCTTGTCGTAATAGTCGGGCGGCAAGGCGAAATGCGTGAAGAGCGGGTCTCGGCCGGCATGGAAGGCGGTGTCGAAGCAGGCCACGTCCGGCACCTCGCCCACCAGCCGGCGCGAGGCGGCGATGGCGGCCAGGTTGTGCGGCTGGTGCAGCGGCGCCAGCGGGATCAGCGCCCGCAGGTCCTGCAGCACCTGCGGCGTGATCAGGGTCGAGCGGGTGTATTTCGTGCCGCCATGCACGATGCGATGCACGACCGCCCGCATCCGCCAGCCGTCGTCATGCGCGTCGATGAAATCCAGCAGCGCCTGCAGGGCGGCGGCATGATCCGAGCCGGGCGGCAAGGCCAGCCGCGTCTCGGGCCCGTCGGTCAGCGCGGCGCGCAGCTCGGCTTCGCCGCCAATGCGGCTGACCGCGCCCCGCGCTAGCAAGACAAGCCCGTCATGGGCGAAGACCCGGAACTTGAGGCTGGACGACCCGGCATTCAGGGTCAGGATCGTCGGGATCATTTCACCAGCCCCCTGGCGCGGGCATCGGCCATCAGCACCGCCAGCGCGCAGGACAGAAGCCGCGCCCGCACGGAATCGGCCCGGCTGGTCAGGACGACCGGCACCCGCGCGCCCAGCACGATCCCCGCCGCATCGGCGCCGCCCAGGAAGATCATCTGCTTGGCCAGGATGTTGCCGGATTCGATGTCAGGCACCAGCAGGATGTCCGCCTGGCCCGCGACGGGGGACACGATGCCCTTTTCGCGCGCCGCGGCGGCGCTGATGGCGTTGTCGAAGGCCAGCGGCCCGTCCAGCACCGCATCGGCGATCTGGCCGCGATCGGCCATCTTGCAAAGCGCGGCGGCGTCCAGCGTGGCCTGCATCTTGGGGTTGACCGTCTCGACCGCAGCCAGGATCGCGACATTGGGCCGGGCCGGGCCCCAGAGCACGCGCCAGAGCCCGATGGCGTTCTGCACGATGTCGGCCTTGATCGACAGGTCCGGCGCGATGTTCACCGCCGCGTCGGTGATGATGAAGGGGCGCGGATAATCCTCGGTCAGCATCAGGAAGGCGTGGCTGATCCGCCGCTCGGTCCGCAGCCCGCATTGCGGGTGGATCACGGCGCCCATCAGCTCGTCGGAATGCAGCGAGCCCTTCATGATCGCCCCGACCTGCCCGGCCGCCGCCATCTGCGCCGCACGGGCGGCGGCGGCGTGGCTGTGCTCGGTATCCACGATCTCGTGGGCGTCGGGGGGCTGGCCGGCCTCGGCCAGGGCGGCGGCGATGCGGGCGGCGGGACCGATCAGCACCGGCTCGATCAGCCCGGCGCTGACCGCATCGGCCAGGGCCTCGAACACCTTGGGCTGCACGGGATGGACGACGGCGGTGCGCAGCGGCGGCAGGCCGGCGCAACGGTCCATCAGGGCCTGGTAGTGGTCGGTCATGCGGCCTTCCTTTCCTGCTGTCGCGGCAAGAACGATAGAGATCGGCCGGGCCGGGGCAACCGCCTGCGCGCGGCAGGGCGAAAATGTCGCGGCGGATCGGCGGATCAGCAGGGCGCGGCCAGCAGTCGGGCCATTTCCGCGCGCAGCTCGGCCAGTTCGAAGGGCTTGGCGATGAAGCCGTCGGCGCCCATGGCCAGCCCCTTGCGCCGCTCGACCACCGAGCCGCGGGCGGTCATCATCAGCACCCGCACGGCCTGCAGCGCCGGGTCGGCGCGAAGCTCCTGCATGATCTGGTAGCCCGAAACATCGGGCAGCATCACGTCGAGCAGCACCAGGTCCGGCCGCATGTCGCGGATGCGCGCCACCGCGCCGGCCCCTGTCGCCAGACGGTCATGGCTGTGGCCCTCGCGCGTCAGCAGGAAGTCCAGCACGACGGCGATATTGTCCTCATCCTCGACCACAAGGATCCTGGCCATGGCTGACCTCTCGGGGGGGAAAGAGCGGCCGCGTCGCAGGGACGCGGCCGCCATCGTCACAGCATGGCCGGGCAGATCGCAGCACCGCCCGCGGCCAGATGGATCAATCGGCGAAGATGTCCTTCTTGTGGGTGCCGCCCGGCACGAACAGCGCGCCGATCACCACCGTCATCACCGCCACCGCGATGGCATACCACAGGCCGGCATAGATGTTGCCCGACTGCGCCGAGATGGCGAAGGCGGTCGCCGGCAGCAGCCCGCCGAACCAGCCGTTGCCGATGTGATAGGGCAGCGACAGGCCGGAATAGCGGATGCGGGTCGGGAACAGCTCGACCAGCATCGCCGCGATCGGGCCATAGACCATCGTCACCAGCAGGATCAGATAGGTCAGGATGACGATGATCATCAGCTTCTGCCCGGTGAAGATGTCGAGGAAGTGGTTCGCCTTGGCCACAGTGTCGTTCTTCTCGGCCACCAGCGGATAGCCGGCCGCGTTTAGGGCGTCGTTCACCGATTTTTCGAAGCCGGCCTTGGCGGTGGCCAGTTCCTCGCCCGACAGGGCGGCCGCGTCGTAGGATGCGATCGCCGTGTCGCCGATCTTGATCTCGGCATTGCTGCCGGCCGGGCCCGCGACGGTTTCATAGTTCACCGAGGACTTGGCCAGCATCGCCTTGGCGATGTCGCAGGGCGAGGTGAACTTGGCGGTGCCGGTCGGGTTGAACTGGAACGAACAGGTGTCCAGGTCCGCCGTCACCGTCACCGCCGTCTGCTGCGCCGCGTAAAGCGCCGGGTTCGCCGTCTTGGTCAGGGCGTGGAACACCGGGAAGTAGGTCAGCGCCGCCAGCAGGCAGCCGCCCAGGATGATCGGCTTGCGGCCGATCTTGTCCGACAGCGCGCCGAAGAACAGGAAGCCGCCGGTGCCCAGGATCAGCGACCAGGCCACGAAGACGTTGGCCGAGAAGCTGTCCACCTTGATCACGTTCTGGATGAAGAACAGCGCATAGAACTGGCCCGAATACCAGACCACCGCCTGCCCCGCCGTCAGGCCCAGCAGCGCGATCAGGGCGATCTTGCCGTTCTTCCAGGTGCCGAAGGCCTCGCGCAGCGGCGCCTTGGACTGCGCGCCCTCTTCCTTCATCTTCTTGAAGGCCGGGCTCTCGTTCATCTGCAGCCGGATGTAGAGCGAGATCAGCAGCAGGAAGATCGAGCCCAGGAACGGGATGCGCCAGCCCCAGAGGTCGAAGGCCTTGATCATCTTGGCCGTGCCGTCGGGGTTCAGCACCGCCTGGCCGGCGGCGTCCAGAACCGGGGTCGGCTCCCAGTTGCCGTTCACATAACCCTGCACCAGCAGGATCACGATCAGCGACAGCAGCAGGCCCAGCGTGGCGGTGGTCTGGATGAAGGCGGTGAAGTAGCCGCGCTGCCCCTGGGGCGCGTGCTCGGCCACGTAGACGGCGGCGCCGCCGTATTCGCCACCCAGCGCCAGGCCCTGCGCCATGCGCAACGCGATCAGGATGATCGGCGCCGCGACGCCCCAGCTGTTGTAGCTGGGCAGCAGGCCGACCAGGAAGGTCGAGCAGCCCATGATCAGGATCGTGGCAAGGAAGGTGTATTTGCGCCCGATCAGGTCGCCCATGGCGCCGAAGACCAGCGCGCCGAATGGCCGCACGATGAAGCCTGCGGCAAAGGCCAGCAGGGCGAAGACGTTGCGCGTCGCCTCGGGAAAGGCGGTGAAGAACTGCGCGCCGATGATTGCCGCGAGCGACCCGTAAAGGTAGAAGTCATACCATTCGAAGATGGTGCCCGCGGAAGAAGCAAGGATCACCTTCTTCTCCTCCCGCGTCATCGGACGCGAGCGCACCGATGCGATATCCGTCTGGTTATAGGCCATATGGTTCCTCCCCATGATGCCAACCCTCGGCTGGCAGATGCTGGGCATGCAGGGACAGGGCCCTTTCGACGCGCGGTCGAAAGAACGGGCGGAAGGCCGTGCCCTTCCCCGATGCCGGTATCCGCCCCGCGGGCGGTCTTTCCTTCGCCGGGCCCGGCGATGATCGTCCGGGCGCGGCGTCTCCCCCTTGATATGGTCCCCGCTCGGGGACCGGGCGCCGCCGCGGAAGGCTCGCTCCGCGGCGGCGGGCGATCGTCAGCCCCGGTTCATCCGGTTTTCGATCAGCTCGTCGACGACGCCGGGATCGGCCAGCGTCGAGATGTCGCCCAGGGCGCCGAAATCGTCCTCGGCGATCTTGCGCAGGATGCGGCGCATGATCTTGCCCGAGCGGGTCTTGGGCAGGCCGGGCGCCCATTGGATCAGGTCCGGCTTGGCGATGGGCCCGATCTCGGTGCGCACCCATTTCTCCAGGTCGGCGCGCAGCTCGTCGCTGGGCTCGACCCCGTTCATCAGCGTGACATAGGCATAGATGCCCTGCCCCTTCAGCGGATGCGGATAGCCGACCACCGCCGCCTCGGCGACCTTCTCATGCGCGACCAGCGCGCTTTCGACCTCGGCCGTGCCCATGCGGTGGCCCGAGACGTTGATCACGTCATCGACGCGGCCGGTGATCCAGTAATAGCCGTCCTCGTCGCGGCGGCAGCCGTCGCCGGTGAAGTAATAGCCGGGATATTGCTGGAAATAGGTCTCCATGAAGCGCTGGTGGTCGCCCCAGACGGTGCGCATCTGCCCCGGCCAGCTGTCGGCGATGCACAGCACGCCCTCGGCCGGGTTGCCCTCCTGCACGGCGCCGGTCGCGGCGTCCAGCACCACCGGCCTGACGCCGAAGAAGGGCAGCGTGGCCGAGCCCGGCTTGGTCTCGACGGCGCCGGGGATCGAGGTGATCATGTGGCCGCCGGTCTCGGTCTGCCACCAGGTATCGACGATCGGGCAGCGGCCCTTGCCGACATGCTTGTCATACCAGACCCAGGCCTCGGGGTTGATCGGCTCACCCACCGTGCCAAGCACCCGCAGGCTGGACAGGTCGTGCTTGTCGACCCATTCCGGCCCCTGCCCCATCAGCGCGCGGATCGCGGTTGGCGCCGTGTAGAACTGGTTGACCCGGTGCTTCTCGCACACGGCCCAGAAGCGGCCGGCATCGGGCCAGGTCGGCACGCCCTCGAACATCAGCGTGGTGGCGCCGTTGGCCAGCGGGCCGTAGACGATGTAGCTGTGGCCGGTGACCCAGCCCACGTCGGCAGTGCACCAGAAGATGTCGCCGTCCTGGTAGTCGAAGACGTATTGATGCGTCATCGCCGCGAAAAGCAGGTAGCCGCCGGTGGAATGCACCACGCCCTTGGGCTTGCCGGTCGAGCCCGAAGTGTAGAGGATGAACAGCGGATCCTCGGCCCCCATCGGGCGCGGCGGGCATTCCGGGCTCACCTGCTCCATCATCGCCAGCACGTCCACGTCGCGGCCGTCGATCCAGGTGGTCTGGTCGCCGGTATGCTTGATGACCAGGCAGCGCACCCGGTCCGAGCAATGCAGCAGCGCCGCATCGGTATTGGATTTCAGCGCCGTGCGCCGGCCGCCGCGCGGCGCGGTGTCGGCGGTGATCACCAGCTTGGCGCCGCAATCGTTGATGCGGTTCGCCAGCGCGTCGGGAGAGAAGCCGGCAAAGACGATGGAATGGATGGCGCCGATCCGCGCGCAGGCCAGCATGGCATAGGCCGCCTCGGGGATCATCGGCAGGTAGATCACCACCCGGTCGCCGCGCATCACCCCCTGGCTGAGCAGGACATTGGCCATGCGGTTCACCTTTTCCGAAAGCTCGGCATAGGTGATATGGCGGGCCGGCGCCTGCGGATCGTCCGGCTCGAAGATGATCGCTGTCTGCTCGGCGCGCTTGGGCAGGTGCCGGTCGATGCAGTTGACCGAGGCGTTGAGGATCCCGTCCTCGAACCACTTGATCGAGACCTTGCCCATGGTGAAGTCGGTGTTCTTCACCGTGCTGTAGGGGTGAATCCAGTCGAGGCGCTTGCCTTCCCGGCCCCAGAACCCGTCCGGATCCGAAAGCGATTCGGCATACAGGCGGGCATAATCCGCCGGCTGCAGATGGGCTTTCTCAAAACCGGCCGGGATGGGGTGTTTCGCAACATTTTCAACGGACATGGCGGGCCTCCTCTACTCGCGATGCGGTGGGTTCCGGGCGCCCGCACTCTCCTCAAAGTGCCGCAACCGGGCGTCGGAGCCCCGATTGCCGGGATGTTAATATGATTTTCCACTTCCAGTAAACTGTTTTTTAAAAAGGATAATTTTGTAAAATAATTGACGGGATTCTCATGCGGTTTGTAAATTTTTCACAGCCTGTCGCACGGATTCCAGCCAGGACCGGCACCAATATCCGACCGCGCCGCGATCATCCTTGGGCGGCATCATGGGCCAGCTAGCCGCATCCGGCCAGATCGCCCGCCCGGCCTGCGGGTTTCCCCGGGGCCAAAGCCGGGCTTTTCGCACCCTATTCCCGCAAGGCGTCGATTTCATCGACCGTGGCCGAGCCACCCCCGGCAAGTACCAGGCGCGCACCGTCGGCGACAAGCTCGACCCCGGTGACCCGGGTATAGGCCCCGACATCCTGTGTCGACAGGATCTCGGCGCCCTTCGTCGCCTCGACGCGGAAACTGTAGAAGCCGGGCGGAAGCAACTCGCCATCCGCGCGCCGACCCTGCCAGTCCACCTCGCCCGAGCCCAGGCCGATGCTGTCCCGCAGCACCTCGTTGCCCTGCTCGTCCAGCGTGACCAGGGTCATGGCCTCGGCATTCGCCACGCCTTCGATCTGCAGGGTCAGGGGCGAGCGATCGAACCGGACCGGCGCGCTGGTGCGCACCTCGCGGCCGATCCAGCCGGAGAGCTGGCCCAGCTCGCCGCCGCCCGTGCCCTGCAGCAGTTGCTGAAGCAGCAGGTTCGTCTGCACCTGCTGCTCCACCCCCGAGAAGGTCGCGAGCTGCACGGCGAACTCGGTCCCCTCCATCGGGTTCAGCGGATCCTGGTTCTTGATCTGCGTGGTCAGCATCTTGAGAAAGGTTTCGAACTGGCTCGCGGCCTCGGACTGTGTCGCGCCGGAAGACACCGACGGCTGGCTGGTCGGCAAGCCCAGGCCGGATGTGCTGGTTATGCTGGTCAAGTGCTCATCCCCTAGATTCTGATGTCGATCTGCCGGCCCATGCCCGGTCGTGCCGCCGGCGCGGCAGCGGCCGCAAGAAAACCCGTTTCGGGCCCACGGCTGGCATTTGCGCTGCTGCCCGTCGCTGCGGCGTGCCGCTCGCGACGCTCACCGCCGCCCGAGAAGGAGACATCCGCGCCGAGCAGGCCGGCCTCGCGCAGTTCTTTCTGCAAGGCGTCGACGTTTCGCCGCAGCAGGTCGAAGGTTTCCTGGCGCTCGGCATGGACGGCGACCGAGGGCTTCTCTCCGGCGGAGATCACCAGGCGGACCTTGCCCAGTTCCTCGGGGGACAGCGTGATTTCGACGACATCCTCATGCCCCTCGGCCAGCCTGTCGGATATCTGGCCCAGGACATTCTGCGCATCGGCGGCCGTAGCCCTGAAATGCGGCCGGTCCGGCAAGCCATGCGCCAGGTCCGCCGGATGTGCCCGCCCGCTCAGCACCGACACGCTGACGGTGCCCTGATCCGGACCCGCGGCATCGAGCATGCGCTCACCACCATCCGCAAGCCTGTCCTGAAAATCCTCCGCAAGCATGGTGGAAACCGCAGGATCCTCGGTCCCGGCCGGATCGCCCCTGTCCCGAAGAGGGACATCGTGTCCCGCCCCCAGCCCCGGCCGCCGCTTCGCCTCGACGACCGCCTGCGGATGCGCCTCACCAAGGTCCTCGGCATTCCCGCCATCCGGGCGCGGCTGGCTCCGATTCTCCATGTCCGGCGCCTCGCCGACGGTCCCGCCAAGAGCAGAATCGAAGCCCGGCGGCTGCGGGCTGCCTTGCGCATCCCTGCGCTCCTTCGGGGGGACGGAAGCGCGACTGCCCAGGCGAGAATCCTCGCCGGCAAGACCCGGATCCCCCTTCGGCTCCGGCGCAGCAGGCGGATCGGTCCCGGCCGTCGCTGCGGTCGGAATGCAGGCCACCGAAGCCCCATCGTCCGGTTCCGTCGAAGCATCGGCGTCATCCCGTTCCGACAATGGCAGCTCAGACTCGCCATCCTGCACGGCTTCCGCGATGGGCGGCGGATCGAGCAACTCGAAAAACTCGCCCCCTCGGGTGTGGGACGCCCTGCCCGTTTCCGCCAATTGCAGGCCGATCATCGAAGCGCCGGCCTGCCGGCTCGCAATTTCCATCCGCTTCCCTCACCTCTTGCCTGGCACGAACGGATCGGACGATGCCACAACAGGATTACCAAATATTTACCGATGCCGCGTAAAGTCGGATGTCGGGAAAACTTTAATGAAAGGAAAACGAAGCCTTGGATATATCCTCGATCACGGCTGGCAGTCCGGGCAGCCCAAGCGCAAGGCGCGAACTTTCGGACGGCCTTGAGCAGGCCTTTCTTTCGGAAATGCTGAAATATGCCGGGCCACGCGAATCGCAGGGCGAGTTCGGTGGCGGCATCGGCGAATCGCAATTCTCCAGCCTCATGAACGACGCCTATGCCGAAGCCATGAGCCGGCGCATGGACATGAACTTCCTTTCCAGAACGGGGCAGCGGGATGGCTGAAGCGTTGTTGCTGCTCGACCAGGCGAGACGGCACCTGATCTCGTCCGAGGCCGATCTTGCCTTGGGAAAGATGCAGCGATTCGAGAAGCTGATCGCTTCCGGAGGCCTGCCGAAAGACGAGGTCGAGGCATGCGCTGAAGCCCTGCAGGCGATCCGGGCGCTGGCCGGATCCGCGCGCGAGGGCATCGCGGCGGCGAAACGTCAGGTCGCGGAAATCACGGCGATTTCCCGCAACCTGGATACCTATGATCGCCAGGGCAGAAGGCTGGATCGGCCGGCGGCCCCACGTCGGGAACAGCGGTTTTGAAGGCTCTGTTGCACAAATCCTGTTCTGGATTCCACTTTTGCAACCAAGGTGGTAACTGGGCGGCATGAGCAGAGCGACGCCCCGGCCTGCAAGACCGGGAACGGGTCGGCCTATAACGAGGTGCTCAAGCGCCGCGGCTTGCTGACAATCCGGTTCGATCCCGCCATGACTTGGAAGGCCACGCCGACAGGCAGGCGTGGCCGACAGCAGACCTGCAGCGATACCGCGATCCGGACGTGCCTGAGGATGAAGGTTTTGTTCGGCATGGCCCGGCGGCAAGCGACTGGTTTCGTCGAAAGCCTCTTGCAGTTGGTCATCTTCTGGCTCTGGAATCAATGTGTCTGGAGCCTAGCACTACTTTGGCAGAAGTTTGTTGAGTATTTTTCGCCACTTCCTACGGCAGTGGGGACAGTTGGGCGGCGGCTGACTGAGCTG